>CAMDQY010000103.1 GCA_945906005.1 Novosphingobium sp. Chol11 | reverse complement strand
AGCGCGGTCAGCATCACCGCAGCTACAAGCAGCGCAGCGACAGTGCCCGTCTCCTGACCGCTTTGGCTGTACATGCCGCCAAGCAGGCTCGCGCCGAGCGCCGGAATTGCCAGGGTCACCACGGCGCTGACAATCGACAGAGTGGCCAGCAGGGCGATCTGCAGGCGATAAGGCGCAGCGAGAATCAGCAGGTCGCGAAACAGCATCGCGCCGGGCTAGGACAAACCGCCGCGCTCGGCAAACCTGTCGGCTTTATGCCTCCAGCGCGGCGATCACGTCCGCGCTCTGGACAATGCGAGCGATCATCCTGAACTGGTTGTCGACAATGGCGCGATGCGTAGCTTCGTCCGAGGCAGCGATGCAGTCGTCGGGCACCAGGACGTGATAGCCCAGTTCCGACGCAACCATGACATTGCCCGCCACCCCGACATTGACCGAAACGCCGGTTACGACGACCGTCTCTACGCCCATGCGGCGCATCAGGGTATCGAGCTGGGTGCCGACCATCGCGGTCATCCCCGACGAGCGTGCGATCTCGAAATCGCCCTCGTGAAACTCGCAGCCTTCGGCATAGGCTTGCGCGGGATGATCTTGCGGCAAGGGCGTGCCCTTCATGCCCATCGCCGCGATCAGCGTGTTGACCTTGACGTCGGCACGATCTGGCCGCCCCCGCGCTGGCGTGTGAAACACCGGCGCGCCAGCTTTGCGGAAGGCTGCGGCGAGCGCCGAGATATTCTTCGCGATGCCGCGCTCGACCACCTGGTTGGCCAGTGCGGGGAAACCCGCGTAGGCCGGATCGACCACGAACTTCTGCATCTCGTGGATGATGAGCGCGGGCTTGCCTTTAATCATGCTATGTCCTCTGCTGTCCCATGTGGACCTTTGGAGAGGAGACTAGCCGAATGGCTCATTCGCGCAATGGCCGATGGCTGGCGTGGTCGATCACAATCGCCGTTTCGCTGACGCAAGGGAGCACGGCAATCGCAAAAGAAGATCTGGCGCAGAGGGTTGAGCTGCTGGAACGCAGGCTGGAGGCGGCGGAGGCGCGGCTCGCCGTGCAGCAGGTCATCACCACTTATGGCCTTGCCGCCGACACCAACGATATTCCCGCGATGATGACGCTGTGGACCGATGATTGCGTGATCGAGATCGACGGCAACGTGATCGCGCAGGGCCGCGAGCAATCGCGCGGGATCATCGAATCCGAAGTGCACCAGTCGATCCAGCCTTATTCCGCGCATGTCATGGGGCCGTTCCGGATCGACGTGATCGATGCCGATCACGCGGTCGCGACCGGTTACCAGACCGTCTATGTCCGCGAGGGCAAACGGCCGGAGGGGCAATCGCAGGTCTGGCGCCAGTCGTTCGGCCGCTGGGAGCTTCGGCGGACCGGTGACCGATGGGAAATCGCCCGGCGGCAGTCGCGCGCGGTTTCGAATCCCGGCGCGAAGGAGATCGTCGAGCCCAGCCTGCGCGGACGTGAACGAGGGTCGAATTGAGATATTGTGCAATGCCGATCTGTTCTGCTAGCGGGGCGGCAGATTGTAATTGAGTTAAGTGAAATGCCGGCCCGCTCATGGGCAAGGCAAAAGGGAGTGACCCGCATGAGTTTCCCGCAACGCAAGGCGGCAATCGTCGGCGTCTACAATACCAAGCAGGCGCGGATGCTCGAGGGCACCCCGTGGACCCTCGCGCTCGAGGCGATCCAGGGCGCGCTCGACGATGCGGGCCTCAAGCACAGCGACATCGATGGCCTTTCCTCGATGATGTACGACGCCAGCCTCACCGCGCAGCAGATGTGGGTCGAGCAGCTTGGCGGAAGGCCGATGACCTATACCTCGCACGGAATCGCCGGTGCGCTCGTCACCAAGGCGGCGGCGGCGATCGCGGCGGGTCTCACCAACGTGGTCTGCATCTATTTCGGCAATGCCGGGATGCGCGCCGGCCCGTCCAAGCAGCGCGCCGCGCAGGAGCAGGTGCCGGTTGTGCGCAAGGCACCACGCGTTCCCGACTGGGATTTCAACATCCACGGTGCCTATATGTCGGCATGGTATGCGCTGTGGACGCGCCGCTACATGGACCAGTTCAACGCGCCCTACGAGAATCTCGCCGAATATCCGGTGATCGCGCGCTATCACGCCACGCTCAACCCGGCCTCGATCATGGGCGAGCGCGGTGAGATCACGGTGCAGGACGTGATCGATTCGCCGATGATTAGCTCGCCGTTGCACCGGCTCGATTGCTCGCTGGACAACGACGGCGGCTATGCGATCCTCGTCGCCTCCGCCGAAGTGGCGAAGAACTGCCGCAAGGACCCGGTCTGGGTGCTGGGCGGCGGCGAGGGCATCTATACCGACTTCTACATGTCGTTCACCAATGACTGGATCAACGACAATGGCCAGTCGGTGCGCAAGGCGAGCGAGATTGCATTCGGCAATTCGGGCATCTCGCGCGACGAGATCGACGTGACCGGCATGTATGACTGTTTCCCGATCACCATGGCCCGCAACATCGAGGAAATGGGGTTCTGCAAGCTGGGCGAAGGCCACGAATTCATCAAGGAAGGCCACCTGAAGCTGGGCGGCAAGCTGCCGACCAACACCGACGGCGGCATGCTTTCGCACAGTCATTGCGGCAACCCCAGCGGCATGCAAGTCGTCGAAGTGGTCAAGCAGCTGCGCGGTGAATGCGACGCGCGCCAGGTCAAGGATGCGAAGATCGGCGCGGTCCTTTCGCAGGGCTATGCGGTCCACGGCGTCGCGGGCGTCGCCATTCTCGGTAAGGATTGAGGAAGAGCACGATGACACAGCCTTACTTGAAGCCCCTGCCGCAGCGCCTGCCCGAGAACGAAGAGTTCTGGGCCGGTCTGGAAGCGGGCGAGTTCCGCGTCCCCAAATGCAACAATTGCGGTTACTGGCACTGGATTCCCTATCCCGCCTGCCGCAATTGCCTGTCGACCGACCAGGCGTGGACGCCGACCAGCGGCAAGGGCACGGTGTTCTCTTACACCGTCGTCCATCGCGGCCCCGGTGGGTTCCGCGATGACGTGCCCTATGTGCTCGCCATGGTCGAGTTTCCCGAAGGGCCGCGCAATCCGATCGTGCTCGGCACGATGGTCGATGTCGATCCCGACGCAGTGCACACCGGCATGCCGGTCAAGGTCGTCTACGAGGAAATTCCCGGCGAGGGCGTGACCATCTGGCACTTCGCGCCGGATAGCTGATAGGGCGGCTGCTCAATCGGGCCGCTTGATCAGTTCGATCACGTGCCCGTCGGGCGATTCGATGAACACATAGCTGACGTCGCCGAAGGTCAACGGCGGGCCGTTCGCCTTGGCGCCCGCTGCTTCGGCGCGGGCCAGCGCGGTGTCCATGTCCGCAATGTTAAAGCCGATCGGGCCGTAGGAATTGCCGCGCGTGATCTCCAGCCCGTCTTTCTCGAACAGGATCAGCGAAAAATCGTTGCCCGGCGACTTGAGGACGTGCTCGCGAAATCCGTTGCCCAGGATCGGCTCGCTCGCCACCATGCCAAAGGCCTGCTCGTAGAAGCGCTGGGCCTTTGTCGCATCGGCAACGGTGATCTTGAAAAAGCCGAGCTGCGGCTGAATGTCGGCCATGTATCAGGTCTCCTGTTGGATGAGTTCGATTTCGTGGCCGTGCGGCGTGCGCAGGATCGCGAAACGCACTGCGCCAGCGGCGGTCGGTTCCCTGACCATGCTCGAACCATTATCGAGCGCGCGGGCGAGAACGGCATCCAGATCGTCGGTGCGAACCCCCAGCGGCCCCCAGCCATTGCCGATCTCGCGCGGCTGACCGTCTTTCCAGCAGCGCAGGATCACGTCGAACGGATTGCCCGGTGCGGACAGTGCGACTTGTCGGAAATCGGCAAGATCGAGCAATTGCCCGGCGGTCCAGCCGAACACCGCAGCAAAGTAGGCGATGGCAGCATCAAGATCGGGAACGTGCAGTTTCACGAAACCCGGATCGCAGCTCGGCGCACTCGCAGATGCGGTCATGCACCGCGCCCGTGAAAATCGATGCCCTTGCGCGCCAGCAGCCTCAGCGCGGCCTGCCATTCGAGACACCCGGCGGGATCGCGCGGTCCGCCGGGCCGATCGAGCCATTGGCCGAAGCCCTTTGCCTGCCCGTCCATGATGGCCTGCGGCGGTGGCGCGATATCGCTTCCCGCCGCCATCAGCATGACCTGCGCCTCGCAGGCCATCTGGAAATTGTGCAGCTGGACATAAGTCTCGGCGATGGTGCGACCGGCAATCATCACCCCGTGGTTCCTGAGGATGACGGTGTCGAAGCCTTCGAAATCGCGCACCAGCCGCTCGCAGGCATCGCCGCCAAAGCCATAGTCGTGGTAGCCCACGCGTCCGGTGAAGCCCATCGACGTCTGGGTGAGCGGCAGCAGGCCCGAGGCCATCGCTGAGACCGCCATGATCGCTGGCGTGTGCACATGGGCGAGGCATTGCAGGTCGCCGCGCGCGGCCAGCACCGGCGCGTGGAGGTCGTGTGCCGCGACATTGGTCAGCGCCGTCGGATCATGGGCGAGGATCGCGCCGTCCGACAGGCTCACCTTGACGAGGTTTTCCGGCGTGACCTCGTCGTAGAGCAGGCCATAGGGATTGACGAGATAGGCACCCGCTTCGCCGGGAATCTTGGCCGAGATGTGGTTGTAGATGAGATCGGTCCAGCCATGATGGTCGACCAGCCGGTACATCGCGGCAAGATCCTGCCGGGTGCGCCGTTCGGCCTCGGTCATCGCTGCGACGCCGGTATCGGGCCGTGATACCAAACTCGTCATCTCGTTCTCTCCTTGCGGGCCGATTACCTCAGCTTGGCGATCACCTCGCTGCCATACCACTCGACCGACTCGATGAATTGCGCGCGGCTCGCATGCGGTCCCATCGCCGAAATCCAGTTTACTCCGGCTTCGGCCATTTCGCCAACCGCGTCGACATAGGCCGAAACGTCGCCGTCACCGAGCCAGCCGACCTTGACCGGCGGCCCGGCGGACAGATCGAACTGACCGGTCCTGCCTTCGCGCGCTCGCACTTCCTCAATTTTTGCGCAACGCTCCTTGAAGTCGGCGATCGAGGTGACCGCAATGTCGCGGTTGGCCGCGCTCATCCCCTTGGCTGCGAAGAACGGGCACCAGCCGTCGCCGTATTTGCCCGCGCGTTCCAGAGCTGCGGGGCTGCTGCCGCCGATCCAGATCGGGGGAGGGGTAGTGAGCGCGGGGCGCGGTTCGACATCCACTGCGTCGAAGTCCATGCCCTTGTAGCTAACCGGCCCGCCGCTCCATGCAAGGCGCAGCACTTCCAGCACCTCGTCGAACAGCTTGCCGCGCCGCTTGAAATCGGAACCGAGCGCGTCGAACTCCACCTTCTGGTAGCCCGCGCCGATGCCCAGGATCAGCCGTCCTTCGGTCAGCGTCTGGACCGTAGCTGCGCTCTTGGCGAGCAGGAACGGGTTGCGATAGCCGGCAACCACGATGTTGGTGTGCAGCTTCAGCTTGCGGCTCGCTGATCCCAGCGCGGTGAGCGCGGCGAATGGATCGAGCGCATCGTGGCCCATGCCCTGATGCAGCCAGTGCGTGTCGGGCGAGGGGTGGTCGGTGATGAATGCCGCGTCGAACCCGGCGCCCTCGATCGCCTTGGCCATCTCGGCGATCGCGTCGAGCGTCTGGAACTCGCCCGGCGTCGGAACGCCGAGCGGAATATCGATGGTGAAATTCAGGCTCATTTAAGTCCTCTCGGGTGATGTGCCGGGTGCTTCCACCGGCGCGAATTGTGGATAGGGCCCAAGCCCGAAAACCAGCAGGCCCGCAAGGATGAACAGCGGTATGCCGATCATCAGGTAAAGCTCGTAGTTTCCGGTGCTGTCGAAGATCCGGCCTGCGGTGACCGGCCCGATTCCGGCGGAAAGCCCGGTCATCATCGAAACCGTTCCGAAGATCTTGCCGAAGTGCCTGAGGCCGCCGTACTGCGTCGTCAGGTAGATTATGAGATAGAGGCTGGTGCCGCCGCCGAAGCCGATCAACGCGGCGACAGCAATGATGATCGGCAGGGAACCATTGCTCATCAGCAGCAGGCCGTAGGCAAGGGCGGGGGAGGCCAGCAGCACGAAAGGCAGCGCCGCGAAATTGAAGCGATCCATGATGGTCCCGGCAATCAGCCGCGCAAGGATCGCAGTTATTCCGGCGACGAAGGCCAGGCTAGCCGCCGTGACCTTCGTGACACCGAACGTCTCGTAGATCGGCACCATGTGGACGCCCCATGCCGAGCCGAGCAAGGTCGCCAGGAAGCAGGCGAGCGCAATGCGGATCATCGTCACGTTGCGCAGCGCCTCGCCAAAGGTCAGGCCACCCGCCGACAGCACCGGCTCCGGACGGGCTGCCGCACCCTCACCGGCACCCTCACCCTCCGACTGGTTACTGACCAGCGGTGATCTGGACGCGGTCCTCACCTTGAAAAACGGCACTACCAGCAACAGGGCAACCCCGGCCCAGCCCAAACCGATCGTCACGTAGGCAAGACGCCAGCCAAGCTGCGCGATCAACGTGTGAGTGAGAAGGGGCAGCACGGCGCTGGCCACCGACATGCCGCTCAGCATGATCGCCATCGCCACGCCCCGGTTGGTGACGAAAGCGGCTGCCACAGGCGGGTTCCACACCATCGTGCGGATCAGGAGCGAGGCGAGCGCATAGACTACCCACATGCCGATCCACAGGGCGACCATCCCGTTCATCAGGCTGAAGGCGGCGAACGAGAGTCCGCACAAGACAAGGCCAGGGATGGCGATAGCCCGCGCGCCGAACCTGTCCACCAATGCGCCCGCAAACGGGGTAAGCGGGGTGACGATGAAGGCGAACACCGTCATGCTGAGCGAAATCGTCGTACGGTCCCAACCGAATTCGTTCTGCAAAGGCTGCATGAACAGTCCCAGCGTCGTCACCGGGATTCCGCCGAAGGAGATTCCGAAGGTGGCGGCAAGTAGCAGCGGCCAGTGCAGCTTCCACTCCGAAGGTGAGGTATCCTTCCCGCCCCTGTCGTTACCGTTGTTCACGCGTCTCTCCCGACCGCCGATCCCGCCTCGGAATCGGGCCGGTTGCGAACTGTGTTCTGCATTGACCGAAGCATGACTTGCATCAAAAGGCAACGTGCGTCAGAATAATTGCCAACCCTGTATTATTAATGAGATTCGGCGGCTCATAACCGCCGGGAGCACCGGAGAGAGCAGATGCAGATCGATATTCTGATCAAGGGCGGAACCGTGGTCGATGGCAGCGGCGCGGATGCCCATGCCGCGGACGTGCGCGTATCGGACGGGCGGATCGTCGAGATCGGCAAGAACCTTGCGGCGCGCGAGGGTGAGCGCGTGTTCGACGCGGCCGGCTGCTACGTCACGCCCGGCATGATCGAGACGCACAACCATTGGGACGGCGGCGTCTGGTGGGCTCCCAACATGGAACCGCTGCCCGCCTATGGCGCGACCACTTCGATAAACGGCAACTGCGGCTTCTCGATCGCTCCTGCTCCCAAGACCGAAGAGGGCAAGCAGACCGTCGTCGACATCTTCAACTACTTCGAGGACATCCCCGAGGAACCGATGAAGCAGGTCGTTCCCTGGAACTGGGACAAGTGGAGCGAATACAAGGCTTCGATGCAGGCCGGCGTGCGGCTGCCGCTCAACTTCTGCTCGTTCTGCGGCCACGTCCCGCTGCGGCTCGCGGTGATGGGCATGGACGCCTGGGATCGCGCCGCAACGCCCGACGAAGTCGCGCAGATGTGCGCCTATCTCGACGATGCGCTGGCAGCAGGCGCGATGGGCCTTTCGTCCAACATGATGGACCGCGACAAGTACGAACGGCGCCTGCCGCCGCAGATGGCCGACGATGCCGAGATCGAGGCGCTGTTTCGCGTGGTCGCCAGGTATCCGGGCGCGAGCGTGCAGTTCATCGTCGACTATTTCCTTGCCGGTGAAGGCAACGATCAGGTCGAGCACTGGGGAAAGCTGGCCAAGAAGATTGGCGTCAAGCTGCAATGGGCGGGCATTCCCACGCTGATGTTCATGAAAAAGTACCAGGACCGCGCCAGGGAGCTGCACGATCAGTTCAAGGCCGAGAGGCTGCCGATCTTCACCGCCTTCAACGTCATCTCGCCAACCTCGATCCTCAATTTCGGCTCGACGCTGATCTTCGGCCAGAACGGCAACCCGGTATGGCAGGAGCTGATCAACGAGCGGAGCTGGGAGGGCAAGAAGGCGATGCTGACCGACGAGGCATGGCTCGATCGCGCGCGTGCGAGCTGGGACAACCAGTTCCCGCATTCCACCCTGTTCGATACCGAAGGCATGCTGCTGCGCGAGAGCGAATCGGGCTTTGGCCCGATCGGCTGCACGCTGGCCGACTACCAGCGGTCAGAAGGGTTCAACCACACCTCGGACGCGCTCGCCAAATGGGTGCTGAACAACGGCGCGGAATCGGTAATCCTCAAGCGCAGCTACGCCAAGGACGAGGATTTCCTCCAGGAACTGCTGAACGACGACAACACGCTTTGCAACGTCTCGGATGCGGGCGCGCACGGCAAGATGTTCTGCGGTGCCGGCTACAACGTGTTCCTACTCACCGACTATGTGCGCGACCGCAAGGTGCTGTCGATCGAGCGGGCAATCTACATGCTGACGTGGCGCACCGCCGAGTTCTTTGGCCTGCACGATCGCGGCCTGTTGAAGGAAGGCATGGTTGCCGACATCGCCGTGTTCAACCTCGACGAGATCGAGATGCGCGACGAGAAGAAAATCTGGGACGTTTGGGACGGGACCGGTGAAGAGTAACACCAAAAAAAGGTAGGGTACTTTTATTTAATGGTAACAGATACCACTCAAGTTCAGGACCAACAAAATCAGTAAGATGTATTTTAAATTTTAACGTATCAATATAAAAATAAAACAAAATAATATGGCAACAAAAGTAAAAATTGAAACAGCAAAAGGAGTTATGATAGCAGAGCTATACGATAACGAAACCCCAATTACCGTTACTAACTTTAAGAAATTAATTGGTGAA
>CAMDQY010000102.1 GCA_945906005.1 Novosphingobium sp. Chol11 | reverse complement strand
CAGCCACGACCACGCAACCATGGCGAGCGTGCCGCCAATGCCGATCGCATACGAGGCGACAACGAAGTCCCAGTGATCGAGCGCCTCGCGCATCAGGCGGCCGCCATTGCCCTGCGCCGCAGCCGCGCCTCGGCCTGCTGGTCGGCGAGCAAGGCGCGCATCCGCGCCAGCACCACGCCGGCGAAAATCAGCGAGAAACCAATTGTCGCTGCCAAGAGCGGCACGAGATAGCTCGCGTCGATCGAGGAGCCGCCCATGGTGATAGAGGGCGGCTGGTGCAGCGAGTTCCACCACACCACCGAACGGTTGATGATCGGCACGTTGATCGCGCCGACAAGGCCGAAGATCGCTGCCACCCGCGCCCTGCCCTGGCCTTGCCGCGATGCCGCGTCGGCCAGCGCCATATAACCGAAATAGAGGAACAGCAGCACCAGCATCGAGGTCAGCCGTCCGTCCCACACCCACCAGGTTCCCCAGGTCGGTCGACCCCAGATCGAGCCGGTGGCGAGGCAGATCGCGGTGAACACCGCACCCGGCACTGCAGCCGCACGTGCCGCGATCCCGGCAAGCGGATGGCGCCAGACCAGTTCAGCGAGGCTGGCCCCGGCTATCGTCATCCATCCGGCCATTCCCAGCCAGGCAGTCGGCACATGGATGAACAGAATGCGCACCGTATCGCCCATCAGCCGGTCGGGCGAAACCGAGGTCAGGCCCCAGCCAAGCGCCAAGCCGGTAATCACGAGCCCGGCCAGCAAGCACGCAGGCGTCAGCCAGCGCGCAATGCGCAGAAAGCGGGCTGGATTGGCAAGGCCGTGCATGGATTGGCTCTCTAACGGGAGCGACCCGCGAAGCAAAGGCGGGAATTGTCGCTAACCTCTGCCGATCAGTTGCTGCGCCATGGCGTCGGCGACGCGCGAAGGCGCGGCGTGCTTGGCGTGCGCGGCTTCCCATATCTCGGCGAGCCGAGCGGGGATCGCGTCGACCGCGGCATGGGTGATGGCAATGTCGAGCGTGCGACCCTCGCGGCGCGCCAGATATTCATGAGTGACGGCAATGATCCCGCCCGCGTTGATGACATAGTCGGGTGCATAGAGAATGCCGCGCTCCGCCAGCGTGTCACCATGGTGCGCGCGAGCGAGCTGGTTGTTCGCCCCTCCCGCGACGACCGGTGCGCGCAGCCGGGCAATTCCCTCGTCATCGAGGATCGCGCCGAGCGCATTGGGGCTGAAAACGTCGCATTCGATGTCCATGATCGCATCGGCTGGCACCGCCTCGCCGCCCAGTTCTGCCGCAAGGCGTTCAGCGCGCGCGGCGTCAATGTCGGCAAGTGTCAGCCGTGCGCCCTGGCTCGCGAGGTGCCGCGCCAGCCCTCCACCGACGCTTCCCGTGCCCTGCACCGCGACATGAACACCCGACAGGCTGTGCTTGCCGAGGCCGACGCGCACTGCTTCCCTGACGCCGAGGAACACGCCGCGCGAGGTATGCGGGCCGGGATCGCCGCCCCTGTCGCCGGTGCCCTGAGCAGGCAGCCCCGTCACGTAGCTAGTCCGCGCGGCAATCGCCGCCATGTCGGCCTCGGACATGCCGACATCCTCGGCGGTGACATAGGTGCCGCACAATGCCTCGATCGCATCGCCGAAAGCGGCCATCATCGCCGGCGTTTTGTCACGCGCTACATTTGCGAGGATCACCGCCTTGCCGCCGCCCATCGGCAGGCCCGCCATGGCGTTCTTGTAGCTCATCCCGCGAGACAGGCGCAGTGCATCGCGCATCGCCATCGCCGGATCGGGATAGTGCCAGAACCGGGTGCCGCCCGCGCCGGGACCAAGATGACTGGAATGGATCGCGACAAACGCGGTCAGGCCGCTGGCACGGTCATGGACCAGCTCCACACGCTCGTGCTCGTCGAAATCGGGGCTTGTCCAGAACGCCGTCACGCGACTTGTCCTTCTTTAAGGAACTCGCGCGGGCGAGAGAAATGGGGCGACCGAGGAGGCTTGAACTCCCGACCTCCGGTACCACAAACCGGCGCTCTAACCAACTGAGCTACGATCGCCACACTGGCCCGCACTATGCGCAAGGCGCCCTGTTAGGCGACGCCAAACCTGCCCGCAAGCAGGGATTGACGCGGGTGCGCGCTCTTGCACAGGCATGGCGGATTGCAAAGCAAAATCGTCCCGATTGAGCACCACCGCGCAATTCCGTTGCGCGGGCGAAACTCAGGCTTTCGGCGAAGCGATCACCGCGCAGGCAATGCGTGATCCCGCCGCGCCAGAAGGCTGGGTAGCATAGTCGTCCGCGCCGCCATGGATCACCAGCGCCGAGCCATCGGCATCGAACAGCGCGCCATCGCCTGTCTCGCCCAGCGTGACTGCATCGTTCAGGGCTTGAGCCTGCAGCTTGCCATCGGCACCCACGAACACGTTGGGCATGTCTCCGGCGTGATGGCCCTTGGCATCGTGAGAGCCGTGGGCGGTGCCGCCCGGCGCGAAGTGGCCGCCAGCCGACGCAAACCCACCGGCAGCGTCGCACAGCCCCTTTTCGTGAACATGGAGGGCATGTTCGCCTTCGCTGATTCCGCTGGCACTAACCGCGATCAGCACGCCTGTCGCAGTCTGCTCAAGGCTCGTCGTGCCGAGCGGCTCGCCCTTCGCGCCGATCAAGACCACGTTCATCACCTTGCCAGAGATCGCGTGACTGGTTGCGTGATGGTCGGCATTGGCCACGCTGGGCAGGGTCATGGCCAATCCGGCGAGAATCAGAGTTGGGATGCGGCTGTTCATGGTGTGTCTCCTTCTCCAATTCGTAGGCCGGAGCGATAGTGGTTGGTATCGCCTAGGTGAACCCTCGCCTCATGGTAAAGTTGCGCTAACCGGGCACGCTAAGCATCGTGAGACACCTGCGGTTTACTCTTTTTCGTCAGACAATCGGATTGGCTCGGGACACGATAAGGACAAGAACATGACCGTGAAGCTGGCACGGCTTGAGAACATTCCCGAAATCGACGAGTCGAAAGCAGAACGCAACCGCCGACGTGAGCCGCGCTTTGCTACTCGGTTCGATGCCCACATCGAAAACGCGCGCAGCCAAATCGCACAAGCGCTGCTCGACGAGGTTCCGCTGTATAGCTGCCGCATCCAGGCTGACTAGCCGTGGCTCAGGGTCGGCGGCTTCGTCTCGATCCGCATTGAGCAAGGCGCAGGGCTGCAGGCGATCGTGCGCTGGATGCGAGATGGGTCGGCAGGAATGGAGTTCCTGCGTCCAATCCCGGTTGAATACACAAACTGGCACGACCTGATGGACGCGCCGTTCTAGGCTGCGGAGCCTGAACACAACAAGGGCGACCCCGCAGAGCCGACCTTTTTAATTTGTAGCCGGCCCGAAGGCCCGCGCGTCACTTCTTGAGTGAAAGACCACCGAAGCGCTTGTTGAACTGGGCGACACGGCCGCCTTCGCTCACGCGCTGATTGCCGCCGGTCCATGCCGGGTGCGAGGTCGGATCGACTTCGAGCACCAGCGTATCGCCTTCGCTGCCCCAGGTGGAGCGCGTCTGGAACTTGGTCCCGTCGGTCATCTGCACATTGATCATGTGGTAGTCAGGGTGAGTATCGGCCTTCATGTCTGCGAACTCTCTGTCTGGCCGGTTCCGACCGGCCTACAATATGGAAGGCGGGAGCATAGCGTCAGGCCCGCGGTTTGTCCAGTAGGTGCGGGCAAAGTTACCCGTCCGCGATCATCGCGGTGAACTGCACCTCGCAGGTGGTCGCACCATCGACCGAGGCCCGCCCGGCAACCTTGCAGACCCGCGAACGAATTTGCAAAAAGCTGGCTTCGAGATCGAGCAGTACACCGGGCGTCACCGGCTTGCGGAACTTGGCCTTCTCGATCGCCATGAAGAACACCAGCTTGCCGGTGCCCGCCAGCTCAAGCGTCTCTACCGCGAGGATCCCGGCAGCCTGCGCCAGCGCCTCGATCTGGAGCACGCCAGGCATGATCGGCGCGCCGGGGAAGTGGCCCTGGAAGAACGGCTCGTTGAAGCTGACGGCCTTGATGGCGTGGATACGCTCGCCAAGCTCGAGCGAGACCACCCGGTCGACCAGCAGCATCGGGTAGCGGTGGGGCAGCGCGGCGAGGATCTTCGCCGTGTCGTAGACAAACGCGCCTTCGCCCCCGGCCTTGTCCTCGCTCACTGCCCTGCCCCGCTGCGTGCTTGTCAGCGACTGGTGGTCGGGGTCGTCGTTGTCGCAGCAGCAGGCTGCTGACCGGCTGCTGCGGCCTGCTGGGCGCGGGCTTCTCGCATTTCGCGCGGTTCCCAGCCGGTAGGCGGGAAAAGCTGCGCCGAAGGCAGCAGCGTGTTCAGTTCGGTCAGGATGTCCTGAGTGAGGCTATAGGCGTTGTTGTTGAACGCAAGCACCGCATCGGGGCCGATCAACAAGCTGATCTTCTTCTTGGCCATGGCGTTCTTGATCGCCTGATCAATCTTTTCCTGGATCTGCTCGGTGACATAGGCGCGCGACATCGCGACCGGCGCAATCAGGTTCTGCAATTCCTGCTGACCTTGCTGCTGGATCTGCTGGATGGTCGCCGCCTGCTGGGCGAGCGCCTGCTGGTTGGGGCTTGCCGCAGTCCGATCTTTCTCGAATTTTTCGGCGAGCGACTTGAGCTGGGCTTCAAGCTGGTTGCGGCGCGCTTCGGCTCGGTCGATCTGCGGCTTGTAGGTGACGCCGCGCTGTTGCTCAGCAGTCTTGAAAGCGCTCGAATTGAAGATGACCGCATCAAGATTGGCAATCGCGAGCCCCTGGATGAGGGTGCCCGAGACGGCCTGCGCCATAGCGGGCTGGGCGACGGCCGTGCCGACCAGCAACGAAGCCGCGGCGACGGATTTGAGTAAAATATTCATCAGAACTGTGTTCCCACGTTGAAAGTGAAGGCTTTGGTGTCGTCCCCCTCGCGCTTGAGGAGGACTCTCGAAAAGTCGATCCGGAACGGACCGAACGGCGAATTCCAGTTAACCCCGATGCCGATCGAAACGCGCGGCTTCCAGGTGTCGCCAAGGTAAACTTCCCTGAAGGCGAAACTGTTGCCGATTGCGGAATTATTGGGCGAGGTCAGGCAGGAGGGCGGATTGGGATTGATCGGGTTGGTCACAGTCGAGGTCGCGCTCGGGGTGCAAACCTGGTTCACCACCGAGGCCGTGTCGATCTGGGTATAGAGCGCCCTGCCCTGTTCGTCGCGTGTCGGCAGGAACACCCCGCCCGGCCCGGTGTCGATCGTGGCGGGATTGCGAATGCCCCAGACAGAGCCCGCATCGATGAACACCGAGGGCCGCAGGCCCATCTCGCGCGCACCCGAACCCAGCGGAATCTCAAGCTCGGCACGCGCCATGTAGTAATACTTGCCGCCCAGCGCGTCATCGGTGGAATCGTTGCGCTCGCTGGAAACCGCGTCGAGGACGCCGTCTTCGTTGGTATCGATATAAGGATAGCGCAGCACGCGCGGCCCGACGCCGCGAATGTCGAAACCGCGGATCTGCGGCTCGCCCAGATAGAACCGGTCGGTCAGTCGTACATCGTCGATACCGGTAGCGACATCGCCGCTGTTGTCGAACGACTTGATGAGGCCGCCCTCGCCCTGGACCGAGAAAATAAAGCCACCGCCCAGCGACCAGTAGTTCGACGCATTGCCACGAATCCGGCCGTATTTCACCGATCCTCCAAGCCCGGCATAATCCGCGCTGATCGAAGCCATCAGCCCCTTGGTGGGACGGACGCGGTTGTCGAGCCGATCATAGATCACCGACACGCCCAGGATCGAGCTGGTGCGCTTGCCGATCGCCTCGCACAGATAGCGTCCAGCAAGGATCGGTTCGCAGGTTTCGACGCCGTCTCCGTCCAGGTCGAAGTAGAACTGGTTCTGGTCGAGCGTCACGTCATCGTAGTTGAGCGTGTAGCGGGCAACGCCGGTCAGGTATTCGCTGATCGCAAGGCCCGCACGCAGCTGGAAGCCGGTGGTCGCCTGCTGATAGGTGCGGTCACGGTCACTGGTCAGGAAGCGGAAGCTGCGCTGGTCGCGCCTATAGATATCGAAGCCCACCGAAACGTTCTTGTCGAACAGGTATGGCTCGGTGAAGCTGGCCTCGACGCTCTTGGTATATCGGGAATAGCTGCCCGACAGGCCAACGGTCTGGCCGCGACCACGAAAGTTGCGCTGGCGCACCGATGCCTGGAAAATGAAGCTTTCGATGCTCGAAAAACCGGCTGAAAGCTGAAGTTCGCCGGTCGGCTTTTCCTCGACGTTGGCTTCCAGCTTGATCCGGTCGGGTGCAGAGCCGGGCTTCTGCTCGATCTCGAACTTTTCCTGGAAATAGCCCAGCGAATTTATGCGGTTAGTGGAACGCTTGACCTGCAACGAGTTGAAGGCGTCACCCTCGCCGATGCGGAATTCGCGGCGGATGACCTTGTCCTGGGTCAGGGTATTGCCGTTGATATCGATTGATTCGACATAAACGCGGGGCGCCTCGGCGATGACGAAGGCAAGGCCCATCGTCAGGTCTTCCTTGCTGCGCTCGTAGCGCGGCCGCACGTCCGCAAAGGCGTAGCCGAAAGTTCCCGCGGTCTCGTTCAAACCCTCGATGGTATCCTCGACCATCTTGGCGTTATACCAGTCGCCCTTCTTCATCGGCAGGTTCTTGGCCAATGCCTCGCCATCAAAATCGCGAAGCTGGCTGTCAACGGTGATGTCGCCGAACTTGTAGCGCTCGCCTTCCTCGACGACGTAGGTGATGATGAAATCGCGCTTGTCGGGCGTCAGCTCGGCCACGGCCGAGACAACGCGGAAATCGGCATAGCCCTCGGTCAGATAGAACTGGCGCAGCTTCTGCTGGTCGAAGGCCATGCGATCGGGATCGTAGCTGGTGCTCGACGAGAAGATCTTGGTCAGCCCGGACTGCTTGGTGACCATTTCGCCGCGCAGCTTGCCATCGTCGAACGTGTCGTTGCCGATGATATTGATCTGACGGACCTTGGACTTGTCACCCTCGACGATCTCGAACACGATGTCGACGCGGTTTTGCTCAAGCATCACCATCTTTGGTTCTACCGTCGCGGCAAACCGGCCCTGGCGCTTGTACAGCTCGATGATGCGGGAAACATCGGCGCGCACTTTCGAGCGCGTGAAGATCTGGCGGGGCGCAACCTTGATCTCGGGATAGATCTTCTCGTCCTTGATGCGCTTGTTGCCTTCAAGGATGATGCGGTTGACGACCGGATTTTCCTGCACCTCGATAAAGACGGTGCCGGCCTCGTTGCGGATCTGGGCGCTGGCGAGAAGCTCGGTCGCGTACAAGTCCTTGAGCGCCTGGTCGGCTGCGGAAGTCGACCATTCCTGGCCGATACGCAGCCTGATGTAGGAGAGGATGGTCTGCGCCTCGAGCCGCTGGTTGCCAGTGACGCGCATCGCCCGGATCGTCTCGACCTGAGGTGCGACAGGGGTGCCCGCGTCAGCAGCAGGAAGCGCGGACTCAGTCGGGGTCGCGGCAGCAGGCGGCTCGTCCTGCGCCATGGCAGGGTCTGGAAGCCCGGCAAGCATGGTGGAGCCAAGCAGCAGCGCCGCCAGACCGGATGCGCGGCGCACGTCGAAGCTGCGAACCATATCCCTACCCATCATTCCCGGTGTCAAATCCTGTCAGGGTGCTGCAAGCAGCGCAAAAGTGCCGTCAATGCAAACCAACGCGAAACGACCGCCGCCCTCTGCCCGATGGGGCAAATGCAATCAAGCGATCAATCCGCCGGAGCGTGTCATGGCGCGGCTGGAACTCCGCCCTATCCCCCGAAAATCGGCAGTGTCGCGATGTCATTGATGGTGACGAACACCATGAGTGCAAGCACGAGCGCGATGCCGGTCCGGATCGCCCATTCCTGGCTGCGGACCCCCAGCGGCCTGCGGCGAATTGCCTCGGCGGCATAGAAGGCGAGGTGTCCTCCATCAAGCGCGGGGATTGGCAGCAAGTTGATGAATGCCAAGTTAATCGAGATCAATGCCGCAAAGCCGACAAAGGCAGACCAGCCGAGGCTGAACTGCTCGCCCGAATACTTGGCGATCTTTACCGGTCCGCCCAGTTCCTTGACCGATCGCTCGCCCGAAAAGATCTGGCCAATGCCGGTTGCCATCATCCGCATGATGCCAAACGACTGGCTGAAGCCGAGCGTTACCGCCTCGACGGGTCCGACTTCGACCACCTCGACCTTGCCGGCATGGACGCCGAGCCGACCAATGCGCGATTGATTGCCAAACCGGTCGATCTCGATCACTTCGGCGATCTTGACCGGCACCACGATCTCTCGTCCATCGCGGTCGGCCGCCACTTCAACGGTGCGGTTCGGGAAGGGCACGATCAACGCCGGAATATCGGTGAATTCGTCCACCCTCTCGCCATCGATAGCGACGATCTTGTCGCCGACCTTCAATCCGGCCTGCTCGGCGGCAGACCCCTTCGCGAGGGTGGCAATTTCGCTCGATGCGACGATCCGCCCGTAAGCCAGGTTGAACGCGGCGAAGATCGCGACCGCGAACATCAGGTTGGTGAGCGGCCCGGCGAGCACGATCATCGCCCGCTGCCACAAGGGCTTGAACTGGAACACCTGTGCCCGCTCCGCCTCGGTGAGCCCGTCATCGACAGGACCGGGCGCGCTCGCCGGGTTCATGTCACCGGCAAACTGGACGTATCCGCCGAGCGGCAGCGCACACAGCTTCCAGCGGGTCCCGCGCCGATCGGTCCAGCCCGCCAGCTCCTTGCCGAAGCCGACCGCGAAGGCATCGGCCTTCACGCCGAACAGCCGCCCGACGAAATAGTGGCCCAGTTCGTGGACCACGATCAGCGGACCAAGCACCAGCAGGAATGCGAACAGCGTCGTCAGGAACGAAGGCGAATCAAGCAAGGAAGGCTCTCTCCATTAAAGCGCGCGTCTTGTGGCGCGCTTCGGCATCGACCGCCAGCACATCCGCAAGGCATGCTGGCGCGGCCGGAGCATAGCACGAAAGCGTGGCCTCGACATGATCGGCAATACGGGTGAAGCCGATCCGGTCATCGAGAAACGCGGCGACCGCCACTTCGTTGGCGGCATTGAGCACCGCCGGGATCGCTCCCCCGGCCTCTGCCGCAGCCCGCGCGATGCGGGTTGCGGGAAAGCGCTGCTCGTCGGGAAGCTCGAAGGTCAGTGAGCCAAGCGCCGCGAGGTCGAGCGGCTCGCATGGCGTATCCATGCGCTGTGGCCAGGCAAGGCACGACGCAATCGGTACGCGCATGTCCGCTGGACCGAGCTGCGCCAGCGTCGAGCCATCGCGGTATTCGACCATCGAATGGACCACCGATTGCGGGTGCACG
>CAMDQY010000101.1 GCA_945906005.1 Novosphingobium sp. Chol11 | reverse complement strand
CCGCCGATCTTTCGCTGCCGCCTCCTGCCGAAGGTTCGGCGCAGGTCGCCGCGCGGGTGGCAAGGGCGCGGGAAATCCAGTCGGCGCGTTTCGCCGAGACCGGCGCGCGCACCAATGCCGAGTTGGACGGCGATGCTTTGGAGCGGTTTGCGACACCGGACGAGCCGGGCCGCGCGCTGCTGATGCAGGCGGCCGAGGCGATGCGGCTGTCCGCGCGCGGCTATACCCGGATGCTGCGCGTGGCGCGCACCGTTGCCGATCTGGCGGGTGCGCAGTCGGTCGGCCGGGTCCATGCCGCCGAAGCGCTCTCCTATCGGCGGCAGGTGCCGCGTGCCTGAAGAGCCCGTCGCCCTTGATCGGGCCAAATCGCTTCATGACTTGATCGCCAGCGAGGCCAGCGAGGCCGAATCGCTTGGGCGGCTAACCGACCCGGTCGTGCAGGCCATGCTCGACCAGGGGCTGTTTTCCCTGCTTCTGCCTCGGTCTGCAGGCGGGTTCGGCGTGAGCCTTCCAGAATATTTCGAAGCCGTTGAAGAAGTGGCATCGGCAGACGGTTCAGCGGCCTGGTGCATGGCGATATGCAACGCCACCAACCTGATGTTTCACCGGGCCGCCCCCGAACAGGGCAGGCAGGAGATCTTCGGAAACGGCCCCGTCGCCTTGTGGACATGTCTGCTGCCGTTCGCAAAGTCTGCGCCCGCGCAGGGCGGTTTTCTGGTATCCGGCAAGTTCAGCTGGGGCTCGGGTAGCTCGATCGCCACCTGGGTTCTGGTCACCGAATCGCTGCCCGATCGCGAGGACGGGCAGTGGTTCCGGTCCTATGTCGTTCCGAAATCCGAGGTCTCCATTGTGCCCGACAGTTGGCAGGTGCTCGGGCTCAAAGGCACGTCCAGCGCGGACTATGTGATCGACGAGGCATTCGTGCCCAGGCATCGCAGCTTCGAATATCCGCTATTCGATGCAGCTGGCGCCTATCCGATCTCGACGCTCGAATCGGCCTCATACCACCAGATCGGGATGGCCGCCTTCGCCAGTGGAGTCGCGCGAAGGGCAGTCAGCGAACTGGCGTCGGTCGCCGGTGGTGTCCGTCGCATCAAGGCCAGTTCTTCGCAGGCCGAAGACGAGGCCATTCAGCAGGGCCTGGGCGAAACGCAGTCTTGGTTGGCGGCGGCGCGAGGATATTATCTTGCCCTGCTGGCAGAGCAGGAAGCCCACTTTGAGGCGAACGGAAGAACCAGCAGGGAGATCGCGGAAAAGTGCCTGTATACGGCGAACCTGGTCGGTCGGGCAGCTCGCGAAGCAACGATCTTCGCCTTCGACAACGCCGGGACAGGCGCGATCTGGCTCGATAACCCGATCCAGCGCTGCCTCCGGGATATATTCGCGGGGCTCAAGCACCCGGTATTCGGGTCGATCCACTTGCGCGGACTGGGCAAGCAGATGCTGGGGATCGACCAGACTTTAGTCAGGTTCTGAGCTGCGATGGAAGCGGGTCGACCCGCATATACGGCAGCAGCAGCATCGTCCCTACCGTCATCGCCAGATAGGTGATGAATACCGCATCGTATTGCCCGGTGATGTCGTGGATAAGGCCGAACAGCGGCGGCGATGCGACGTTGAACACGAACAGCGCAAGGCCGAGCAGGCCGGATACCCGGCCGACCACTCCGCGCCCGAACACACGCGGCACCAGGTAACCCTGCATCGGCAGCAAGGCCCCGCCGAAAAAACCGAGCATGAGCGCACCGCCCGCGATCAGCGCAAAACCGCGTTCGGCAAAAGTCAGGCAGACAAACGCCCCGCAGGCACCGACCAGTGTCGCGAACAGGAGTTTGCGCGGGTTCGCCCGGTCGGCAATCGCGGCAAAACCCAACTTGGCCACCACGCCCGCGATCGAATAGATTGAAAACAGATAGGCGACATAAGTCGCATCGATGCCCTCGTCGGTCGCCATCGGCGCAATGTTGGTGATCACCCCGCGCATCGCCGAAAAGACCACCGAGAGGATCAGGGCAAATATCCAGAAGGTCGGATCGGAAAGGATCTGCTTGCTGGTCAGGCCAGCAGCGGCAAGAGCTTCGGCATCGCCATGTTCGGGTTCCTCGTCGGCGCCGTCGGGATGGAGGCCGACATCGCCCGGATGGGCGATCATCAGCATCACGCAGGGAAACACGATCAGCGCAAGAATAACCGCGAACACCCGCAAGGCCGTTCGCCAATCGAACGTATCGAGCAGGAACTGCGCCACCAGCGGGAACACGAAGCCGCCAACCGAAACGCCGGTAAGGGCAATACCCATCGCCCGCCCACGCATCGCCGAAAACCAGCGCGAGACCAGCACCGTCATCGCCATGTTGCCGACCGTAAGCTGCGATGGCCCCATGAACAGGCCATAGACCACCATCACCTGCCAGAACTCGGTCACGAACGAGAGCGCGACGTAGCCGGTGGACAGCAGCACTCCGCCGACAATTACTGTCAGGCGCAGCGAGATCCGGTCCATCAGCGAGCCCAGCCACGGTCCCAGCCCCGCCATGACGACAGCGATCACAGACATCGGCAGCATCAACGTCATGCGGCTGGGTCCGAATTCGGTCATCAGCGGCACCGAAAGGATGCCGAAGGTCACCGTCACCATCGAACCGGCGGAAAGCAGCACCAGCGCCAGCCAGACCTGCCGCCAGCCAAGCGTGAATTTTCCTGCCACCGCCCGAAATCCCCCTATTCCTCTCTGCCATGGGCTAGGCGATGGAGGCGGGTCAATCCCCGTTCAATGCTCGCTATCGAGTTGGCGCAGCACCTCGGCAATCGCTTTCGGGTCGAACGCGAAGCCGAGATGAGTGCAGCGCAGAGCGACCGCACGGTCGCGCTCGTGCGGCCAGCCCGCGGCGCTGCGCGGGTGGATCACGCCATCGCGCGGGCTCCACAGGGCGACAGTCGGCACTGGCGGCTTGGGCGATCCATCGAGCTCGAAAGGCGGATCGTCGACCGCCCTGCCGGTCACGAAATGATAGGCCCGCCATGCGTTGTTGGCGTGAGGATCGCCGGAGAACGGCGTGCCCATGGTGATCACACGCGCAACCTGCTCAGGCTGGCGGCAGGCGATTTCGCGCGCGAACAGTCCGCCAAGGCTCCAACCGACCAGCGCGATAGGAGCGCCATGGATGCCTGCCAGCCGCTCGACCCGGCGCAGCAGATAGGCGAAGTTTTCGGGCGTCGGCCCAAGATTGAAGCCCAGCCCCCAGTCGTCGACCAGATGGCCCGCCTGCTCGAGCGCATCGTGCATCGGCCGCATCCGACGGGGGTGCGAAAAGAATCCGGGTAGTAACATCACCGGCTGGGGCCGCTCTGCCACGGGAAATGCGGGCGAGCTGCGACGGCGAGCCGTAAATTCGCCCATTTCGCCAAGCAGCAGCCGCGCTGGCGGCCCGCTCACACCGAGCGGTCCGGGAACGCGAGCGAGGCTGGTACGGCGCAACAATTCAGTCAGCCGCCTGCCAGCTTCATTCGTCAGGTCTGTCAATCTGGAAGCGACGAGGCTCCCAACCTGGCTGTTCACGATTTCTTGCCGCCTTTCACACTTGAAACGGCGCAATTCTCACACCGTTCCGGGCCAGTTACTTTTTTTCCGCGAGCGTCACAGAATTGCAACATTGGCACGAAGCGTCTGAACAGCAGGTTTAGGTCTCTCAACTGGAATCGACTCTCTTGCGCGAACACTCCGCCCGCACCATGCTGGCGCGCGTAGACAAACGGGATAACCGCAAACGGGAGTGGGAATGATGGACGAGCAGTTCGATTTTGTCGTCGTCGGCAGCGGTGGCGGCTCGATGAGCGCGGCGCTGGTGATGCGCGAGGCAGGCAAGTCTGTGCTGATCCTCGAAAAGACCGAGCTGGTCGGCGGGTCGACCGCCAAGTCGGGCGGGGTGATGTGGATACCCAACAACCGCTTCAATGCCGCTGAGGGGATCGAGGACAGCCTCGAGAAAGCCGAGCTCTATCTCAACTCGGTGGTCGAAGCGCGCGAAGGCGACGCGCCGGGCACCAGCCGCGAGAAGCGCCGTACCTATATCGTCGAAGCCAATGCCATGATCGACTACCTGATGAAGAAGGGCATCCCGTTCGAAAAGGCGCCCAAGTGGCCCGACTATTATGACGACAATCCCGGCGGCATGCTCACCCGCACGGTCCATGCCAAGCTGTTCAATATAAATGAGCTGGGCGAATGGAAGCACAAGCTGCGCCCGAACTCGTTCCCCTATCCGCTGCCGATCTTCGACGGTGTAATGCTGCCCCTGATCAAGCGTTCGTGGACCGCGCGGCGACTGGCGGTGGTGATGACGCTGCGCGGCTGGCTGGGCAAGCTCACCGGCAAGAAATGGGTGACGGCGGGCGCGGCACTTCAGGGCCGGATGCTTCAGGCCGCGCTCAATGCCGGCGCGGACATCCGCAACAATTCTCCCGTGCGTGAAATCATCGTCGAAGATGGCACGGTCACCGGGATCGTCACCGAGAAGGACGGCAAGCCCTGGCGCATTGGCGCACGGCTCGGCGTGCTGCTCAATGCGGGCGGCTTTGCGCACAACCAGGAGATGCGTGATCAGTACATTCCGCATACCCGCAAGGAATGGACCCACACCGGCGAAGGCGACACCGGCGACATGCACAAGGAACTGATGCGGATCGGCGCGGCGATGGGCCAGATGGAGGAGATGGTCGGAAACCAGATGTTCATGTCGCCCACCGGCGGTCCGGTCGGCGCGCAGATGCAACTCGCCAAGCCGCACGCCTTCATGGTCGACCAGACAGGCGTTCGCTATATGAACGAGGGCGGCTCCTACATGCTGTTCTGCCAGGAGATGCTGGAACGCCACGAGACCGTGCCCGCCGTGCCGAGTTGGGTAATCATGGACAACCAGTTCAAGCGCTTTCACATGATGGCCGATTCGATGCCGGGTTCGAACAAGCCCGCCGAATGGTTCAGCTCGGGCTTCCTCAAGACCGCCGATACGATCGAGGGTTTGGCCAAGGAAATTGGCCTGGATCCGGCAGTGCTCAAGGCGACGACCGAGCGGTTCAATGGATTTGCGCGCCAGGGCAAGGACGAGGATTTCGGTCGCGGCAACCGCGAATACGACAAGTGGCTAGGCGATCATACCCACGGCCCAAACCCCGCACTCGGCACCGTCGAGGAAGGGCCGTTCTATGCCATGCAGATCGTGCCCGGCGATGTCGGCACCTTCGGCGGCGCGGTCACCGATTCCAGCGCCCGAGTGCTGCTCGAGGACGGCACACCGATCCCAGGGCTCTACGCCACGGGCACGACGACAGCGGCGGTCATGGGCCGGACCTATCCCGGCGCGGGCTGCTCGGTCGGGCCAAGCCTCACCTTCGGCTTCGTCGCCGCCAAGCACGCGGCTGGCTTGGGCAACCAGGTGTTATAACCGATGCTCAAGATGGTCTGCATGTTTAACCGCAAGCCCGGCCTGTCGATGGCCGAGTTCAAGGCCTATTACGAGGAGCGCCACGTGCCTCTCGTCACCGGCTTGCTCGACAACTGGTGCGACTACCGCCGCAATTACCGGGCCGAAAACACCGAGCACCATGCGCCGCACGGCGACCCCGCTCGCTCGAACGAGACCGTGTTCGACGTGATGACCGAGATCACCTACGAGAGCGAGGCGAAGTACCGGGCGACCATGGCCGCACTTGCCGATCCGGAGATCGGCAGGCGGGTGGCGGAAGACGAGGACAAGTTCATGGACCGGGGCAGCATGCGCGTGCACCTCGTCGAGGAATGCCGCTCCTAGAGAATGGCCCGCTCAGGTCGTCTTGGGCGGCTGTAGCTCGGTGCCATTACATTCGCCGACCCGGCGCGAAGTGACCTGCATCGACGTTGTCTGCGTCTTGCCGCCCATCACCATCTCCGTAGTCACGTCGAGATCGTAGCTTTCGGGCGTGTAGGTGCCGTCCATGGTCATCTTCATGTTCGGCCCTTGCCCTTCGGGCGGGTTGCACGACATGGCGCCCTGGATCTTGCCGCCCGCCATGGTGAAGCGGTCATACTTGCAGCTATCCATCGGCATTTGCATCATCTGCTTGTCCATCTGGTCGATATCGGCCTTGGTCAGGCAGGTTGCCATCGCATCCTTGTCCGCGCCGGGCACCGGCATGGCTTTGCCTTGCATCGCTACGTTCGTTTCCCAGCGACCGGGGTTCAGGGCGACGTCGCTCTTGGCGATGGCCTTGGCCACATCCTCCACCGAGGCATCCTTGGCCGTGACACCTTCCTGGCTGTTGCACGCAGCGAGGCCGAGCGAGAGGACCGCTGCCGAAGCGCACAGCAGAGTGCGCGGGTCGCGAATAAGGGTCATGCTTTTGAACTCCTCAATTACTTTGCAGCCGCCGGGCAATCGCCGGTACGCTTCGAGACCATCTGCATGCCGATCACGGTATTGCCCATCGGCGACGACGGATTGACGGTCTTGATCTCGACGGTCACATCGGAGCCTTGTGAACCGACCTGACCGGCCATCGTGATCGTGCCCTTGCCTTCTGCCTTGCTCTCGCATTCGAGCAGGGCATCGAGCTTGCCGCCGGAAACGTCGAAGCGCTGATACTTGCACGCGCCGCCCTTGCCGATCTCGCGGAACATTTCCTCGAAGCCCTTGTCGGACATCTCCTTGGTGAGACAGAACGTGGTGGTTTGCTCCTCGCCCATCGCCTTCTTCATCTGCGCGGTCATTTCGGGCGGAGCATCGGGAACCTCGAACTTGGTGACCTTCATGGTCTGGGTATACTGGCCCGGCTCGGGACGCTCGAGCTTGGCGGCTTCCTTCTGGGCCTCCTCCATCGTTTTCGGCCCCTTGTCGGCCTGGTTGCAGCCCGCCAGTGCCCCAAGGGACGCCAAGGCGGCGAGCGCAATCGTCGCCGTGCCAATCCGCAAACGCATAGAAGACCCCTTTTCGTCGCAACTATCGATAGTTTCCAGCCTAGCGTCCGCCTCTGCACGCGCCAAGGACTCATTGCGGAACGCATCGCGAACAGCCATATTCGCCCCCATGGCCGAACTCGTTATCCGCCGGGGTCTCGAAGAACCCGATACTTCCGGGCAATTCGTGCCCCACAAGGTAGTGCGCCCGGAAAAGTCGCAGGGCGGCATCCCGTTCCGCATCGTCTCCGACTATGAGCCGGCGGGCGATCAGCCCACCGCAATCGCCGAACTGGTCAGCGCGGCGCTGGACGGTGAGAGGACGCAAGTGCTGCTCGGCGTCACCGGGTCGGGCAAGACTTTCACCATGGCCAAGGTGATCGAGCAGCTGCAACGCCCCGCTCTCATCCTTGCGCCCAACAAGATCCTCGCCGCGCAGCTCTACGGCGAGTTCAGGGACTTCTTTCCCGACAACGCGGTCGAATATTTCGTCTCCTACTACGACTATTACCAGCCCGAAGCCTACGTGCCGCGCTCGGACACATACATCGAGAAGGAAAGCTCGGTGAACGAGGCGATCGACCGGATGCGGCATTCGGCCACTCGCGCGCTGCTCGAACGCGACGACGTGATCATCGTCGCTTCGGTATCGTGCCTCTACGGCATCGGCTCCGTTGAAACCTATTCGGCGATGATCTTCGACCTGAAGGTGGGCGAAAGCGTCGACCAGCGCGAGATCATCCGAAAGCTCGTCGCGCTGCAATACAAGCGCAACGACACCGCCTTTGCGCGCGGCAATTTCCGGGTGCGCGGCGACAGGCTGGAGATATACCCCTCGCATTACGAGGACATGGCCTGGCGCATCTCGTTCTTCGGCGACGAGATCGAGGCGATCAGCGAGTTCGATCCGCTCACCGGCAAGAGCGGGGCGGGCCTCGGCAAGGTGCGCGTCTATGCCAATTCGCACTACGTCACCCCCGGACCGACGATGAAGCAGGCGGCGGACGCGATCCGCTTCGAGCTGACCGAACGGCTGAAGGAACTGGAGGCAGAAGGTCGCCTGCTCGAAGCCCAGCGACTCGAACAGCGCACCAATTTTGATCTCGAGATGATCGCGGCCACGGGAAGCTGCGCGGGGATCGAGAACTATTCGCGCTTCCTCACCGGTCGCCTGCCCGGCGAACCGCCGCCGACGCTGTTCGAATACCTGCCCGACAATGCCCTGCTGTTCGTCGACGAGAGCCACCAGACGGTGCCGCAGGTCGGCGCGATGGCGAAGGGGGATCATCGCCGCAAGATCACGCTCGCCGAATACGGGTTCCGGCTGCCAAGCTGTATCGACAATCGTCCGCTGCGCTTCAACGAGTGGGACGCGATGCGTCCGCAGACCTTCGCGGTCTCGGCTACGCCCGGCCACTGGGAAATGGAACAGACCGGCGGGGTGTTTGCCGAGCAGGTGATCCGCCCCACCGGGCTGATCGATCCGCCGGTCGAGATCCGCCCGGTCGAGGATCAGGTGCAGGACTGCATCGCCGAGTGCAAGGCGGCGGCGGCCAAGGGATACCGCACTCTCGTCACCACGCTGACCAAGCGGATGGCCGAGGACCTCACCGAGTTCATGCACGAACAGGGCGTGCGCGTTCGCTACATGCATTCGGACGTCGAGACGCTCGAACGCATCGAACTGATCCGCGACCTCAGGATGGGCGTCTATGACGTGCTGATCGGCATCAACCTGCTGCGCGAGGGGCTCGATATTCCCGAGTGCGGGCTGGTGGCGATTTTGGACGCCGACAAGGAAGGCTTCCTGCGCTCGGAAACCTCGCTGATCCAGACGATCGGGCGCGCCGCGCGCAATGTCGATGGCCGCGTGATCCTCTATGCCGACCGGGTTACCGGCAGCATGGAACGGGCGATGGCCGAGACCGACCGCCGCCGTTCCAAGCAGGAGGAGTTCAACACCGAGCACGGCATCACGCCCACCTCGATCAAGCGCCGAATTGCCGATATCGTTGCGCATACTGCATCGCGTGACGGGGTGCTGATCGAGATCGACGCCGAAGGGGCGAACAACCTGGTTGGCCACAACCTGCGCAGCCATATCGAGGATCTCGAAAAGAAAATGCGCGCGGCGGCGGCGGACCTGGAATTCGAGGAAGCAGGCAGGCTTCGCGACGAGATCCGGCGGCTGGAAGCGGACGAGCTTGGCCTGCCGGGCGAGGCGTCAAAGGCGCCGCAGGTTGGGCGCAGCAACGAGGGCAAGCCGGGGACGCGCAAGGGCAGGTTCGGGAAGGAGAGCCGCAAGGGGAAATGGGGGCTGTAAACAGCGGTAATAAAAGGGGCCATTCTGTTCCCTGATCGTTCTCTTGGTAGAGCGGATTAAAAAGGGGCCAGTCCTGATAAGCCTTCGCTTTTGTGCGGAGGCGGAGGATGAAGAGAGTGGAACTTTATCAGAAGGTCCGTCA
>CAMDQY010000100.1 GCA_945906005.1 Novosphingobium sp. Chol11 | reverse complement strand
AATCCCTACAACATGATCCGCGCTACCTTCGACGCGCTGACGACGCAGACATCACCCAAGTCGGTGGCGCAGCGTCGCGGCAAGAAGGTGGCTGACCTGCTCGGCCGTGGCGGCGCGAGCGTGGTGGAGGCCGAGGCCGCCGCTGAAGCGGTTACGGAGTAAGCATCATGGCAAAAACCATCAAGATCAGGCAGATCGGTTCGCCGATCCGTCGTCCTTCCAAGCAGAAGGAAATCCTTATCGGGCTTGGCCTGGGCAAGATGCACCGCGTGGTCGAGCGTCAGGACACTCCCGAAGTGCGCGGCGCCATCGCGAAGCTGCCGCACATGGTCGAGATCGTCGAAGACTAAACCTTTCAGACAAATGGCGAGCGATCGCTGCGAAGAGCCCCGGCTATATCGCCGGGGCTTTTTCGTTTGTGCCGCAGCGCGAGCCTCAGAATGCGTTGAGTGCATCCCAGTCGCGGAAAGCAGCGCAGTTGCGCTCCACCAGCGCGCAGATCAGGTTGGCGTTGTGTTCGCTCTGCTCGATCGCGGCAGTGGCGATTACGGTCAGCCACAGGCCCGCCACGATGTTGCGACGATAGCTTTCGAGTGCTTCGTCGTCCGAATAGTCGGGGACGGCCCGGCGGATCAGACCAGCATAGTCTGCCACCAGTTCGCGCTCGCAGGCGCGGCGATCATCCGGACTGACGCTGCCCGAAAGGAAGTAGGCCACGTCATGCTGCGGATCGCCTGCCGCGGGCAATTGCCAGTCGATGATCCAGGTGGCGACACCTTCGGCGGTATCCTCGAACATCATATTGTCCACGCGCGGGTCCGAATGGATCAGGGTGCGGCGCGAAGGCGCGATAGCAAGCCAGTCCTTCGCCCTGGCGCGAAAAGCCTCGACCAGTGCTAGATCGTCAGCGCCAATCCGGCCCGCCAGCCACGGCCCGAGCTTTTCCGCACCAAGTTCATAGAGCGGCAGCATTTCGCCGTGCCTGATCAGCCATTCGTTCGCGAGAGCCTCTCCGTTGCCCCACCATGCGGAATGGAACGCGGCCAGCTCGCGCACCACGGCTCCGGCCTCGGCAATCGAACAGCCCGCAATCTGATCGCCGGGGCGCGCCCGGTCCGAAAGGTCTTCGAGCACGAGGTTGGTCAGGCCGGTCTCGTCGTGCTCGCCGAACAGCAGGCGCGGCTTGCGAAATGACGCATCGTTGCCGAGCAGCCGGTAGGCTAGCAGTTCGCGCTCGCCGGGGCTGCGACCTGGACTGACACCCTTGGTGCGGCCGAACTTGGCGATGACATCGGTGGGCGCGGTGACCGTGCCGACATTGTAGCCCATGTGGACCTGCGCGGTGGTGCCGCTGGTGCCGTGCCCGATGGGCTCGACCTTGGGTTCGATGGCGATAAGCTGCGGGACGACCGCGCCGCCGGCAGCCAAGGCGCGCTCCATCCATTGCGCGGTGATCTCGCCCGTTGTTTCCAGCAGCGGCGGTGCCGTTAGTTTGGAAGCGTCGAACTCGTCGCCGTCCTCGCCCCAGAAGCCCTTCATGTAGGTCGAGTTCCAGCAGCGGGTGAAGCGACCGTCGTGGGCCTCGAACACCTCGATGCCGCACAGCTTCACGCCCTTGCCGTCCATCGAGTCCATGTTCCACACCGAAGTGACGAAGCGGTCGTCGGCGTGGAGCACGCGGTGCGTGAAGTAGGGCTTGATGCGCAGGCTGCGCTCGACCCGCTCGATCTGCTCGTCGTGGCTGAGCGGGGTGATCGAACCGGCGTCATGTCGGATGATCGGATCGGCGCAGACCTCGCGGATCAGTTCGGTCCGGCAGTTGTTGTAAACCTCGTCCCAGTAGATTTCAATCAGCTCGCGCGGCGTGCGAGTGCTCATACCCTTGCTCTCCCTGTTATCTATCCGCGTGGCGGAATCAGCTTTGCCTGCTGATAGCGCGCGAACCATTTGCGGAACATGTCTTCGGAATACATTGCCTCGGTGAACCCGGCATTCTGGAGCTTCACTGTCGAGATCGAGCCGCGCAGCCCCGCCGAGGCGCGCGCGAAGATCCAGTCGGCGAACTGGGCGGATTGGCCAAGGAAGCTCGTCGCATCTGGCGAGATCAGGCCGTGCGTCTTGCGGACCGCATCCCATTCGTCGGAGCATTGCGGCACTTGCTCCCCGAACGGGAAGGGCCGGTCTTGTCCCACCTTGATACCGAGCGCGTCAGCAATCACCGGCCACATTTCGGCAAGCGAGAACAGATCGCCGTTGGCGATGTTGAACACCTCATCGCGCGCGGCCTCGGCATGGCCAGCCCATTCGATCGCACGCGCCATCAGGTCGGTGTCGGTCGGTTGAGAAATGCCACCCCGCGAGCCGGGAAAGTGCAGCGGCTCGCCCCGGTGCCTGAGTAATGCCGCATAGAAGCCGATCGCGCCGATCAGGTTCATCGCGCCGCCGACCGCCATGCCCATCACGAAGCACGGGCGCAGGATCGTCCAGCTCCAGCTCTGCCCGTGGCTGCGATCCTTGATGTAGTCTTCCTGCGCCCAGTAGAAATTGGGGATCGAGCGATCCTCGTCATGGTCCTCGCGGGCGCCGATCTTCAGCGGCTTGACGTGCGCGCCGTAGGCCTTCGGGCCTTGCAATATGGTGACGTTGTGCAAGCCCGGAGAGTTCGGTGCCACGGCCTCGACGGTATTGCGCAACATCGCCGCATTGCGCTCGACGTGCGCCTGGCTGGTCCATCCCGACACGAGATCGGGCTCCTCGTGCAAGGCTGCGAAGACGATCTGCCTGACATCGCCGAGGCGAGCGAAAGCGTCGCGGCAGGCGCGCTCGTCCGCAAGATCGACCGAGAGGTGCGCCGCGCCATAGGTATCGAAAGGGGCGCGACGGGAGGTGCCGGTCACCTTGTATCCGGCGCGCGCGAAGTGTTCCATCGCGGCGCGGCCGACCAAGCCGCTGGCTCCCGTTACGAGGACATGGCCTTCCGGCACGCGTGGTTCTCCCTGATTGCGCTCGTCTGTCTGGACGGGATTGGGGGTTGCGGCAAGGGGGAGGGCGCGCGCCGGCTTCGGCAAGCCATAAAGGGGGTGACAGCACGGCCCGCATCGGCTAACGGGCCGTCTTCCCATCAAGCGCGAACAAAGCGAAAGCGATTGCTATCCCATGAAACTTACCGATCTTCGTGACAATCCGGGTGCCCGAAAGGGCCGCATGCGTGTGGGCCGTGGTATCGGCTCGGGAAAGGGCAAGACCGCTGGCCGAGGCCAGAAGGGCCAGAAGGCCCGTTCGGGCGTTGCCGTCAAGGGCTTCGAGGGCGGCCAGATGCCGCTGCACATGCGCATCCCGAAGCGCGGCTTCAACAATCCCTTCGCCAAGGACTTTGCCGAAGTGAACCTGGGTCTCGTCCAGAAGTTCATCGATGCGGGCAAGCTCGACGCCAGTGGGGTGATCGACCACGAAGCGCTCAAGGCCGCTGGCCTGGCGCGCGGCGGCAAGGATGGTGTGCGCCTGCTCGGCAAGGGTGAGCTGACCTCGAAGGCCCAGTTCAAGGTCGCGGGTGCCTCCAAGGGCGCGATCGAAGCGGTTGGCAAGGCCGGCGGCTCGGTCGAGCTTCCCGCCGATGGGCCGAGCGAGCACGAAAAGAAGACCGCGCGCCGCGAAGTCAACAAGGCCAAGAAGGCAGCGGCCAAGTAAGCGGTTTCGGACGCCCCTGCACCGGCAGGGGCATCCATCCGTTTGCCCGCGAGTTCCGCACGGCGGTCCGCACCCCGCGGGGGTTCGACAAGCGCGATCACTCCCTATATGGGCGGACGGGCAGTCCCTGGATAAGGTCCATTCGATCCGATGGCATCACGCGCCGACAACATCGCCAGCTCGCTGAGTTTCGCGAATTTTTCCAAGGCGACCGAGCTGAAGAACCGCATGTGGTTCACGATCGGTGCGCTGATCGTGTTCCGGTTTTTGAGCTTCGTGCCGCTTCCGGGCATCAACCCGCTGATCCTCGAGGACCTCTACGCCCAGACGCGTGGCGGCATCCTCGACCTGTTCAACACGTTCTCGGGCGGCAGTCTCGAGCGCATGAGCCTGATTGCGCTCGGCGTGATGCCCTATATCACCGCCTCGATCGTGGTGCAGCTGGCAGCCTCGCTCCATCCTTCGCTGATGGCGCTCAAGAAAGAGGGCGAGGCGGGGCGCAAGAAGCTCAACCAGTACACCCGCTATGGCACGGTGCTGCTGTGCGCGGTGCAGGGCTGGTTTGTCGCGACCGGGCTTGAGGCCTATGCAGCGCAGAGCGGCCTCGCGGCCGTGGTTGCTCCGGGCTACATGTTCCGCGTCGGCGCGGTCATCAGTCTGGTCGGGGGGACGATGTTCCTGTTGTGGCTGGGCGAGCAGATCACCTCGCGCGGGATCGGCAACGGCGTTTCGCTGATCATCATGGCCGGCATCGTCGCCCAGATGCCGACGTTCATCGCCAACCTGTTCGAAGGCGGACGCACCGGCTCGGTCAATTCGTTCGTGATCGTTGGACTGGTGGTGCTGATCGTGGCGATGATCCTGTTCATCTGTTTCATGGAGCGAGCGCAGCGCCGCCTGCTGATCCAGTATCCAAAGCGAGCGACGCAGCGCGGCATGATGCAGGCCGATCGCAGCCACCTTCCGCTCAAGATCAACACCGCGGGCGTGATCCCGCCGATCTTCGCCAGCTCGCTGCTGCTGCTGCCGCTGACCATCACCCAATTTGCGGGTAATGCGATGTCGACCGAAAGCACGATGGGTAGCTTTGTGGTCTCGCTCAACCAGTATCTCGCGCATGGCAAGCCGCTCTACATGGCTCTTTATGCCGCAGGGATCATCTTTTTCTGCTTCTTCTACACCGCGATCGTGTTCAATCCCGAGGACACCTCGGAGAACCTCAAGAAGAACGGCGGCTTCATTCCCGGCATCCGCCCCGGCAAGAATACCGCGACCTATCTCGACTATGTGCTGACCCGCATCACCGTGATCGGCGCGGCATACCTGACCATCGTGTGCGTGGTGCCCGAATACTTCCTGTCGCAGACCGGCATGACGATGATGTTCATGGGCGGCACGAGCCTGCTGATCGTCGTCAACGTCACGGTCGATACGATCACCCAGATCCAGTCGCACCTGCTGGCGCACCAGTATGGCGATCTCATCAAGAAAGCGAAACTGAAGGGCCGGATGCGCTAACTCCGGATACCGCCAAGACGTCGAGGGGATAATTGCCGTGAACATCATCCTGTTGGGGCCGCCAGGTGCGGGCAAGGGCACCCAGGCGCAGCGCCTGGTCGAGCGGCACGGGATGCGCCAGCTTTCGACCGGCGACATGCTGCGCGCTGCGGTCAAGGCGGAGACGCCGGTCGGCCTGCAGGCCAAGGCGGTGATGGAGCGCGGCGAGCTGGTCTCGGATGAGATCGTTTCGGCGCTGATCGGCGAGGAACTTGACGCGATGGGCGCCGATGTGGGCGCGATCTTCGACGGTTATCCCCGCACCGAAGCACAGGCAGGATCGCTTGACTCGATCCTGGCGGCTCGCGGCCGTTCGCTAGATCATGTGATCGAGCTTGCCGTCGACGAGGACGCGCTGGTCGAGCGGATCACCGGGCGATACACCTGCGCCTCTTGCGGCAAGGGCTATCACGACACGTTCGAACAGCCCCGCGTGCCGGGAACCTGCGACAAGTGCGGCTCGACCGAGTTCAAGCGCCGCCCCGACGACAACGAGGAAACCGTGCGCACGCGCATGGCCGAATATCGCGCCAAGACCGCGCCTATCCTGCCTGGCTACGAAGCGCGCGGGCTCGTCAGCCGCGTCGATGGCATGGCTGACATGGACGATGTGACAGCGGCGATCGAAAGGCTTATCGCAGACTGACGGCACTAGACGGGGAGAGCGGGGATGAAGCGTTTCGCGATTGTCATCGGAGCGCTGTTTCTGCCCACCGCTCCAGCCCTTGCCGAGGTCAGGGAAAGCTCCTCGTCGGGCTTCGTCATCCAGCTCGGTATCGACGTTCCGGAAACGCCGCAGGCGGCGTGGGATGCGCTCGTTACTCCGCGCAAGTGGTGGAGCGCAGAGCACAGCTATTCGAGTGACGCCGCCAATTTCTCGCTCGATCCGCGCGCGGGCGGATGTTTCTGCGAGATCCTGCCCAACAAGGTATCGCCCAAGGCCGCGCCGCGCGGTAGCGTCGAGCACATGCGCGTCGTCTATGTTGAGTAGCCGCGCGCCCTGCGGATGATCGGCGCGCTCGGTCCGCTCCAGGCAGGTGCCGGGACGGGCACGCTCACCGTGATCCTCAAGCTCGAGGGCGAGGGAACGCGCGTGCTTTGGGAATATGCCTATGGCGGCTATGTGCGCGGCGACGTGCCTGCAATGGCCAAGGCAGTCGATGGCGTGCTCGCCGAGCAACTGTTGAGGCTCGGCAAGTTGCTGGGAGCGCGCGGGGCCGCGCAGACATCGCAGGGACGGCCTACTCCCGCGCCCGCGTCCGCCGAACCATCGACGGACAGCAATTTCCTGCGCGAGATGGAGGCGGGAATCGGCGAGGCTAACAAAACCGGGGCCGAATTGCCGCCGACCACGCCCGATCTCAGCGAAACCCCGCCAGAAAAAGCGGTTAACGATCAGGGCTTTGTCGGTCGCTATGCCCATCCGGTCGCGCCGCTTTTGACTGATGGTGCGCAATCGGCTAACGGTGCCTCTGCAAAATCATCCGGGCGGAACACAACTTCCAGCTCGATGTCTGCTTATAGGCTTCGCATGGCGTTGACACGCTTTGCGAATCATTCTAAGCGCGCCCTTCACTCGACAGGAAACGGGTTTGTCCGGCAGGCGTAAGCTTAAGCGCACGCCATCCGGGCTTTTTGCATTTTACCGCATTCCCGCAACCTGACCTGTGAGCCAACGCGTTGAGATGGGGTCGCCGCGAACTGTTCGCCGCGCCCTGTGGAGCAGGAGATACAAGTGGCTCGTATTGCCGGGGTAAATATCCCCACCAACAAGCGCGTGCTGATCGCGCTGACCTATATCCATGGAATCGGCCGCACCAAGGCCACCGAGATCGTCGACAAGCTGGGGATCGACCACAGCCGCCGGGTGCAGGACCTTTCGGATGCGGAAGTGCTTCAGATCCGCGAGACGCTGGACGCCGATCACATCGTCGAAGGCGATCTGCGGCGCAATACCTCGATGAATATCAAGCGCCTGATGGATCTCGCCTGCTATCGCGGCCTGCGTCACCGCAAGGGCCTTCCGGTCCGCGGCCAGCGCACGCATACAAATGCGCGTACCCACAAGGGCAAGGCCAAGCCGATCGCCGGCAAGAAGAAGTAATCAGCCGCGCGCCCCGCACGCCGGGGCGCATCGGTTTTTTTCTCGATATTCGACAGGATAACAGATCATGGCACGCGAACCCCAACGCATCAAAAAGCGGGAGCGCAAGAACATCACCAGCGGCATCGCGCATGTGAATGCCAGCTTCAACAACACCATGGTGACCATCACCGACGCCCAGGGCAACGCGATCTCGTGGTCCTCGGCCGGCACGATGGGCTTCAAGGGCAGCCGCAAGTCGACTCCCTATGCCGCTCAGGTCGCAGCTGACGACGCCGGCAAGAAGGCCGCCGAACATGGCGTGCGCACGCTCGAGGTCGAGGTCAAGGGACCAGGCTCGGGCCGAGAGAGCGCACTTCGCGCGCTGCAGGCAGTTGGTTTCACCATCACTTCGATCCGCGACGTGACGCCGATCCCGCACAACGGGGTGAGACCCTCCAAGCGTCGCCGCGTCTGATCGAACCCATGGGACGGCCCTTTCGGGCTGGCCCACCTTCGGATCGGCCGCGGCTCGCGCAATCGGGCCTGTGGCCGAACCTGCAATCAAACCCTAGGGGAATTCCATGTCTGTCAACACCAAGAACTGGCAGGAGCTTAAGAAGCCCAACAGCCTCGAGGTAAAGTCCGGAGCCAACCCCAAGCTTCGCGCCACCTTCGTCGCCGAACCGCTCGAGCGCGGTTTTGGCCTGACGCTGGGTAACGCCCTGCGCCGCGTGCTGCTGTCCTCATTGCAGGGCGCGGCGATCACCTCGATCAAGATCGAGAACGTGTTGCATGAATTTTCGAGCCTCGCGGGCGTGCGCGAGGATGTGACCGATATCGTGCTCAACGTGAAGCAGATCGCTTTGAGGATGCAGGGCGAGGGCGCCAAGCGACTCCAGCTTTCGGCCACCGGGCCGGGCGAAGTCCGCGCTGGCGACATTGCGGTGACCGGCGACATCGAGGTGATGAACCCCGATCTGGTCATCTGCCACCTCGACGAAGGCGCGACGCTCAACATGGAGCTGACCGCCGACACCGGAAAGGGCTATGTTCCTGCCTTGCAGAACCGTCCGATCGACGCGCCGATCGGCCTTATCCCGGTCGATTCGCTGTACTCGCCGATCCGCCAGGTTTCCTACAAGGTCGACAACGCGCGTATCGGCCAGGAGCTTGACTACGACAAGCTCAGCCTAACGCTGGAAACCGACGGTACGGTGACGCCCGAAGACGCGGTCGCCTATGCGGCGCACATCCTGCAGGATCAGCTCGCGCTGTTCGTCCACTTCGAGGATGTCGCGCCGGTCGGATCCTCGCCGATGATCGGCCTGGCTGCTTCGGTCCCCGAGGAGAGCGACACCAACCAACTCAACCGCTACCTGCTCAAGAAGGTGGACGAGCTCGAGCTTTCGGTGCGTTCGGCCAACTGCCTCAAGAACGACAACATCATATACATCGGCGATCTGGTGCAGAAGACCGAGGCAGAGATGCTGCGCACTCCGAATTTCGGGCGCAAGTCATTGAACGAGATCAAGGAAGTGCTCTCTTCGATGGGTCTCAGGCTTGGCATGGATATCCCCGGCTGGCCGCCCGAGAACATCGAGGAAATGGCCAAGAAGCTCGAGCAGGAATTGCTCGGCTAGGCAGCTTTCGTTTGGGGCTTGGGCCGGCCCCCTTCTTCCGGCCTGCATTAGGCTACCTGATACGGGCCTTTTACGAACGGAGTAAAACCTATGCGTCACAAGATTTCAGGCCGCAAACTACAGCGCAAAAGCGGCCACCGCGCCGCCCTGTTGCGCAACATGGCCGCCGCACTGATCAAGCACGAGCAGATCCAGACGACCACGCCCAAGGCCAAGGAACTGCGCCCCTATATCGAAAAGCTGATCACGCTGGCAAAGCGTGGCGGGCTTTCGAACCGCCGCCTCGCTCACGCGCGAATTCTCGACGAGACGCAGGAACGGAAGCTGTTCGAGGTTCTGGCCGATCGTTACGCCGGTCGCGAGGGCGGCTACACCCGGATCATCAAGGCCGGTATCCGCGCTTCGGACGCCGCGCCGATCGCCATCATCGAGCTGGTTGACCGCGACACCGACGCCAAGGGCCAAGACAGCGGTCCGGTGATGAGCGAGGAGCTCG
>CAMDQY010000099.1 GCA_945906005.1 Novosphingobium sp. Chol11 | reverse complement strand
TACATCGGTACGCGATATCGGCAAGGTCGTTACTGGTGTGCAACTCGGGCAGGCCGGCGCGTTTCCGCAACCTGCGATCCGTGGCATCACGACGCTGACCAACAACGTGAATTTCGAGAACAACGTCGCGGTTTACGTCGACGGCTTTTACGAGCCAGCTCCGATGGCAATCAACATCGACCTGCCGAACGTGCCGGACATCCAGGTGCTCAAGGGGCCGCAGGGCACGCTTTATGGGCGGAACGCGACTGGCGGCGCGATCCTGCTTAACACGATAGATCTCGGCGACACGCCCAAGGGCAAGGTCGAACTGACCTATGGCCGCTTCGACGACAAGCGCGCCAGCGCGTATATTTCAGGTCCCCTGAGCAATTCTGTCGGCTTCAGCCTTGCCGGGCACGTGCTTGCCGTTGAATGCGAAAGGCTGGCATAGTCGGGCAACAGGACAAGACCGGAGGAAGGCATGGCAATCATCGACCAATCCATTACCTATCGCGAAATCGGAGAGAAGCTGGCCGCGACCATCAATCCGCGGCACAAGCTGATGCTGGAGCGTCTCTATCAGCACGCGCGCGGCGAGGTGGAGGAAGACCTCGAGGCAGTGCTGGGCACATTGGCGCCGCATCCGATCTATCGCGTCCAGTCCCAGGGCCCGGAAATGAATCCCGAAGGCATGGAGAACGTCCGGCGGTTCTACATCGATCAGATCTTCGCCAAGGGCCGCCATGTCCTCGAATCACTCAAGACCCGGATCATCGTCGCCGACGATGCGATCATCACCGAAGGCGTGGTGAAGATCGTGATGTGGGGCCGCGATCTGTTCGTGGCCAGCCCGGTTATCGACGATCCCGACGGCACTTACCTGCTGACCTACAATTCGCTGATCGTCTGGCCCTATGACGAGGAAGCGCGCATTCTAGGGGAGGAAAGCTGGGCCTATTATCCGCCCGACTGCGTTCAGAAGATCGATCCCGCAGAAGCGCCCGAGGCCTTCCATCGTTACGTTGCAAAGCGTCGCTCGGAACTGGTGGATTAGAGCCTTGCCGACAAGCGCCCGAGGATAATCAGTGCCAGCTCGCTCCTCCATCGATCGCGGTGGTGGTGCCGTTGATGAAGCTTGAACGGTCGCTGGTGAGGAACAGCGCCAGTTCGGCGATTTCCTCGGGCGTTCCGGGGCGGCCTGTGGTGTTGCCCAGCCCCATTTCGTCCACTCCGGCGGATGAGCCCTGCACCATGCCCAGCGTCATGGCGGTCTTGATCACGCCCGGCGCGATGGCGTTGGCGCGGATCTTGGGGCCGAGATCGGCCGCCAGCACCCGCGTAAGGCCAATCAGTCCCGCCTTGGTCGCGGCGTAGGCGCTCATCCCCTCGGGTGCGATCAGCCCGGCAAGCGAGGAGATGTTGACCACGGTGGCTTTGTCGGCGCGCTTGAGGTGCGGGAGCGCGGCATGGCACAGGTAATAGGGACCGTGGAGATTAACCCCCATCACCTCGTGCCACACGTCCGGCCCGGTCTCGGCAAACGGGATCACGCGCAGGATTCCCGCCGCGTTGACGAGGCCATCGATGCCCCCCATCGCCTCGGCTGCGGCCTCGGTCGCCGCGACGACAGCATCGCGGTTCGCCATATCGACAACGGCGGTATCGGCATTTTCGATCCCGAGCGCGGCGAGCGCCTCAGCATTGACATCGAAAAGTGTTTGACGCGCGCCATGCTCGGCAAACAGGTGGGCGATGGCCCGGCCCATGCCCGATCCCGCGCCGGTGACGATGATCTTGCGTCCTTCCAGTTCCTGGCCCGCCATTATTTTTCCCTCTCCCAGTTGTCGGGGCAGTCTTGGCGGCCTCGTTAGAAAAAGCAACGGCAATGGCCGGATTCAGTTATCGCTTTGCTGGCTGGGCAGGATTTGCAAAGGCAATTCTTAGGGCACGCATGAATGCAGGAGGCAAGATGAGCGAACAGGCGGCGATCGAGAAACTGGGCGACCTGCTGGTGCCCGAATCGTTGGGCGATGACCGCTTCCGGCTGGTCAATTCGAAAGGCGGCTGGGCGCGGCTGTTCGGCGGGCAAATCGTAGCCCAGGCGCTCGCCGCCGGGACCGCGACCGTCGGCGAGGACCGGCTCGCCAATTCCTTCCACGCCTATTTCCTGCGCGCGGGGGCGCGCGGTGAGCCGATCGAATGCGCGGTCGAGCGCGAACGCGATGGCGGCAGTTTCAGCAACCGGCGGATCGTCGCCAGCCAGCTGGGCAGGCCGATCCTGTCGATGATCGCCTCATGGCATACCGGCGAGAAAGGGCCATCGCGCGATGAACTTCCCAAGCCGCAAGCCGGGCCGCCGGAAGATTATCCTTCCTATCAGCAAATCCCGAGCGAAGCCGCCGCGCTCGAACCCGGTTCGCCGTTCGACATCCTCGAAGTGCGCCCAGTGGTGGGCGGATTGATGGCCCCGACTGAGCGTACCAACGCGCCGGGGCGTAGTTTGCTGTGGATCCGCTTTCGCGATTCGCACGATGCGGGCCCAGCCATGGCGCGGCATATGATCGCCTATGCCAGCGACCTCCTCATGATCGGCACCGCGCTACAGCCGCATCGAGAGGACTTGCTTGGCGGACGCCCCGTCATCGCCAGCGTCGATCACGCGGTGCGTTTTCACGCCGAGCCCGATGTCTCCGACTGGACCCTGTTCGAGCAGCACAGCGACTGGGCGGGCGAGGGCCGTACTCTCATTCGCGCGGCGATGTTCCGGCGCGACGGAACACGGATCTGTTCCATCTCGCAGGAAGGGCTGCTGCGGTTGTAAACGATCCGTGGTTAGCTGGCCGGTGTGACCTTAAGCGCGATTGCAGCATCGTTGAGCTGGTCGCGGTCGTGGCCGTACTTGCGGATCAGATAGCGCGCCTGTTGCTTCGAGATGCGATGCTTGCGGGCAAAGTAGGTGGGGTCGTAACCGATGCCGGTGTAGGTGCGGCTGGTGCTAGTGGTCATCGTGCTGCATTCCGTCTTAGGGATCCACCCCGGACGAAAGTTGCCAGCACCAAGATGAAGCCCAGATGAAGCGATGGCCTCGATACGTCGCATTGCCGACCTTGTCGGCCAAGTTTCAGCGAACATTCTTGAACGGCGTTCCCCCGCGCTGCGCATCTGCAACCGACTGTCGGGTTACCGGATAGCCGCGTCCCTCGGGGATCGTGACCCAGTCCTCGTCGCCGATGGTCTCGCGCCGGGCCGACATGCGCCGGGGCGGGTATTCGCGCGCGCTCGCCATGGCTTCGGCGGGGCTGGCAAATCCTGCCAGCCGTTCGACATTGCGCATCGTCGGAAAGATCAGCGCGATCTCGCCGCGTTCCTGCATGTCGAGCGCATTTTGCGCCGAAGTCCAGAACAGCCGGGTGTTCTCGGTGGCATCGACCGCGATATCGACCGCGCCGGTGCCAATGTCATGAAGGAAAAACCGCGTGTCGAACGCCTTGTCCATCGGCGGGCACCAGTGCGCGTAATAGGTGAGCGCATCGAGGTGCGGCTCCCAGCCGTACCGTTCGATCACCGGGGCGAGGCTTTCCTCGGCAAACAGCATTGCGCGTGCCTCGCGCGCCATATCGGGGCTGACCGGTTGGCGCATGGCGATGACGAGCCCCGTTTCCTCCAGCGTCTCACGGATGCCCGCGACCTGCGAGGCTGCTATCTCCGGATCGGCATCGGGTGCCAGTTGCGCGGCCAGTTCGCGGTCGGAAGGATCGATTCGCCCGCCGGGAAACACTGCAGCGCCGCCCGCAAAGCGCATTTCCTTGGCGCGCTGGACCATCAGGAACTCGGGTGCGGGCGCTTCTCGCCCCTTGCGGAAGATGATGATGGTGGAGGCAGGAACGACCTTGGGACCTTCGGCAGGCATTGGCCCGGTCGCAGGGTAGAGCGCGTGATGATAGTTATCCATGGTCAGACCTTTGCGCGCAATAAGCTCTGACGCAAGCCGGTTTTCCTGGCGTGACCGATTTTGCGAACTGCTGTCGGCACGCTTTACACTCACTTGGCGAAAATGATCGGGACAAACACATAAATCGTCTTATTTCAATTATATGTATAAAATGGCACGCGCCATGCCTAGAACGTGGCACCCCCCAAGCAGTCTCGAACGAGGCGGGCCCCAAGTCTCCAGGGCCCTGCCTCCCCGAGCCTCCCCGGACACTTCACAAACAAAAAAAGCGCCGGACCTGCCGACGCTCTCCTTGAGTTACGAGGATTTGCCGATCAGCCCTTCGCCAGGTTCGAATCAGCGACCAGCTGTTGGAGTTCGCCTGCCTCGAACATTTCCATCATGATGTCGCTACCGCCGACGAACTCGCCCTTGATGTAAAGCTGCGGGATGGTCGGCCAGTCCGAATAGCCTTTGATGCCCTGGCGGATTTCCTGATCCTGGAGCACGTCGACCGTCTCGTAGGTGAGGCCGAGGTGATCGAGGATCGCGATTGCCTTGCTCGAAAAGCCGCATTGCGGGAACAAGGGCGTGCCCTTCATGAACAGCACAACATCGTTGCCCTGAACGATTTCGCCAATGCGGGCATTGGTGTCCGACATTTCAGCTGGTTTCCTTGTTGCAAATCAAACGCATTAAAGCATCGCCAATTGCGATGCGATCGCAAGATTAGTTGGGAACGGCGGTGGTCAGTTGCAAGGCGTGAAGTTCGCCGCCCATCCGTCCGCCGAGCGCATCGTAGACCATTCGGTGCTGGGCGGGGCGCAACTTGCCACGAAACGCCTCGGAAACGACGCGCGCAGCATAGTGGTCGCCATCGCCGGCAAGGTCGGTGATCGTCACCTCGGCATCGGGCAGCGCGGTCTTGATCAGCGCCTCGATCTGGTCAGCGGCCATTGCCATCGCTAATGCTTCAATCAGGCCTCGCCCATCAGGGCGCGGCGCGCCTCGACGGCTTTTTCCTCAAGCGCGGCGCGCAGTTCGGCGTCGCTCGTCTCGACCCCGGCCGAGGTGAGATCGCCAAGCAGCTTGCGGATCACGTCCTCGTCGCCAGCTTCCTCGAAATCGGCCTGGACCACGGACTTTGCATAGGCATCGGTTTCGGCCGGCGACAGTTTCATCCTTGCCGCCGCCCATTCGCCCAGCAGCCGGTTACGGCGAGCCTGGATGCGGAACAGCATGTCCTGATCAAGCGCGTACTTCGCTTCCTCGCCGCGTTCACGGTCCTTGAAATCGGTCATTTCGAATGGTCCTTCTCCTGTTACGTCGGCGATAGTGGCCCGCCGGAAGTAGCGCAATGCGCTAAATCAAGCGGCGACATTTGCCCTGGCAAGAAACGGCAGGCTGGTCGCTGCCTTGCCCTCGTAGGCTGAGATCGCATCGCCGCGTGCCAGTGTCAGCCCGACCTCGTCGAGGCCGTTCAGCAGGCAATGCTTGCGGAATGGATCGATGGGAAACTCAAAGCGATCCTGGAACGGCGAGGTCACGGTCTGCGTTTCAAGATCGACGTGGATCGGATCGGTGGTCGTTACTTCCATCAGCCGGTCGATCGCGTCCTGCGGCAGCGCCACCGTGAGCAATCCGTTCTTGAAGGCATTGCTCGAGAAGATGTCGGAGAAACTGGGCGCGATCACGCAGGTAATACCCATGTCGAGCATGGCCCAGGCAGCGTGCTCGCGGCTCGACCCACAGCCGAAATTGTCGCCCGCGATAAGGATCGACGCGCCGACATATTCGGCGTCATCGAAGACGTTGCCTGGCTCCTTGCGCACTGCTTCGAATGCGCCCGCACCAAGCCCGTCGCGGCTGATGGTCTTCAGCCAATGCGCTGGTATGATGACGTCGGTATCGACGTTCTTGCGCCCGAACGGGATAGCGCGGCCCTCTACTTGCCGGATCGGGTCCATCAGTCGGTCTCCGGCGGATAATACGGGGGCTTGGACTTGGCGGGCGGATTGCCATCTGCCTTGTCCTTGCGGCGCTTGTTCACGAACAGCAGCGCGGCGGCAATCGCGGCCGAGCCGACTGCCGCACCGGCCGCGAGCGCAGCCCTGGTTTTCCAGTCGTTGTCAGGTTTGTCGGTCATGCCCTGCAACTACGCAGCGGCGTGGCTGGGTTCAAGGGTTACGGCAGGAATTCGCGCAATTTCGTCCAGCGCGCGGCCTTTTGCCCAAATGGCATGCCTGCGAATGCGGGACTACTCGATGGCAAGTCGATCAGGGAAAATGCCGAGCCGTCCAACTGCTTCCTGCCGATTGCGGCTGCTTTCGCTCCGTTGAAACCGACCGCGCGAAGTTAGGGCAGTCCGGCGGTGAATTCGGTGAGCGGCGAAAGGACGGGATCGCGGATCGCCGAATCGAGGCTGCCCCTTCGCTGCGCCGAGCGGACCGTGTCCCACAAGCCGATCCTGGCCGCGCGCAAGATCTCCAGCCGGTCATCGTATGGCATTGTGGAGAATTCCGGCTGCGCCAGCGTGTCGCCGACCAGCCGCCAGAACTGGTTTTGCGGATGGGCATAATATTGTCCGCGTGCCAGCGATGCCTCGCCGGGGAGCGAGCCGAGCAGCAGGATTCGCGTGGACTGTTCTACGATTGACGCGAAAGCGAATTTCGGCGGATCCACCGGTTCACCCCACCAGTTCTCGCACATCGGTCAAGTGGCCGGTGACGGCAGCAGCGGCAGCCATTGCAGGACTCATCAGGTGAGTGCGGCTGCCCGGACCCTGCCTACCGGTGAAGTTGCGGTTGGAGGTGGAGGCGCAGCGCTCGCCCGGCGGCACCTTGTCGGGGTTCATCGCAAGGCAGGCCGAGCAGCCCGGCTCGCGCCATTCGAGGCCCGCGTCGGTGATGATCTTGTCCAGCCCTTCGGCCTCGGCCTGCGCCTTGACCAGCCCCGAACCGGGAACGACGATGGCCCATTTCACGTTGTCGGCCTTTTTGCGGCCCTTGAGCACTTCGGCGGCGGCGCGAATATCCTCGATCCGGCTGTTGGTGCACGATCCGATGAACACGTTCTCGATTGCGACGTCGGTCATTTTCGTTCCCGCTTCCAGCCCCATGTAGTCAAGACTGACCTGTGCCGCTTGCTGCTTGCTGGCGTCCGCGAAGCTTGCTGGTGCGGGCACGACGCCGCCGATCGGCACCACGTCTTCCGGGCTGGTGCCCCAGGTCACGGTCGGCTCGATGTCTTCGGCGCGGATGAACACGCTCTTGTCGAAAGTCGCACCGGGATCGGTGGCGAGGCTTTTCCACCAGGCGACCGCCTTGTCCCAGTCCTCGTCCTTGGGCGCATAGGGGCGGCCCTTGAGATAGGCGAAGGTCTTTTCATCGGGCGCGACGAGGCCAGCGCGCGCGCCGCCCTCGATCGACATGTTGCAGACCGTCAGTCGGCCCTCGATCGACATTTCCTCGAACACGTTGCCGCGATATTCGATGACATGGCCAGTCCCGCCTGCCGTGCCGATCACGCCGATCACGTGCAGGATAACGTCTTTGGGGGTGACGAAGGCCCCGAGCTTGCCCTCAACCCGAATTTCCAACGTCTTCGATTGCTTGAGCAGCAGCGTTTGCGTCGCCAGCACATGCTCGACCTCGGTCGTGCCAATGCCGAAAGCGAGCGCGCCGACCCCGCCATGGCAGGCGGTGTGGCTGTCACCGCAGACGATCGTCGCGCCGGGCAGCGAGAAGCCCTGCTCGGGACCGACGACATGGACGATGCCCTGTTCCTTGTCGGTCGCATCGATGTAACGGATGCCGAACTGCGGCGCGTTGGTCCGCAGCGCGGAAAGCTGCTGCGCGCTTTCGCGGTCGGCGATAGGCAGCTCATTGCCTGAGGCATCGAGCCGCGCGGTGGTCGGCAGGTTGTGATCGGGCACCGCCAGCGTCAGGTCGGGACGGCGCACGGTGCGGCCCGAGACGCGCAATGCCTCGAATGCCTGCGGGCTGGTTACTTCGTGGACGAGATGCCGGTCGATATAGACGAGGCAAGTGCCGTCCTGCTGAGTCTCGACGACGTGGGCGTCCCAGATCTTTTCGTAGAGCGTTCGCGGTGTCTCGGTCATGGCTGCGAATTAGACCGCCGCTCGCGGATTGCAAGCACGCGCTGACAAAGCGTTTGGGGCACGCTAGAGAGTCCAGCGATGTCTGCATTTTCCGCCATTGTGCTTGTGCTTGTCACCGTCGCCGCGATGGAAGGCGTCGCGTGGTCGAGCCACAAATACATAATGCACGGCTTCGGCTGGCGCTGGCACCGCGATCACCACGAGCCACACGAGAGCTTTTTCGAACGAAACGATCTTTATGCACTGGTCGGCGCGGCGATGAGCATTTCGATGTTTGCGGTGGGCAGCCCGCTGGCGCTGGGTGAGCGCGCGTGGGAGCCGGGCACCTGGATCGGCCTTGGCATTCTGCTCTATGGCGTGATCTACACGCTGATCCACGATGGCCTTGTGCACCAGCGCTGGTTCCGCTTCGTGCCCCGTCGGGGTTATGCCAAACGCTTGGTGCAGGCGCATAACCTTCACCACGCAACGCTATCGAAGGAGGGCGGTGTCAGCTTCGGGTTTGTGCTGGCGCGCGATCCAGCCGCGCTCAAGCGGGATCTGCGCCGCCAGCGTGAGGCCGGGATCGCAGTAATGCGTGAGGCGCTGGGTGACTGAAACGGCATTGCAACGCACCTACACCGACACTGCGCGCGGCACGCGGCCCTGCGGCGATTTTCCCGGTAGCGACAAGCGCCGTCTCGACGTGCTGGTTTGGAGGCCAGAGGGTGAGGGGCCATTCCCGCTGGTGATATATTGTCACGGCACAAATGGCATGGCGGGCGAATCGCTCTATCTTCTCGAAGCCCTGACCAGGGTGGGCTATATGGTCGCCGCGCCCGAGTTTCCGCTGACCTCGCGCGAGGCGCATACCAGGATTGCTGCCGCCGACGTCACCGACGCTCCCGAGCAGGTGCGCGATGTGAGCTTCGTGATCGATTGCCTGCTGGCCGATGAGGCGCTGGCCGGGACAATCGATGCGCAACGCATCGCGCTTGCCGGACATTCGCTGGGCGGGGTCACCACTTATTTCGCGACCTATGGCATGCAGTGTCGCGATCCGCGCATCGCGGCGAGCATTCCGATCGCCGCATCCGATCCGGTGGCCTCGGCGCTGTCGAACGGGCTCGGCTTTGCAGGCGTCATGCATGCGCCAGTCCCGGTCCCGGTGCTGTTCCTTTCGGCAGAGAAGGACCTTTTCGCGCGCATGGCAGGCCAGCCGGGAGCCGCCTTTGCGCGGGTCGAGCCGCCCAAGCACCATGTGATGATCGAGCGCGGGACCCATGTCTGGTTTCACGATTGTGACGACCAGCCTGCCGATAATCGGAATCCCGATTGTCTGTGGTTCGACGAGTTTCTGCCCGGCATTCCGATTCCCGGCTGCGAGGAGCGGGTGCCGCTGATCGACGCCGCACGACAACAGGAAATTGCCGCGAGCGCCGTGGTCGATTTCCTCGACGCCTATCTCAAGCGC
>CAMDQY010000098.1 GCA_945906005.1 Novosphingobium sp. Chol11 | reverse complement strand
CGCGTCGGAACTCGCCAAAATCCTCACCCGCCATTGCAGGGGGCGCCGCAAAAACACGACCTTCGCCGAACACCGAGCGCATATGCGCCGCGAACTCCTGCGTGAACTCGGGCGAGTTCCAGGTCGCGCGAGTATAGGGCTCCTTCACCGTCATCACCGGCATCAGCGCCTCGGGCAGCCCGGCGGCAATCGCCTCGCCCTTAGCAATCCGGGCAATTGCATCGAGCAATTGCTTGCGAGTTGCATCGGAATAGCTGCGCACGGTCAACTGCAACTGCGCCTTGTCGGGAATGATGTTGTGCTTGGCCCCCGGCCTGGAAGCTGCCGACAGTGATTACTGCGGCATCCTGCGCGTCGACCTCGCGGCTGACGATGGTCTGCAGGCGTATGACGATGGCGCTCGCCAGCACGATCGGATCCTTGGCCTGATGCGGGTATGCACCGTATCCGCCAACTCCGAAAACATCGAGATCGACGCTGTCTGTATTGGCCAGCGCCCAGCCCGACGAAACCGCAATGCTGCCTGCCGGCATCGAACCTGCATCTTGGAAAGCCACCGCATAGCCGGGCTTGGGAAAGCGAGTGTAGAGACCGTCGCCGAGCATTGCGCGCGCGCCAAGGCCCACCTCTTCGGCAGGCTGGCCGATCATAACCAGCGTTCCCGACCACTCTTGCTTATTCGCCGCGAGCTGTCGCGCTGCAGCGATCCAGCCGGTCATGTGGGTATCGTGGCCGCAGGCATGCATGATCCCGCTCTCGACCCCGGCAGTCGAGACCCCGCGCTTCTTTGAGGCAAACGGCAAGCCGGTCTGCTCGATCACCGGCAGTCCGTCCATGTCGGCGCGGAGTAGCACAGTCGGTCCCGGACCGTTCCGCATGACCGCGACCACGCCGGTCTGGCCGACTTTTTCGGTCACCTCGAACCCTGCCTTGCGCGCGTCATCGGCCATGATTTTCGCGCTGCGTACTTCCCGGAAGCTGAGTTCGGGATTCGCGTGCAGATCGCGGTAGATCGCCATCAATCCTGGCATCTTCGCGGCGATATTGTCGCGCAGTGCGTCGGCATGGGCTGGCATGGAGACAAGCGCGAGGCTCGCGGCGACGGTGGTTGCGATGGACTTCATCGGGTCACGTTAGGCGCAGCTTGCGCGCCGCTCAAGTGCCGCTGCAGGTTGTGGTGCCCCTGGCCCGACTCGAACGGGCACTTCGTGAGAAAAACGATTTTGAGTCGTTCGCGTCTACCGATTCCGCCACAGGGGCTCCTGTTGCGCCGCGGTGCTTAGCCGCGTGCGGGCCGAGGTTCAATCCTTGAGCGAACTAACCAGCAGCTTGTGCAGCCGCGAATGCAGCGCATCGTTTCCGGCCAGCACCGTCTCGTCGCAGACCGGCAACGAGCGTCCGCGCCAATCGGTCACGAAACCGCCCGCCTCACGCACCAGCAGGCATCCAGCAGCAGTATCCCACGGCTTGAGGCCAGCTTCCCAGAAGCCTTCGTAACGGCCCGCCGCGACCCATGCGAGATCGAGAGAGGCTGCACCGAACCGCCGGATGCCGGCAACTTGCGGGGCCAAGGAGCCGTAAATCTTCGTCCATTGTCCAGGATCGCCCGCGCCCGCAAAAGGGATGCCGGTGGCGATCAGGCTTTCGTCAAGGTGACGGCGCGCGGAAACGCGCAATCGGCGATCCTGAAGCCAGGCGCCGCGGCCCGTCTCGGCCCAGTAACTTTCATCGGTGATCGGCTGATATACCAGCGCTGCGGTTACTTCACCCCAGCCTTTGCCGTCGATGCGCGGCTCCTGCACGGCAATAGAAATCGCGAAATGGGGTAGGCCGTGTAGGAAGTTGCTGGTCCCGTCGAGCGGATCGATGATGAAGCGCGGCTTGCCCTCCTCACCCGGAATCTCGCCGCCTTCCTCCATCAGGAAGCCCCAGTCGGGCCGCGCTGCCCGCAGCTCGTCCCACAAGGTGCGCTCGGAGTGCCGATCAGCCTTCGAGACGAAATCAGCCGGGCCCTTCTTGGAGACCTGCAGGTGCTCGATCTCGCCGAAATCGCGGCGCAGGCGTTGCCCCGCCTTGCGCGCGGCGCGCTCGATCACTCGGATCAGGCCGGAAATTGCGCTCATTAAATCAGTCTCCGCTCATCGTGAGCTTGCCGAAGGATCAGTTCGCTTTGCCGACGTAAGTCCGCTCGTAGACGTCGACGATGATGCGGGCGCCACTGCCGATGTGCGGCGGAACCATTACGCGCACGCCGTTGTCGAGCACAGCCGGCTTGAAGCTCGAAGAGGCGGTCTGGCCCTTCACTACGGCATCGGCTTCGACAATCGTTGCCTCAACCTGTTCGGGCAGCTGCACCGAAATCGGCCGCTCTTCCCACAGTTCGAGCGAGACTTCCATGCCGTCCTGGAGGAAAGCATCGGCCCCGCCCAACAAGTCGGCGGGTAGCTGGATCTGCTCGTAGGTGTCCTTGTCCATGAACACCAGCTGGTCGCCGTCAGCATAAAGGAACTGGAAATCCTTGGTGTCGAGACGGACCTTCTCGACCGTGTCTTGACTGCGGAAACGCACGTTGGTCTTGCGACCATCGATCAGGTTCTTCATCTCGACCTGCATGAAAGCGCCGCCCTTGCCCGGCTGGGTGTGCTGGGTCTTGGCGACCTTCCAGATCCCGCCTTCGTATTCAAGGATATTGCCGGGACGGATGTCGACGCCGCTGATCTTCATGGGAGCTGCCTTCGCGAGGAGATGGTGCCAGTGAGGCCGCGCCCTTAGCGCGCTGGCAAGGTTGTGGCAATCGCGTCGCGGCAATGCTAGCCGGAGCTGGCTATGTCTCGTCTACCCTTCACCGCATTCGTACTCGCGCTTGTATCCACCAGCGCACCCGTTCATGCCATACCCAGCGGAGAGATCGGCACGATGCCGACCGGGCGCTATCTCTGTAAAAAGCCCGGCGACGTCACCGGTCTGGTCACGGTGCGTATACCCGAGGGCGACTTCAGGATTCTTGCGTCGTCGAGCTATGCTGTGGACGGCAAGCGCGGCAGCTACCTGCTCACCGGAGATCATATGGTGATGACCGGCGGACCGTTTGAAGGCCGCGCGTTTCAGCGCATATCGGTCGGCTATCTGCGCCAGCTCGGGACAGACGGTCAGCCTGGAGACGTGCGCTGCGTGCTCACTGCAAGAGGCATCCGCTGACTGGAAGACCTTGCGGTCGCTGGAGACTACGGTAGTCTGCCCGGAAAATCGGGAGAGGCATATCATGGCAATCGACGAAGCAGCCCTTCAGACCCTGCTCGACAAGGACGCGATCCGCGATCTGGCGCTGCTCTATTCACGGGCGATCGATCGCAAGGATTCGGCCCTGCTGCGCGATCTCTACACCGAGGACGCGATCGATACCCACGGCACCGATTTCAGCGGCAATGTCACAGACTATGTCGCCTTCATCGAAAGCACAGCGCCGTTCATGCCTTATTCGGGGCACCACGTTTGCAACCACCTGATCAGCGTCGATGGCGACAAGGCGCAAGGCGAAGTTTACGTGCTGGCGGTGCACTGCCTGGGGGCCGAGGACGGCCCGAAGCTGGAGGATTGGCACGTCGTTCGTTACATGGACGATTACCGCCGGTGTGCCGACGGCAAGTGGCGCTTTGCCAAGCGCTTCGTCACCTACGACATGATTATTGCGCGCCCGTTCGACGGCGAGGCGCTGTCCGGCGCGGCAAAGGATCCCAGTTATGGCGAGCTAGGCCACCGTCTGTTCGCGGCGGGCGTGCGGGGCTGAAGCATCGCGCGGAAAAGTGGGAACCGATTTTCCGCAACCAGCGATGCGAAAACAGGGATAATCAGCCGCCCGCCACTTTCTGCATGACGACCACTTCCTTCGCGTCGCCAAGCGGAACCGACCAGTCCGGCTGGACTTCACCATCGACCGCGAAAGCTGCGCGCACGTCTGCAAGGTCGGCAAACCCCGGCCCCAGCTCGTTAAGCTGATTGACCACGCCGAACAGCGTTTTCGCCGCGATCTCGAAACGATCGGTGCCGCCGAAGAACTCTCGGTCGAACGGCGGCATCACGATCACACGCACGAGGCAATCAGCCTCCATTCAAGGCAGCATAGACCTTGTCGGGCGAAATCGGCAGGCTGCGCATCGGCTTGCCGACTGCCCTGCTCACCGCGGTTCCGACAGCCGCGAGCGGCGGCACGATCGGCACCTCGCCCACACCCTTGACGCCATAGGGATGACCCGGATTCGGCTTTTCGACCATCACCGTGTCGATCATCGGCATGTCCGAAGCGACCGGAATGCGATAATCGAGGAACCCTGCGTTATCGAGGCGGCCATCCTTGTTGTAGATATAGGCCTCGTTCAGTGCCCAGCCGATGCCTTGCACCGCGCCGCCCTGCATCTGTCCTTCGACATAGGCAGGATGGATCGCGCGGCCCACGTCCTGCACCACGGTATAGCGGACCACCGAGACGTTGCCGGTTTCCTTGTCCACTTCCACATCGCAGATGTGCGCGCCGTAACCCGGGAGGTGCTGCAGCGGATTGACGCCATTCTCGAAAGCGATCGGACCGCCGGTCGCGCCGGCCTTGGCTGCGATCTGAGCGAGCGTAAAGCTCTTGCCCGCGTTGTCGGCATCGGTGCAGACCGCCGAACCGTCGATCCATTCGATGTTTGCGACATCGGTTTCCCACATCTTAGCGGCACGCTCACGCAGGATGTTGATCACAGCCTTTGCCGCCTCGATCACAGCGATGCCGGTGGCATAGGTCGTGCGGCTGCCGCCGGTGACCATCGAGTAACCGATCGACGAGGTATCCGCGATGGTCACGTTGACCTTTTCATACGGCACTCCCAGCGTTTCGGCGGCCATAAGTGCCATCGAAGCCCGGCTGCCGCCGATGTCGGGATTGCCTTCGGTGACAAGCACCGAGCCATCGTCGGCAAGCGAGACGCTGGCAGTCGAGGGACCGCCATAGTTCATCCACGTTCCGCAGGCGAAGCCGCGAGCCTGGTTCTTTCCAAGCGGCGCGGAATAGTGCGGATGCGCCTTGGCAGCCTCAAGACATTCGATAAGGCCAATCTCGCCGAACTTCGAGCCCATCATCGAGGGATCGCCCGGCTTGACCGCACTCTTGAGGCGCAGCTCGATCGGATCGATTCCGATCTTGTCGGCAAGGTCGTTCATCGCGCTCTCAACCGCAAAGTTGATCTGCGGGGCGCCCGGTGCACGATAAGCAGCATGCTTTGGCATGTTGCACAGCACGTTCCAGCCGGTGACCTTGTAATCCTCGATCGCATAGTGGTTGACCGAGTGCATCACGCCCGCCCAGGCATCGCCGCCGCCAAACGCACCTGACGAATACTGGAACTCGATCTCGGCGGAAACAAGCTTGCCGTCGGCATCTGCACCGAGCTTGACGTCAATTTCGCCGCCCGGAGCAGGCCCGGTTGCCCGGAACACTTCCTCGCGGGTCATGGCGACGCGCACCGGCTGGCCGGACTTCTTCGATAGTAGCGCGGCAACAGGCTCGAGATAGATCGTCGTCTTGCCGCCGAAGCCTCCGCCGATTTCGAGCGGCATCACGCGCACGTTTCCGATTTCGAGATGCAGCACCGAGGCAGTGAGTCCGCGAACGTCGAACTGGCCCTGGCTCGAGCACCAGACATCGAGCTTGCCATCGGCCTTCCAGGCAGCGACGGCGGCATGCGGCTCGATATAGCCCTGGTGCACCGGCTTGAGCGAATAGTGTCCGGAAACGACATGCACCGCATTGGCCATGGCCGCAGCCGCAACGCCCTTGGCGCTGGTGAACTTGAGAGAGGCATTGGGACGCCCCTGCTCTCCCTCGCCCAGACCCACGGTATTGATCGCTGCCTTGATCTTGGTCGCATCGGCAGCGAAGGCATCGCACATCTCGATGACATGGGGAAGGATCTCGTAATCGACCTCGACCAACCGCGCAGCTTCGAGCGCAGCCTGCCGGGTTACTGCGGCGATCGCGGCGACGGCATGGCCATCGTAGTAGGCCGTGTCCTTCGCCATGATGTTGGTCGAAATATCGACCGTGCTGCCAGAGCTTTCGCCCATCCGCACGATGATGTCTTCAAGCGAGGGGAAATCCGCGCCGGTGATCACGGCCTTGACGCCAGGCACGGCCTCGGCCTTGCTGGTGTCGATCGACTTGATCCGCGCGTGGGGATGCGGGCTGCGCACGATCGCGCCGTGCAACATGTTCGCGGCCTTGTAGTCGGTGCCGAAAATCGCCTTGCCGGTGACCTTCTCCACACCGTCGGGGCGGATCGGGCGAGTGCCTACGACCTTGAAGGCGTCCTTGGGTTCGGGAGCGTTCATGCTGCGGTCCTTTCCTGCCTGAGTTCGGCTGCGGCATCCATAACCGCGCGAACGATCTTGTCGTAACCGGTGCAGCGGCACAGGTTGCCTGCGAGCCAGTAGCGAACTTCTGTCTCGGTCGGGTTCGGGTTCTTGTCGAGCAGCGCCTTGGACGCAACGATGAAGCCCGGCGTGCAGAACCCGCACTGGAGCGCTGCGTTCTCAAGGAACTTCTGCTGCACGGGATGAAGCTGGCTGCCTTCGGCGATGCCTTCGATGGTCTCGACCCGGCGACCCTGCGCTTCGCTCGCCAGCACCAGGCACGAACACACCATCTCACCGTCGAGCACGACAGTGCAGGCACCGCAGTCACCCGAGCCGCAGCCTTCCTTGCTGCCGGTCATGCCAAGTTCGTCGCGTAGCGCATCGAGCAGGGTCTGGCCCGGCGAACACAGGAACTCGCGCTCATCGCCATTTACGGTTGTGGTAACGTGGTTACGGCTCATCAGTTTCCTCCGGCCCGCTCACGGGCGATCTGAATAACGCGCTTGGCGAGAACGCCAGCCATCGCCTTGCGATAGGCAACGGTTCCGCGCTTGTCGTCGATAGGGTTGCATGCAGCGCTCACCGCCGCCATCGCCTTGGCCACGGCAGCATCGTCGAGCTTGCTGCCGACGAGCGCCTTGCTTGCATCTTCCACCAGCAGCACAGTCGGGGCGACAGCGCCGACGGCGATGCGAGCCGAGGTGCAGGTGCCGCTCGCGTCAAGCACGATGCTCGCGGCAGCGCCGACCACGGCAATGTCCATCTCGGTGCGCGGGATCGAACGAAGATAGGCGTCAGAACCGCCCTTCTGCTGGCGCGGAATGCGGATTTCGGAAACGAATTCTCCGTCGGCCAGCGAGGTCTTGCCCGGTGCGGTCGGGATCTGTTCGACCGGCACTTCGCGCTCACCCGATGCACCCGTGACAATCGCGGTCGCCCCGGCGGCAACCAGTGCCGGAACGCTGTCCGCTGCGGGCGAGGCATTGCACAGGTTGCCCGACATGGTCGCGCGGTTGCGCACCTGAACCGAGCCGATCAGGTTCGCCGCCTCGACCACGCCCGGCCATTCGGCAACGAGCGCCTTGTTGTTCTTGAGCGAAGTGCAAGGCACCGCCGCGCCGATTGCGAAATAGCCCGCTTCCTCGCGGATTTCCTTGAGCGAAGCGATCCGCTTGAGATCGACGATGGCGACCGGGGCAACACGCCCCGATTGCATCTGCACGATAAGGTCGGTTCCGCCCGCGAGCGGCCTTGAACCCTTGTTGGCGGCAAGCAGGTCGGTTGCCTGCTTTATGGTATCAGGCGCGTGATACGCGAGGTCTGGCATTCTCGTTTCCCTATTTTGATTTGGCGCGGAAGCTTCACTGTGGCGGTGCGTTCGTCAAGGCCGAATGGTGACGCCCCGGCGAAATAATTAGCTGTATAGCAGCACTATTGCGCGACGCTGTAGCCGCCGTTGACTGGATAGGTCTGCCCGGTGACCCACGACGCCCGGTCCGAGCACAGGAACGCGGCGAGGCCCGAAACGTCGTCGGGCTGGCCGTAGCGCCGAATTGTATAGTGCGAGACGGCTTTCTTGTACTGGTCGCTCTGCTTGTAGGCCTCGAACTGTTCGGGAGTATGCATCGTCTGGATCGAGCCGAGCGCGATTGAATTACAAGTGATGCCGTGGCGTCCGGCATCCTTGGCGAGCGATCGCATGAATCCTGCAGCACCTGCCTTGGCGGCGGCATAGACGGCAAGCTTGGGCTCGCCGACCCGGCCCGAATCCGAAACGATGGTAACGACTCGGCCATGCCCGGCCGCGACCATATAAGGCAGCGCAACGTGGCAGCAATTGAGCACGCCGTAGAAATTGGTCGCGATGTACTTGTTCCAGACCGACGGGTCCTCGTCCCAGAACGGCAAGCCCATGTCGAAGGTCCCGTCAGGCCCGGCATTGCCGGCATTGTTAACGAGGATCGTCGGCGCGCCGAGTTCGGCGGCGACCTGTTTGAAGACAGCGGCGACAGCGTCGCGGTCGGTCACGTCGAACACGGCGGGCATCGCCTTGACGCCCATGGCACGTATTTCCGCGACCACCTCGTTGGCACGACCCGAATCGAAATCGTTGACCGCGATGCCGCCCGCATTGTGCTTGGCCAGTTCGAGCGCGATGCCGCGCCCGACGCCCTTGCCCGCTCCGGTGACCAGCGCCACCTGTCCGCCGATGTCTAGTGTATCTTCGCCGATCATGGCTATGTCTTCTCCCGTTTAGCGATTTCTGCGCCTGGCGTGACAGGCCGGTCTGCGACGGCTAGGCACGGGCGCGAATCGAGCCTTGCGGCGTTCGGCCAAATCGCGTCGGCGCGCAAGCCAATGAAAGTGCAATTGCAGACAACCTCATGCCCGAACCCAGCTTCCTTGCCGTCGCCCGCCTCGAAGACGTGCCTCCCGGCACCAAGAAGTGCGTCATGGTCGAGGGCGAAAAGGTCTTGCTCTGCAACACCAAGGACCGGATCTTCGCGGTCCAGAACCAGTGCAGCCATGTGCTTGAGCCGCTCGACGATGGGCGCATGCGCGGAGGCTGGATCGCCTGCCCAGTCCACGGCGCGCGCTTCGACCTTGAGACCGGAAAGCCTCTCAACCCGCCCGCGATCTTCCCGATCAAGACCTACGAAGTGCGGATCGAAGGCGAGGACATCCTCGTTTCGACAGAGGGCAAGTTTCCAGACTGAGTTAGTTTTCTGATCCGAAGTCCTTCAGATCGTTCGGCACCAGCCCCCTCCCAACCTCCCGATTGCGTGACTTTTAGCCTATCGGGAGGTTGGGAGGGGGGAGGGGGGAGGGGGCCGGAACCGCATCGAAATCCGCGATAGGCGAATTTCGGCAAACCTTACGCCCGCGAGGTCGCTCCGCCATCGACGCACATCACCTGCGCGGTGACATACTTGGCGTCAGGCGACATCAGGAACGCGGCCATAGCGGCAATGTCGTCTGGCTCGCCCAGCCGGTCCTTGAACATGTTCGAGCGCATGAACCGGCGCTTGGTTTCTTCGTCGAACTTCGCTTCCAGCCGCGGGTGCAGGATGAGGCCCGGCGCGATCACGTTGGCGCGGATGTTCTGCGGC
>CAMDQY010000097.1 GCA_945906005.1 Novosphingobium sp. Chol11 | reverse complement strand
GGCATTGCGATCCCTCACCACCCGCTCAAGGCAGAGACGGCCAGACGGCGAAACTTCAAACATGATCCCGGTGCGCATCACCCTGAATCGCACACCAACTCCGCGATGGGAATCCGAAAAGGACTCTTGTGTCAGGCGCTATCCACTAGCATGTGGACTTGATAGATTTCGAGCCACCCTCCGTGCGACCCGTTCGAGCCGAGGATGATGCAGAATACAAAGGTCAGGATCAGGCCCGGAATGAGAACCTTGACGAATGACATCGGCTTTGTTTCTTTCCCTGTCTGTCAGCTTTCCTAGCAACAGGATGCTAAAGAAATGCTGATCCGACATATCACGATTTTCTCGAGGCGATAGTCGCGGCGGCTGCTTTCTCCGCAATCATCATCACCGGTGCCGCGGTGTTGCCTGAGGTGATCGTGGGCATCACCGAGGCATCGACCACGCGCAGGCCGTCGATCCCGGTGACGCGCAACTCGCTGTCGACGACATGCCCCATCGCGGCAGTGCCTGCCGGGTGGAAGATCGTGGTGCCGATCGCGCCAGCCGCCGCCCGCAATTCGTCTTCGCTGTCGTGAGCTTCGCCGGGCCGCAGTTCGACCGGCGCATAGCGGGCGAGCGCCGGCTGGGCGACGATCTGCCGGGTAATGCGGATAGATTGTGCGGCAACGCGCCGGTCCTCCTCGGCGGCGAGGTAGTTCGGGCGGATCGCGGGATGCTGGTGTGGATCGGCGCTGGCAATGTGGCTGGTGCCCCGGCTTTCGGGCCGCAAATTACAGACACTCGCGGTGAAGGCGGGGAACGGGTCGAGATCGCCGCCAAATGCTTTGAGACTGAGCGGTTGGACATGGTATTCCAGATTGGCGCTGGCAAGTTGCGGGTCGCTCTTGAGGAACATGCCTAGCTGGCTTGGCGCCATCGCCATCGGACCGGTGCGGCACAGCAAATATTCGAGCCCAATCAGTGCCTTGCCGAACATAGTCGAGGCGCGCTGGTTGAGCGTTGAGACGCCCGAGACTCTCCATGCGCAACGAATCTGCAGGTGATCCTGAAGGTTTGCCCCGACCAGGCGGTTATCAAGGACCGGCGCGATGCCCAAGGCGGCAAGACGCTCGGCATCGCCGATCCCTGATCGTTCCAGAATGGCCGGCGAACCGATCGCGCCAGCCGCGAGCAGAACTTCACCGCGCGCGCACGCCACGCGCTCTTCATTGCCCACCAGATAACGCACGCCCACTGCGCGGCCATGTTCGATCACCAGCCGATCGGTCATTGCGCCGGTGATGACCTTGAGATTGGCGCGGCTGCGAACCGGCTTGAGAAAAGCGTCCGCCGCGCTCCAGCGCCAGCCCTTGCGCTGTGTTACCTGAAAGTATCCGGCGCCCTCGTTGTCGCCTGTGTTGAAGTCGTCGGTCGCCGGAACTCCGTATTCGATGGCGGCATCGCGGAAGGCGTCGAGCACTTGCCAGTGCAGCCGCTGACGCTCGACCCGCACTTCGCCGCCGCTGCCGTGAAATTGGCTCTCGCCCGCGAAATGGTCCTCCGCCTTGCGGAACAACGGCAGCACGTCATCCCAGCCCCAGCCGGTGAGGCCAGCCTGTCGCCAGCCGTCATAGTCCGCCGCCTGCCCGCGCATGTAGATCATGCCGTTGATCGACGAGCTTCCCCCCAGCACCTTGCCGCGCGGGTATTTGAGCGAGCGCCCGCCAAGTCCTGCTTCGGCTTCGGTCGACATGCACCAGTCGGTGCGCGAATTACCGATGCAATAGAGGTAGCCGACCGGCACCTTGATCCACAGGTAATTGTCCTTGCCGCCCGCTTCGAGCAGCAGCACCCGCGTGCGCGGATCGGCGCTCAAGCGGTTGGCGAGCACGCAGCCGGCGCTGCCGCCGCCGACAATGATGAAATCGAACTCGTCCATGCTGCGTTGAAGCATTGTCGTGCCGCGCACCTGCGATCAAGCAGGAACGCACTTGCAGCCACATGCCATGGCCCGTTACACACGCCAGGAAGCCTGGGAGAGAAACACATGGCAGTACCCGCACTCGGCAAACTCGGCGTCTGGAACTCGGAATTGCGCTGGGCCGAAGGTCCCGGCGGGGAGCAGTTCGCCCGCGATCTCGAAGATATGGGCTATGGCGCGCTGTGGATCCCCGGCGGGTTCGACGACAAGGTGCTGGAAGACGTATCGCGCCTGCTTTCGGTGACGCAAAAGGCCGTGATCGCCACCGGCATTCTCAATCTCTGGAAGTACGAGCCTGCCGAAGTGGCCGACTGGTTCGCGGCGCTGCCCGCGCAGCACAAGGCGCGCACCATGATCGGCATCGGCATCAGCCACTCGGCGCTGATCGGCGAGGAATATGCAAAGCCGCTGACGAATACGCGCAAGTTTGTCGAAGGTCTGGAAGCGGCCGGAATGGCAATGGACAACACCAGCCTTGCCGCGCTTGGTCCCAAGATGGTGGCGCTGTCGGGCGAGAAGACAGCGGGTGCGCATCCCTATCTGGTCGATCCCGAACATTCGCGCCAGTCGCGCGCGATCCTTGGCACCAAGCTGCTCGCACCTGAACAGGGCGTAGCCTTCGGCGCAACCCTGGAAGATGCGCGCCAGACCGCAGCCAAGGGCGTGAGCTTCTACAAGACGCTGCCCAACTACTATAACAACTGGCTGCGCCTTGGTTATACCGCCGATGAGATCGCCAGTGATGCCGACCGGTTCATCGACGGGATCGTTGCTTGCGGCGAAGTGGGGACTATGGCCACGCGCGTGCGCGAACACTGGCAGGCGGGGGCAGATCATGTCTGCGTCCAGATCATATCGGCCGAAGGCGACAACGATTTCGCCACGCTGACTTCGCGCTTCCGGCAGATAGCCGAGGCGCTGGCATAGGGGCAAAAATTCTCCAACTTGTTGAATTTGCTGTCCTACAGGCCGCAGGCCGTGCCAAGCCGCCGCGCTTATGGAACAGACAAAGAACGCGGCTGTTCTACGCCGCAAGCCCATTTTAGATGCGGTGCGCCACCTGATCGCGCGCAGCTTTACGCAAGCCGAAGTCGCGATGCTCGACCGGGCGATCGACCTTGCTTTTGGCTCCGGCCAACTGGGCCCTTCGCGTAGGCTCGGTAGCCTGTCCGAACATTTCGAGAGCGGCGGACGAGGACCAGGCGCAGTATCGGGCGGGGTGGGCGATCCGGGCGGCGTGTCATACGGCACCTACCAGCTATCCTCGCGCACTGGCACGGCAGCGCGCTTCATTGCGAGCGAAGGCGCTGCCTGGGCGCAGGACTTCGGCAAGTTCGCTCCGAGAAGCGCGTCATTCTCGCGGTGCTGGCGTGAAGTGGCCGAGCGCGAACCCGATGCATTCGGCGAAGCGCAACATGCCTTCATTGAGCGCACGCATTATCGGACTTCGGCCGCCGCGGTGCTCGAACAGACGGGCCTCGACCTCGATTCGCGTCACCCGGCGCTGCGCGATGCGACCTGCTCGGTCGCGGTCCAACATGGCGGCGCGGCTGGAATCCTGATTGACGCGGCGAAAATGGTGGAAGGGCTGACGTCGCAGGACGATTGCCATGCCTTCGACCGCGCCTTGATCGAGGCAATCTATGCGAAGCGCAGCGCCTATGTCCTGCGCGTCGCCGACCGCGCCAACGCGGCAGCCGCTCGCACTCTGCGCTCTATCACTCGCAATCGCTTCCCTGCCGAGCTAGAAGCGGCGCTGGCGATGCTCGAGGAGCTGGCGTAGGGCGCGTTCGCACTTGTCTCCACTCGCCCCACGGGCGATAGGCACGGACATGAAGATAGCTTCGCTTTGCATCGCAGCCTGCCTTGCGGCAACTCTGTCAGCTCCCGCCCAGGCCCGCACGCCCGAGCAGGTCGCCGAGGATGTATTGCGCGACGCGCCGGTGTGGGACGGGCACAACGATGTGCCGATCCAGCTGCGCGGACGATTTGGCAACGTCATCGGTGAGTTCGATTTCAAGGACACCTCCGATACCGGCGGCGACAAGGCGGAAGGCACCTGGAAGGGCCGGACCATGCACACCGATCTGGCCCGTCTGCGCAAGGGCAGGGTAGGGGCGCAGTTCTGGTCGGTCTTCGTTACGCCCGAGCTGCCCGAGCCGCAGGCAGTGCAGGCGACGCTCGAACAGATCGACGTAACGCGGCGGCTGGTCGCACGGTATCCGCGCGATCTTGCCCTGTCGCTGACTTCGACCGATGTCGCGCGCGCCATGGCGCAGGGGCGCATCGCTTCGCTGATGGGTATCGAGGGCGGCCATTCGATCGGATCGAGCCTTGGCGTGTTGCGCCAGATGTACGCGCTCGGCGTGCGCTACATGACGCTGACGCACTATCGCAACGTGCCATGGGCCGACAGTTCGGCCGATCCGCCCAAAAACGACGGCCTGTCCGATTTCGGCAGGCTGGTGGTGCGCGAGATGAACCGCCTCGGCATGCTTGTCGATCTGAGCCACACCAGCGAGGCGACGATGATGGACGCTCTCGACGTGGCGAAAGCGCCGGTGATGTTCAGCCATTCGGGCGCGCGCGGCGTGGTCGATAGTTCGCGAAACGTCTCCGACGCGGTGTTGCGCCGGCTGCCGGACAACGGCGGGATCGTGATGGTGATCGCCTTTCCAGGTTTCGTGAGCGAGGCGCGCCGAACATGGGGCGCTGCAATCGAAGCCGAGACGGCGCGGGCCAAGTCGCTCTATCCCGGCGACGAAAAGGCCGTGATTGCTGCAGTGGACGCCTGGAAAACGATCAATGCCGAGCCGCTCGCAACGGTCGCGCAGATGGCCGATCATGTTGACCACATCCGCAAGGTAGCTGGGATCGACCATATCGGTATCGGCGGTGACTATGACGGGATGCAGCGCGGGCCGAAGGGCATGGAAGACGTTTCGGGCTATCCGCTGTTGTTCGCTGAACTTGCGCGACGCGGGTACAGCAAGGCCGACCTTGAGAAGATCGCCAGCCGCAATATGATGCGGGCTATGCGCGCTGCCGAACGATATTCCGCCGGGCACCGCGGCGACAACCCAATCGAATCACCACTGCCTAAAATGGCTGATTGACGGGCGTCAGGGAACCGGCACAGTCCGTTCATCGACGGTAGCGTTGTCGGGCGGATGTTGCGAGCTATTGAGGGCGGGGATGATCCAAACAGCACTCATTGCCGCGATCGCCAGGACGAGGCTGATCAAAAGTATATTGCGGACATGGGTGCCACGAAAGCCGGAGCGGGCCTCGGTCGTAGTCACATGAATTTCTTCACCTCGGCGTTCCACGGAAAGCTCCTGCGTTGCTGCTTTCCGATGAAACGGATGGCGTCACGAAAGGGTTCCCGGTGGAGACTTATGCACCTAGCCGGATTCAGCGCCGACCCCCTGAATGCGGTAAGGTTTTTCGACTCCATCATCACCGGTCGATATCGCGCCGGTTATCCAGATGAGCGAAAGCACTGCTATCGCGATCAGCAGGCTGAACATCAGCACATAGCGCACGCCATGGTTCTTGACCCCGCCGCTGGCCTCGGTCGAGGTGACGTGGGTTTCTTCTCGGATACGTTCCATCGGACATCCTCCATCACGGCGAGGCGATGCACGGGATAGCGACTGGTCAGGACTTCGCGAGTTAGCGAGCCTGCGCCTCGCCTGTTATGCCCGCAAGCTTACAGGACATGGCGCACAGGTTCAATCGCGCAGGAGTTCGTTGATCCCGGTCTTGGAACGGGTCTGCGCGTCGACGGTTTTGACGATGACCGCGCAGTAGAGCGAAGGGCCGGGCGTGCCGTCAGCCAGCGGCTTGCCGGGCAGGGCGCCGGGCACCACCACCGAATAAGGCGGGACGCGGCCGATGTGGATCTCGCCGGTCGCGCGGTCAACGATCTTGGTCGAAGCGCCGAGGAATACGCCCATCGCCAGCACCGAACCTTCGCAGACGATCACGCCCTCGGCGACTTCGGCGCGTGCGCCCACGAAGCAGTTGTCCTCGATCACCACCGGATTGGCCTGGAGCGGTTCGAGCACGCCGCCGATCCCCGCACCGCCCGAGATGTGGCAGTTTGCGCCGATCTGGGCACAGGAGCCGACCGTCGCCCAGGTATCGACCATCGTGTTTTCGCCGACATGAGCGCCCAGATTGACGAAGCTTGGCATCAGCACCACGCCCCTGGCGATGAAGGCGCTGCGGCGCACCACCGCGCCGGGAACGACGCGGATGCCGGCATCGCGAAAGCGGTTTTCGCCCCAGCCCTCGAATTTCAGCGGAACTTTGTCGAACGCGGGCGCGCCGGCCGAAGCATATTCCATCACCACATTGTCGTTGAGCCGGAACGAGAGCAGCACCGCCTTCTTGAGCCACTGGTTGACCTTCCAGCCGCCCTTTCCGTCGGGCTCTGCGACGCGGGCCTTGCCCGTATCGAGCAGTTCCAGTGCCGCATCGACGATCTTGCGCACATCGTCGCTGGCGGGCGTGACTGTGTCGCGGGCTTCGAAGGCCTGTTCGATGGCGGTTTCAAGGTCGGACATGGGTCTTGCGGACTCCGCTGGGGCTGTGGGTTAGCGTGGCCGCGCCTAACCGGTGCTGCGCGCCGCGACAAGTGCCCATGTTCCGGCAACAGCATGGGGCCGAAGTAACAAGTCGTTAACCACGATCTGCCAAAACCTTAAGGCAATCTGCGGAGGATAGCATGGTCGCGGACATTTCGCGGCTGGCGGGACGCGCACGAAGGGGCACTTGGCGATGAGTTTCATTGACCGGTCGATCGAGGCCGAGGGGCTTGCCGCCGACGGCGCGTACCTGCGCGCGACAGGTCTCAAGCTCGTGATCCAGTTACCTTGCTACAACGAGGAAGCCACGCTCGCGCGCGTGCTCGACGATTTGCCGCGCGAAATCGATGGCATCGAAACCGTTGAATTCCAGATTATCGACGACGGATCGAGTGACCGCACCGTCGAAGTGGCGCTTGCCAACGGTGTCCACCACATCGTCCGTAACCGGGGCAACAAGGGCCTTGCCCGCACCTTCCAGGCAGGCATCAACAACGCCATTGCCGAGGGCGCCGACATTATCGTCAATACCGATGGCGATCACCAGTATCCCGGTCGATACATCGCCGATCTAGTGCGACCCATCGTCGAAGGCCGCGCCGATGTCGTGGTGGGAGACCGCAACCCCGGCGTCAATCCTGAATTCTCGGGCCTGAAGCGGTTCCTCCTGCGCTTCGGCACACGCGTAGTGCGCCACCTTTCGGGTGTGGAGAGCGTGTCCGACGCGGTTTCGGGCTTTCGTGCCTACAGCCGCGCCGCCGCGCTCAAGATCAACGCGATGACCAAATTCAGCTATACCACCGAGACGCTGATCCATGCCGGACAAAGCGGCCTCACAGTGCTTTCGGTCCCGGTCGAGACCAATTCGGCTACGCGCCCCTCGCGCCTGTTCACCTCGATGTCCGCGTTCCTGCGCATGCAGGTGGCCACGATCCTGCGCAGCTTCTTCATGTATCGCTCGCTATCCGCCTTCCTTTCGCTGGGCCTTGCCATGACCGCGATCGGCCTCGTGCCGATCCTGCGCTTCGTCTGGTTCTATGCAATCGGCGAAGGCGAAGGCCATGTGCAGTCGTTGATCATCGGAAGCCTGTTCGTTTCTGTCGGCTATATTACTGCGGTGATCGCTTTTCTGTCTGATGCCATCGCCACCAATCGCCGTCTGACCGAGGAATGCCTCGAACGTCTGCGCAAGATCGACGCGGACCGCCGCAGGACGCGGCGATGAGCAGTTCTGCGATTGTATCGCCGCAACCAAGCGCTCCCGCTACTCCGCGCTGGAGCGCGGCTCAGACCGTCGCCTTCGCGATTGCTCTCGTCGGCGCGACTCTGATGGCGGCCATCGCTTCGGGGTCTATCTATCCGGTCCCGCATCCCTTCATCGGCGCTCACCTTTACGACATGTATGCCCACGCGCTGTTCGTCGAGGGTCACTGGAACTTGCCGATGTGCGACCTCAAGCTGGAGGGGCATTTTACCGCGGACGGTAATGGCTACCTCTACTGCGGCCTGACCCCGCTCCTGACCCAGCTGTTCTTCCTGCCATTCGTCGAACTGCCGACGCCGTGGATTTCGGCCTTCAGCATGTGGTTCTGGGCCGTGCTCGGTAATGCGGCCTATCATCGCGCCTTCTGGCTCGCGCTGGCGCAGGGCGCGGGCGGGGCAGGGCGCATCAACGGCTGGGCCTCGGCACTGCTGGCCTGCGCGGTGTGGTTTGCCGCTCCTGGCATGGTCATGTCGGCGACAGGTGCGGTGTTCGACGAGCCGGTCATCGCCACCTACGCGCTGACAGCGGGCGTTTTGTTACTGATCACCATGGTCTGCTTCGGCCGCATTGCGCTTTCGCGGGCGATCGTGCCCATGGCCGTTTTGGCGGGACTGACCGTCCATGCCCTCCCGCACCTTGCCGTCGGGCTTTATCTGGCGATCAGCCTGATGGCTGCCTGGCTGGTGCTGCGCCGCGGGCAGAGGCAGTGGAGGGGCGCTATCCTTGCCATGACGATCCTCGGCCTATTCGGCGCAGGCCTGCTGGGCAGCAATGCGGTTCGCTTCGGCAACCCGATGACGATGCACGGCGGCTTCGCGCACGAGAAGGTGCAATATGCCTCGATCTTCTGGGGCACCGAGAGCCGCGAGGCACCGCGCGCCATTGCCTTCACCAGGTTCGGCCAGTTCAACGCCAGTCGCATCGTTCCCAACGCGATGATCTATGTCGCCACGCCACCGAGCAACATGGGCTTCGACAACGTTATCGAAACGCTGGATGCGCTCCATACCAGCATGCTCAAGCCCGGCGATGCGATCACCTATGCCCAGCCGCGCATCGGCCTGCTGTTCCTGTGGCCCGGCTGGGTACTGTTGATGATGGTGGGGCTGTTCCAGCGCCAGACTTGGCAGATGCCCGCTGCGGCAGGGATGGCAGGCGTGACCGTCGCTTCGATGTTCATGTTCGGCTACATGACGATCACTCTGCGCTACCATGTCGATCTGTGGCCGCTAATCGCCCTGCCAGCGATATTCGGGCTTGCCGCGGTTGCCCGGCAGTCGAGCACCGATGAGCGCCGGAATCGTAGCTGGAGGTCTGTTCTGCTTCTGCTGGCGACTCTTGGCATGTTCGTCACCATCAACAAGACCGCACACACTCGCGCCGTGTTTCTCGATGCAGAAGGGCAGCTAACGCGCGAGTTCTGCATGAACTTGGCCGAGCGGAAAGGCTTCGCTCCGGCACGTCGGGCAGAAATCTGCGATCCGGTCAGCAATTTGAAGGGCAGGACATGAGCGATACGGTGCTTGTCGCCAAGCGCGGCTATGTCTCGCTGATGCGCGCGGTGCGCAGCGCGGTCGAACCATTCGGGCTGGGCCGTAAACCGGTTAGCGCGCGCGACCATCGTTATCGCCACTGGCTGCAAAGCCTGCTCGCAATCTACGACATCGACGCGCTAATCCGCCTCGACGTGCCGTGGTGGACCTATGACGCCATCGGCAAGGTAGAGGCCTTCCTGCAGGCGCGGCCCAATGCGCGCGTGTTCGAATGGGGCA
>CAMDQY010000096.1 GCA_945906005.1 Novosphingobium sp. Chol11 | reverse complement strand
CGATCGGCCAGCCGGTCGCCAAGATTGCCGCGCGGGTGATGGCGGGCGAAAAACTGTCCACCTTTCCCCCGTTCAAGCGCGACCTGCCCTATATGGCGGTGAAGGAAGCGGTGTTCCCGTTCGCTCGCTTCCCCGGCGTCGATCCGATCCTCAGCCCGGAGATGAAGTCCACCGGAGAAGTCATGGGAATAGATCATGATTTTGCCACGGCATTTGCCAAGTCACAGCTCGGTGCGGGCACGATAATCCCGCAGCAAGGCACTGCCTTCGTCTCGGTCAAGGACAGCGACAAAGCTTATATCCTGCCCGCAGTGCGCGAACTGATCGATCTTGGCTTCCGCGTGGTCGCGACCGTCGGCACCCAGCGCTATCTGGCCGATGCCGGATTGCCGGTCGAGCTGGTCAACAAGGTCGCCGAGGGCCGTCCGCACATCGTCGACAAGATCATCGACGGCGAGATCGCGCTGATATTCAACACCACCGAGGGCTGGCAGAGCCTCAAGGATTCGCAATCGATCCGCGCCTCGGCGCTCAATTCGAAGGTTCCCTACTTCACCACGGCGGCTGCGAGCTGCGCTGTGACCCAGGCAATTGCGGCCATGCGATCAAGCCAGCTTGAAGTCCGCTCGTTGCAGGATTATTATAGCAACAACTGATTTCGCCTCCCTACATCGCGAAATGTCGGCCTGTCCCTTCCGGGGCGGGGCAGACTTCTAGTCGCGAATACCGGGAATATATTTGTTGTCGCATCACTTACTGCGGAAAACCGGTTCCCACTTTTCCGCGCGATGCTCTTGGAGAAAGCCGAATAATGGCGAGTGTCGAAAAGCTGCCAATGCTGGCGGAAGGCTACGAACGGCTGACCGCCGAGATCAAGGCGCTGCGCGAGGAGCGCCCCCTGATCGTCGAGGCTATCGAGGAAGCGCGCGCGCACGGCGATCTGTCGGAGAACGCCGAGTATCACGCGGCGAAGGAGCGGCAGGGTCAGGTCGAGGCGTCGATCGCCGACCTCGAGGACAAGATGAGCCGCGCCCAGATCATCGATCCGGCGACGCTTTCGGGCAACCGGATCATTTTCGGCGCGACCGTTTCGCTGCTCGACGAGGATGATAAACCGGTCAAGTACCAGATCGTCGGCCCGTACGAGGCAGACGCCAAGGCGGGCCGCATCAGTTACAACTCGCCACTTGGCAAGGCGATGATCGGCCGCAAGGTCGATGAGGAAATCGAGGTGATGGCACCCGCGGGCGACAAATTCTACGTCGTCAAGAAAATCGAATTCATCTGATTTGCACGGGGCATGCGCAGGCTGCGCAGCCCCCGATCAGTCGTCGAGCAGATCGGGCTCGAACAACTTGTGCAGGTGAACGATGACATACTTCATCTGCGCATCGTCGACAGTCTTGTGCGCCCACGAACGCCAGACATCCTCGGCCTCGTCGTAACTAGGATAGACGCCGACGAGATCGAGCTTTTCGCAATCTATGAAATCGAGCGTTTGCGGGTCAGAAACCCGGCCACCCATGACGAGATGCAATTTTGGCATAGAGGCGATTCCTAAAAACGGATGTCCCCGTCTAGCGTGCTGCACCTGCGAAGAGCAAGAGGGGCTGAGCATCGCGCGGAAAAGTGGGAACCGGTTTTGCGCACCAGGCGATACGACAAATAAGATGCTTATCGATGCAGTCGACCGACGATCTCGCCCGCGCGCGCTGCGATCCGCTCCGCTCACCCAACGTAGATGGCGACTGTTTGCGGCCGAGCAGCGACTTTGCGCGCCCGTAGGCGGCTTCGCCGGCATGTTCGACGCTCGCCTGCACCGCCTGCGAACCGCGGCGGACACCCGACGATGCGGAGTCGAGCGAAGTCAGCGCCTGCTGGGCGATGGACGCGCTTGCGGCGGCGATCGCATCGGCGATCATCGAACCTTGCTTTGCGACATAGCGCCGGTTGCGGCGGGGGATGAGCGCGGCAGCGACCGCGCCGATCGCGAGGCCTCCCGCCAGCGTCATCACCGGATGCTCGCGAACGAAGGCAACCGCCTTGGTCTGTGCCGATACCGGCTCATCCATTTGCGGCAATGCGACCACGTTGGTCTTTGCTGTCGGGGAAATTGGCTGATCGCTGGTGTGGTCAGAATTCATGGTCATTTGGTCCTTCTGTTTCGTCATCCGTGCCGAACATCGCTGCAAGGGCAGAAAAAATCGGTCGCCGGAAGTACCAAAGCGCGAGCAGGGCTAAAGTTCCGCCGATAACGCCTTTGCTCTCGCTGACTATCGTGGCGGCATCGTCGACCGCAGCAAGGGCCTTGGCCGCAGCCTCGTCGGCAATTCTTCCTCCGATACCGCGCTGTTCGAGATCACCGCGAATCCGCGCGATCTGTCCATCGAGCTCAGCTCTCGCCGCATCGCGATTGGCGCGATCGCGCCGAAGCTGTTGTTCAGCTGCCTGCGCCATCGCCATTCCCTTCGCCAAGCACGGCTTTCATCCGCTTCACCCTGACCAGCGCGACCAGCGCACACATTGCGGCAAGTGCCAGTACCGACAGGCTAACTGCCGCCATGGCTCCCCAAAGGCCGAGGATGGGCCCCAGCGCGATCACCGTGCCGAACACTGCCGCCATAGTGGCGAAAAACACCAGCACGGCAGCGACAACCCCGAGTACGGCGATCGTCCTGGCAGCACTGCCGACATAGGCTGCACGCGCCTTCTGAAAGGCCAGTTCTGCCTCCGCGAAGGCACGGACTTGACCGGCAAGCGCCCGCATATCCTGCGCGAGCGTGGGATCCTCGTGCAGGCCATCATCAACCGGCTCCGTCGGTTGGGCGGTATCGGGCGAATCCACTGCCTGCTCTCGGAACGTTTGTGCTCCCGGACGGATCAGCGGCGCAGCAGGCGGGCGAGCATGAATCCGACGCCTGCCGCAATACCGACGGCCAGCACAGGCTTTTCGCGCACGAAATTGCACACATCCTCGCCAACATCCTCGAGCGATTTTTCGTCGAGCTTGACAGCCGTGTTGCTGATCGTCGCCGCGGCGGTGCGGGCATAGTTGCCGTATTGCACGCCAAGCTTCTCGTCGATCATCGCGGCATTGTCTTCAACCAGCTTGCCGAACTTCTGCATGTCCTCGGTCGCCTTGGCCTTGCCTTGAGCGGCGAAATCATAGGCTTTGTCCTTGGCCTCGCTGCCCTTCTCGCGGCTCTTGGCGGTGAGCTCTTCCTTTTGCTGGTTGAGCTTGTCCTGGGCTTCCTTGCCGAGCGCCTGCGCGCCGGCCTTGGCTTCCTCGACTGCCTTGGCGAAGTGGCCCTTCGCGGCAGCCTTGGCGGTCGGCTCCGGTGTCAGGTTATCGTTGGGTGTGAATGTGGCGTCAGTCATGATCGGTACCTCCAATGCGCCCCGGCGGGCAATATAGGGAAAGGGTGTTCGGATTGTAACATCCCTGCGTCGATTGCTGCAACGCAACTTGCCAGCAAAGGTTACGCTGCTAAGAGGCGCGCGACAATCGGACAGCTAGCACGTGCAGGAGTTTCCGCCATGACCGCGATCATTGACATACACGCCCGCGAGATTCTCGACAGCCGGGGCAACCCTACGGTCGAGGTCGATGTCCTGCTCGAAGATGGCAGCTTCGGCCGGGCGGCGGTGCCTTCGGGCGCATCGACCGGAGCGCACGAGGCGGTCGAACTGCGCGACGGCGACAAGGGGCGCTATCTCGGCAAGGGCGTGACTCGCGCGGTCGCGGCGGTCAATGACACGATCCGTGAGCGGCTCACCGGGATCGACGCCGAGGACCAGCGCGAGATCGATCATGCGATGATCGCGCTCGACGGCTCCGAAAACAAGAGCGTGCTTGGCGCCAATGCGATCCTCGGCACCAGCCTGGCCGTGGCCAAGGCGGCGGCGGATTCGCGCGGCATGCCGCTCTATGCCTATGTTGGCGGCGTATCTGCTCACGTCCTGCCGGTTCCGATGATGAACATCATCAATGGCGGCGAACACGCCGACAATCCCATTGATTTCCAGGAATTCATGGTGATGCCGGTCGGCGCGCCGACTCTGGCTGAAGCGGTGCGCTGGGGCGCGGAAATCTTCCACACTCTCAAAAAGGGCCTGACCGAGAAGGGGCTGGCGACGGCGGTGGGCGACGAGGGCGGCTTTGCGCCAAACCTTGCCAGCACCCGCGATGCGCTCGATTTCATCATGGCCTCGATCGAGAAGGCCGGCTTCAAGACCGGCAGCGAAGTGGTGCTGGCGCTCGACTGCGCCTCGACCGAATTCTTCAAGCAGGGCAAATACGAAATCAGTGGCGAGGGATTGTCGCTGACCGGCGAAGAGATGGCCGACTATCTCGCCCGACTGTGCGACGACTATCCGATCCGTTCGATCGAGGACGGCATGGCCGAGGACGATTTCGCCGGCTGGAAGGCGCTGACCGACAAGATCGGCCACAAGGTTCAACTGGTCGGCGACGATCTGTTCGTCACCAACCCCAAGCGCCTGCGGCAGGGCATTGCCGACGGACTTGCCAATTCGCTGCTGGTCAAGGTCAACCAGATCGGTTCGCTGTCCGAGACGCTCGATGCCGTGAGCATCGCCCAGCGCGCGGGCTACACGGCGGTGATGAGCCACCGTTCGGGCGAGACCGAGGATTCGACCATTGCCGATCTCGCGGTCGCCACCAACTGCGGTCAGATCAAGACCGGATCGCTGGCTCGCTCGGACCGGCTGGCGAAATACAACCAGCTAATCCGCATCGAGGAACAGCTTGGCGACGTTGCGGTCTACGCGGGCGCGGGCGCGTTCGGGCGTTTGTCACGATAGCGCAATGTCCCCGAAGGTGCTTCCCTATGAGCCCGAATGGCTGGAAGTCACTGCGCAAATCTGGAGCCGGAGTTACCAAGCCTCAACGGTTGCGGTGGCAGGGCAAGGCGACGTCGCGGAACTCGTCGAGCGAATACCCAAAGAGATCGATGCCGGTTGGTCCGCCTGGCTTGCGTGGCGAGATGGCGAGGCAGTCGGATTCTTGGCTTTGAAGCCTAAAGATCAGCAGCTTCATCAACTTTTCGTTTTGCCCGAGTCACAGGGCGAGGGCATAGGCACGATGCTGCTGACGCATGCAAAGGCCGAACTGCGTGAGGGCATATGGCTATCTGTGTTTGCAGAGAATGCCAGCGCGCGGCGATTCTACGAGCGCCATGGCTTTGCAGAGGGCGTACACGATAAGCATCCCCGAACGGGGCAGGAAACTATCGTTTATAGCTGGGCACCCTTCATCGACTGAAGCCAAAATGCATTGCGTGATGTGCATTAATTGTGCAAGGTCCGGGCAGGCGGTTTGCCGCCATTAAGAGAGGATTCTTGCGTCGTGCCGCTCGTTGTTCCCTTTGCTGAAGACGTATTTACCTGGCCTGCCGAAAAGCCGCAATTGATCGGCTGCAAGTGCGCCGCCTGCAGCGCGGTGTTCTTTCCCGAGCAGCCTTCATGCGGGCGCTGCGGCAGCACCGATGTGGCGCGTCATCTGCTGTCCACGACCGGCACTGTCTATAGCTGGACCTCGCAGGAATTCCTGCCGCCGCCGCCCTATGCTGGCGGTGAAACGCGAGACAGTTTCAAGCCTATGGGCGTGGGCCTGATCGATCTTGAAGGCGAGATCATGGTCGAAGCACGGCTGACTGAGTGCGATCCCGACAAGATACATATCGGCGACCGGGTGGAGATGACGGTGGTGCCGTTCCGCTCCGATGACGACAAGGATGTCGTCACTTTTGCCTTCAAGCCGATCTGACGAGGAGAGAGCCATGCGTGAAGTCGTCGTCCTTGGCGTTGGTATCCACCCGTTCGGTCGCTTTGGCGACAAGTCGGCGATCGACATGGGTGCCGAAGCCGTCCGCTCCGCGCTTGGCGATGCGGGCATTGCGTGGACTGACGTGCAGTTCGCGTTCGGCGGCAGCTTCGAGGTCGACAATCCCGACGCCGTGCTTGGCCGGCTGGGCCGCACAGGCATCTCGTTCATGGATGTCTACAACGGCTGCGCCACGGCTGCGACGGCGCTTGAGCTGACTGCCGACGGTATCCGCTCGGGCAAGTACGACATTGGCGTCGCGGTCGGCATGGACAAGCACGGTTCGGGCGCGTTCACGTCCGATCCGGTGCATTATGGCGCGCCATCCTGGTATGGCGAGGCGGGCCTGTTCCTCACCACCAAGTTCTTCGGAATGAAGATCAACCGCTACATGCACGATTTCGGGATCAGCCACGAAGCGCTGGCGCGGGTTGCTTCCAAGAATTACGCCAATGGCGCTCTCAATCCCAATGCCTTTCGCCGTACGCCGATGAGCGAGGAGGACATTCTCGCTTCGCGCGTGCTCAACTGGCCGCTGCGCCAGTATATGTTCTGCTCGCCCGACGAGGGCGCGGCAGCCGTGGTGCTGTGCAGCGCCGAAAAGGCGCGGCAGCTTACGTCCAACCCGATCTATCTGCGCGCCACCGCGCTGCGCACGCGCAAGGCCGGAGCCTACGAGGTGCACTCCAGCTCGACCCTTCCTGTCCACGATCCCGCGCCGACCGTGTTCGCCTCGCAGGCCGCCTACGAGCAGGCGGGAATTGGGCCGGAAGATGTCGATGTGGTCCAGTTGCAGGATACCGATTCGGGCGCCGAGATCATCCACATGGCCGAGAACGGCTTTTGCAAGGATGGCGAGCAGGAACGCATGCTGGCTGACGGCGAAACCAAGATCACTGGCCGCCTGCCGATCAACACCGATGGCGGGTTGATCGCCAATGGCGAGCCGATCGGCGCATCTGGCCTGCGCCAGATTCACGAGCTGGTGCAGCAGCTCCGCGGCAATGCGGGTGAGCGGCAAGTGCCCGGCAATCCCAGGGTCGGCTATTCGCAGCTTTACGGCGCGCCGGGCACGGCGGGGGTCTCGATCGTCAGCCTGTAACGATCATTTCAGAAGAGTGACGTGCCCGCTCCTGGTGTGCTTCATCTGGCCGCCGGACAGCTTCATTTGTTGCCAGTCGTCGACACCCATGACGCCGCCCGATGTGCAGGAGACAGCCGCGTTGGTGATTTCGTAGCTGTCGCTGTCGGTACGCAGTGTTGCCGAGGCGATGTGCTTGCCGGTGCAGACCTTGCTCCTGGTCGCTTCGATCTTTTGAAATATCAGAGATAGACTGCTCACTTCATCCAGCGTGCCAGCATAGGCAAGATCTGCCGCTCCGTCACCGTCGAGATCGCCCGCCGCGACAGTGAGGCGTGACCCCTCCATTTTCTTCACATCTTAGGTGGATCGAACCGGCGGCGCGGCCTTCGCATCACTGCCGGCCCCCGCACTTGCGTCCGATGCATTATGCGTATGCGTGCTGGTAGGCGATTCGCGCAGACTCTGCGTATTCTGCGAAGCCGTGACGCTAGGCTTGTGCTGGCGTTTGCCGGTGGACTGGCCGGTGGCGACATCGCGCGGGCTCTTGACTGTCGAACACTGGCCCGCGTTGCACGCGCCGAACGACCACTCGGCGACTTTCGCTTCGCCATCGACGCCTTCGATCTTGAGGTAATAGTCCGAGTGCGCGGCATTGGCCGCGGTCGACATCATGAACGCCGAGACACCGGCGATCAGCGCATATCTTGCTTTCATTTGTCCACTCCCTTTTTATGGCAGGCACAAGCTGCCTGTGTCGGGATGAACCGATAATGGGCCTCTCGTAATCTGAGGGCAAGGTTAGGTATCGGGATGGCGCGGATTAGAGTGTGGTGACGAGGCGATAGCCGGTGTCGATTGTATCCAGTTCGAGTAGGTGACCGTAGCGGCGTTTCCATTCTCCGGTTTCGATATCGCTGGCGAGCCGGGCCAGACCTGGTTCCACGCCTCCGATTTTCCAGAACGAGGATATGCCTTGCCTGATCTGCGGGTCGAGGTAAGCTTCGGGGCGCTTCCAGTACGATGCCAGAAAACCTTCGGTGCAATCGTGGTGGATCGGCACCGGGGTTATCTCGACCGGGCCGAGCGATTTCTCATAGTCGCCGAGCGGCGGCATGATCACTGCGTCGAGTTCCGCCAGTTCGGGCAGGTAGTCGTATAGCCAGGATTCGCGGTAGTCTGGATCGAATGTGAGAATTGCAACGCGGCTCCGCGCCACACGGCGCATCTCGGCGAGTCCCTTGGGTTGGTCGGTCCAGTGGTGGACGGTCAGCACCGCCATCGCGGCATCGAAACTGTCGTCGGCAAAGGGCAGAGCCTCGGCACGGCCTTGTACCACCGGCGCTGCTCCTAGGGCACGCTGCGCGATCATTTCCGCCGATGGTTCCAACGCAGTGACATCTCTGTCGGTCGGTTCGTAATTGCCCGTGCTAGCCCCGACATTGAGCACGGTCGGGGAATCGCCCAGCGCATCGTGGATCAGGCGGGCAATGCGCGGATCGGGTTTTCTGAGATTGGAATAGTCCAGGCCGATGCGGTCGTAGATTGGTTTGCTTGCAGTCATGGCCACGCCGGTCATGCGCCCGCGTTGTTCAGCCGCTCAATCTGGGCCGGATCAAGTTTCAGCGAAACCGCCGCGACGAGGTCTGCAAGCTGCGTCAGCGATGTTGCGCTGGCGATTGGAGCGGCGATGCCGGGCTGGGCGCAGATCCACGCGATGGCGATCTGTGCATGGTTGGCTCCGGTCTCGCGCACCACCTCGTCCATTGCGGCAAGGACTGGCAGGCCGCGTTCGAGATACCCGGCCCGCTCCACGCTGGCGCCGCGCGCCTTGCCTTCAAGGTCCGCCTTGGTGCGGTATTTGCCGGTCAGGAATCCTGCGGCGAGCCCGTAATAGGGAAGTGATGCCACGCCGTATTTCGTGCAGATTTCGAGAAAGGACCCTTCGAACTGGCTGCGCTCGATCAGGTTGTACTCGTTCTGCAATATGGTGAATGGTGTGCGGCCAGCTTGCCTTGCTGCCTCGATGGTGGCGACAAGGCGCTCTGGCGCATAGTTCGAAGCGCCCAGTTCGCGCGCCTTGCCTGACCTTACAAGCGCATCGAATCCCGCCGTTATCTCGTCGAGCGGTGTTTCTTCCTCGTCGCGGTGGGCATAGTAGAGTTCGACATAATCGCTACGCAGCCGTTCGAGCGAACCTTCCATCGCGCTTGCCACCTTGTCGGGCGCGAGGCCGCCGGGCGAGCCGAACATGTTGGTCTTGGTGCCGATCAGCATGTCACCGCGCAGTCCGCGCAGTTCCATCCATTCGCCGATGATCGTTTCGGATTCGCCGCCGACATTGCCCGGCACGAACGAGGTGTAGCCTTCGGCTGTGTCGATCATCCGCCCGCCAGCCTCGTAGAAAGCGTCGAGCACCTCGAAGCTGCCGTCGCGGTCGAGCGTCCAGCCGAACACGTTGCCGCCGAGCACCAGCGGCAGGCCGCCGATCGAAGGATGAGAATCAGCCATTGAACCGCTCCTTGAGGGCATAGAGTGCGAGGGCCGCCTTGGCCGCTTCGCCGCCCTTGTCCTTCTGTTTCGGGTCGGCGCGCTCGATTGCCTGCTGTTCGTTCTCGACCGTGAGAATGCCATTGCCGATCGCCACGCCGTCCATGGTCAGCGCCATCACGCCGCGAGCGCTTTCGCCGGCGACGATCTCGAAATGATAGGTCTCGCCCCGGATCACCACGCCGATGGCGACGTAACCGTCGAATTGCTCGCTCTCCTCGGCCAGCGAAATCGCGCCGGGTATCTCAAGCGCGCCGGGAACTGTCAGCACCTCGGCTTGGTGACCTGCGGCTTGCAGCGCGGCCCTGGCACCTGCCACCAGCATGTCGTTGAGGTGATCGTAGAAGCGCGCCTCGACGATGAGGAATTTGGCCATGATCCGGAGTTCCTCAGTCGATTGATTTCTGTCCGACGATGTTGAGGCCATAGCCCTCCAGCGCCACCAGTGAATGCTCGGTATTGGTCAGCAGCACCATGTCGTGGATGCCAAGCTCGGCGAGGATCTGCGCACCCACGCCATAGTCGCGCATGTCCTCCATCTTGGGCATCTTGCCTTGCAGCAGGCCCATC
>CAMDQY010000095.1 GCA_945906005.1 Novosphingobium sp. Chol11 | reverse complement strand
CCGCTGCTGTTCCTGCAGAACATTACCGGCTTCATGGTGGGCCGCGAATACGAACGCCAGGGCATCACCAAAGACGGAGCCAAAATGGTCATGGCAGTTTCCTGCGCGAGCGTTCCCAAATTCACCGTGAACGTCAACGGCGCGTTTGGAGCGGGGCTCTATGGGATGTGCGGCCGCGCCTTCGATCCGCGCTTCACCTTCGCCTGGCCCAATTCCCAGGTAGCTGTCATGGGTGCGGAGCAGGCCGCGAACGTGCTGGCAGAGGTCAAGATCAACCAACTCAAGCGCGAGGGCAAGAGCCTCACCGAAGTAGAAGTCGCCGAGATTCGCGAGCCTGTCATTGCCGACTATCGGGCGCAGCAAAGCGCATATTTCGCGACGTCTGACCTGTGGGACGATGGAATCATCGATCCGGTCGATACGCGAAACACACTAGGAATGGCGATTTCCGCCTCCTTGAATGCGCCGTTTGTCGAACAGGGCTTCGGCGTGTTCCGAATGTAATCGCACCCGTAGCGCAGCCTGGTCAAAATTAGTGCTGATACTCAATCTGCGACGGCCCCCGAGGTTCCGGAGGCCGTCATCTTCGTCCAACGTCTCAGCCCTGCAGACCGAACGTCCTCAGCGCATTGTCGCAAACGATCTTGCGCTTGTCTTCTTCCGGAATCCCGGCGGCGTTGAACTGCTTGTCAGCATGCTCGCGCGATTTTGGCCAGGAAGTCGCCGGGTGCGGGAAGTCCGTTGACCAATAGATGTTGTCCGGACCAAAATAGTCATAGGCATATTTCAGACCAAGCGGCTCGTACATGAAAGTCGCGCCCATCTGCCGCTTGAAATATTCGCTCGGCAAGAGCGACAGGTGAGGGAATTTGTAGTGACCCTGATGAATGCGGCCGTCGAGTGTCTGGTCGAAGAGGTTCGGAAGCCATCCGAGACTGGGTTCAACAAAAATCACCTTTAAACCCGGAAAATCTTCGAGCACACCCGGAAGAATCCAGAAGCAGATCGTTTCTGCCAGCTGGTACTTAGGTAGTCCAAGCGCGACGGCGCGTTGTTCAGTTGGGTCGCGCTTAATCAACTCGAATTGCTTGGCGTTGGAATCGAGATGGTTGAGGATAGTTATCCCCATTTCCTGGATCGCACCCCATAGCTTGTAATAGCTCTTGTCGAAGTAGTCTTTCAGACCCACTTCGTAGGGAAATGGCGGAAGCTGAATGCATCGAGCACCCCGTTTCGCCAGTCGCTCCACTTCCTTGATTGCCCATTCGGGATCGAACGGCAGAAGCTGGTAAGCGCACATCAGCCGCTCGGTATCGACAGAAGCGAAATCGGCTATGGCGTCATTGTAGCCCGAGAGCACTTCCTTCCAGTCATCGCCCAGAAGATCCGGCGTGCAGACCCGCGATGCCCCCACTTCGGGGAAGATCACTTCGGCCCATACCCCATCCTTGTCCATCGACTTTAGCTTCTCGTTGGGCTCGAAGTGACCCGGATCGTCCCAAGCAACCTCATCGAACAGGTCATTGATGTTCGGCATCCAACCGTCGCGCTTTTCGGAGTCTCGCCGACGGAATTCCTTGTTAGCCTCGACATACTTTTCCTTGAGCCGTTGCGGCAGGCGCGCTGTCACCCACTCGTCCGTGAAAAGAATGTGAGAATCCGCGGAAACCAGACAATCTTTCGATCCTGGACCCGGAGCAGGCTTATTGGTGGTGATGGCATCCATGGCGTTCTCCAGTTCTTGCTCGACGCCTCAGGTGAAAGGAAACGTAGTTTTCATTTTCTCCTGCGACGATCAGGTCCCGAGCTTATGTGCCGCGCCCACGTGCGACCATGTCCAAATCAGCCGCAAGCGGGCTGTAATTAGTGACAAATTGACTTCGCCGAACTGGAAAAAGCTTGGGCTTCGGCAAGAATAGACAGGCAGCCATGCGCGAGAATCGGTCCGAATGTGACTCTTCCAGACGCAAATTCTTCCATCGTGCAGATCGGACGCGGAGATGTTCGGATAGAGATAGACAGAGCCCATGACTGCGCTATGCGAAGCCCTGTTCTGGGTGGTTGGCGCCGATCCCGGCTGACTTGCGCCTGCTCTCGCGGAGGACTTTTATGACGGTTACTGTGCGCAATGAAGGCTCGGTGCGCATCGTTGGGCTTTCCTATCCGCCGGTGAACGCACTCTCGATCGGAGCAGGTGTCGTCTCGGCTCTGCGCGATGCGGTGACAGCGGCAATTGCAGACAATTCGGTATCGGCCGTGGTCCTGACCGGAGAAGGCAAGATGTTCTGCGGCGGCGCCGACATCAACGATTTCAACGGTGACCTGAGCGAGCTGCCCCTCACCCGGACGGTGCTTGACGAAATCGAAGCTTCGCCCAAGCCGGTCGTGGCCGCAATTAACGGCATGGCGCTTGGCGGAGGGCTCGAACTGGCCATGTCCGCCCATTACCGCGTTAGCGACACGCGAGCGAAACTGGGTCTCCCCGAAGTCAACCTTGGTATCCTGCCCGGCGGGGGCGGTACGCAACGATTGCCGCGCCTGATCGATGCATCCGAAGCGATCGCAATGATGGTGAGCGGGAAACCAATTTCCGCGCAAAACGCCCTCGAGATGGGGCTTGTCGATGCATTGACCGAAGCCGATGCCCTCACCGGCGCGCTGGCATTCATCGCAGACGGAAAGGCTGCAGCCCCGCGCCCCACCCGCGAGCGTCCCGCTTCCGCCGACAGCGCGGCTGCGGTCGAAGCTGCGCGTGCAAGGCTCAAGCCAGGCGCGCTGAACTCCGCCCCCGCGCGCATCATCGATTGCGTGGAAGCCGCCGCGACCAGGAGCTTTGCCGAGGGAATGGACCTGGAGATCGAGCTTTGCCTCGACCTCATGCAGTCCGACACCTCGCGCGGGCTGCGCCATGCGTTTTTCGGCGAGCGCAAGGTTTCGCAAATCCCCGGCATGCCAAAGGACACCAGGTTGCGCGACGTAACCTCCGTCGCGGTGATCGGATCGGGCACGATGGGCACCGGCATTGCCATTTCGATGCTCAATGCGGGGTTGGCGGTGACGCTGGTCGATTCCCAGTCCGCCAATCTCGAGCGATCAATAGGGACAATCGCTAAGACCATCGGCCGCGATTCAGAGAAAGGGCGCATCACGACCCACGAGGCAGAGCGAAGGCTCGCCCTGCTCACCAGTGCGGGTGAAATTGAGGCGGTGGCGGGAGCCGATCTCATCATCGAGGCCGTATTTGAGGATATGACGGTCAAAGAACAGGTGTTCCGCGAGCTTGATCACCTCGCCAAGCCCGGAGCGATACTCGCCAGCAACACCTCCATGCTCGACCTCAATCTGATCGCCGGATTCACGTCGCGGCCCAGCGATGTGGTTGGATTGCATTTCTTCAGCCCTGCCAACATCATGCGCCTTCTTGAAGTGGTGCGCGGAGAAGCCACCACCCCCGATGTCCTGGCAACTGCTATGGCGCTTGCCAAACGAATCGGGAAAGTCGGCGTCGTTGCAGGCGTTTGCGATGGCTTCATCGGCAACCGCATGTTCGAGGAATGCCTGCGCCAAGCCTATTTCCTGCTTGAGGAAGGCGCCCTCCCCCAGGAAATCGACGGCGAGCTCGAATTCTTCGGTATGGCGATGGGACCGCTGCGCGTGCTCGATCTCGCAGGCCAGGACATCGGGTGGAGCGTGCGCAAGCGCCGCCGCATCGACATGCCGGAGCGTCAATATCCCGGCTTCATCGATCGCATCTGCGAACTCGGTCGTTTCGGCCAGAAGACGGGAAAGGGGATCTATGATTATCCCGACGGCCGGACCGCCCAGCCCGACCCGGTGATTGAACAGATGTTGGCGAGCTATAGCGCCGAGCACGGGATCGAGCGACGCCGCGTAACCCCCGACGAAATCGTCGATCGCTGCGTGCTCGCCCTGGTGAACGAAGGCGCGAACATCCTTGCCGACGAAATGGCATACCGGGCCAGTGACATCGATATCGTCTGGATCGCCGGCTATGGTTTCCCGCCCGAGCGTGGCGGGCCGATGTTCTATGCCGATACTCTGGGCCTCGATGAGGTGCTGCGCCGCGTGCGGGCACTGCAGCGGGGACCGAACGGCAACCTGTGGGAGCCTTCCCCGCTTCTGGTCGAACTGGGTGAAAGCGGCGGTTCCTTCAATGACTAGATCCGGTTGCTATGCAGGTGTTCCCATCATCATGGCGACCCGGCGGCACCGGCAAACTTCCTCGCCCCGTTGGTTGAAGCCTTGATGCAGGAACGTCACCAAGCCCGGGCCCTTTCGAGAGCCAGGATCACTCGGCTAGACTAACCAAAGATCTCGGAACGACAGGCCGCTGCCAGGGCACTGCCAGCCACCGCGATTTCAAACCATAGTCCCGCCTTCGGCAATTCGGTCCGCGCGAAATAGCGGCAGCTATGCAGCTTGCCTTGCGCGAAAGCGTCGTCCTTCGCGGCATCGCCGATTACCAACGCCTGATCGAGCAGCAGCCAGCCGATCACCAGATGTCCAAAACCGTTAAGGAACGCCGTGGCATTTTCCGTCGCCTTGGGCATCCCCGTCGCGATGAGCGCGCACGCCGCAGCCAGTGCCTGATCGAGCGCAAGTTCGATCGCCGAGGCTTCGTCCGTCAGCAACCCGCCCTTGCGCGAGCGCGAAATGGTGTCGCGGATGCGGTGCTCCAGCAATTGCAAGGCACGACCTTCGTCGCGCACGATCTTGCGGCCGACCAGATCGATGCCCTGAATACCGGTCGTACCCTCGTGGATCGGATTGAGACGCTGGTCGCGATAGACCTGCTCGACCGGAAAATCGCGCGTGTAACCATAGCCGCCATGGATCTGGATCGCGAGATGGTTCGCGACCAGGCCCATCTCGGAGGGCCATGTCTTGGCCACAGGAGTGAGCAGATCGAGCAGGATGGCCGATTGTGTGTCGCTCGTGTCATGCTGCGCACGATCGAACAGGATCGCGCAGTACAGGCACACGGCGAGCGCCCCTTCGGCAATGGCCTTCTGCGTCAGAAGCATGTGCCGCACATCGGCGTGTTCGATGATCGCTGCCTTGCGGTTCCCAGCCTCGCCCGCCCGGCGACCCTGCGTTCGCTGCTGCGCGTATTCGGCGGCATGGCGATACCCCCGCCAGGCAAGCGCGGCCGCGCCAAGGCCAACCGAGATGCGCGCCTCGTTCATCATCTGGAACATTTGGCGTAGCCCGTCGCCTTCCTGCCCAACCAGCCAGCCGATCGCGCCGCCCGCTTCGCCGAAATTCAGTGCGCAGTTCGAAGTGCCGCGATAGCCCATCTTGTGGTTAAGCGCAGCGACAGTCACATCGTTGGCGCCGCCGTCGGGAAGGACCTTCGGAACAAGGAAGAGCGATATGCCGCGTGTTCCCTCGGCAAGCTGCCCTTCCGGACCTTGTGTCTTCGCAAGTACGAGATGGACTATGTTTTCGGAAACATCCTGATTGCCGCCTGAAATCCACATCTTGTTGCCGGTCAGACGGTAGCGCGCGCCCAGTGGGTCGTCTCCATCGGGCACAGCCCGGGTAGTGATGTCGCCAAGCCCCGAGCCTGCTTCGGGTTCAGACAAGCACATGGTGCCAAACCAGCGACCCTCGATCTGCGGCAGCGCAAATTGCGCGATTTGTGCTTCGGTCCCGAACGCGGCGATCACCCGTGCGTTGGCGTTGGTCAGCAGGATATATGCGGCGGTCGACGCGTTCGCGGCCAGGAATTGCGCGAATGAGGCAAGGCAAACCGTGGTCGGCAAGCCCATCCCGCCAAGCTCCGGCGCGAAACTCGCCGCAAACAGGCCGAGATCGCGATATTGCGCCAGGGCTTCGCGTGCCGCCGGGAGGATAAGCACTATCCCGCCTTCTAGCCGCGGCTCATGGACATCAGCCTCGCGGTAGTGGGGAAGAAACTGGTCGATCGCCAGCCGTTCCGACAGGTCCATGAGCTGGGCGATAGTTTCGACCCCGTGATCGCCAAAGTCCGGCAGGCTCAGGATTTCATCCAGCCTCAACCAGTCATGCAGGATGAAATCGATCTCGCGGCGCGGGATCAGATAGGACATGCGGCTTCTCCCAAGTGTTCGATCTTCACAGTGAGCGGCCGACCAGCTCTTTCATGATCTCGTTGGTGCCACCGTAGATTTTCTGCAGCCGCGCGTCGGTCCACATGTGCGAGATGGGATATTCGGCCATGTAGCCATAGCCGCCGAAAAGCTGGAGGCACTCGTCCATCACCTCGCCCTGCTTCTGAGTGGTCCACCACTTGATCATCGCTGCTGTCGTGGCGTCGAGATGACCCTCGACATGCCTGGCAATGCATGAATCGACGAAGGCGCGCGCGGCGACGGTTTCCGTCTTTGCCTCGGCCAGCTTGAAGCGTGTGTTCTGGAAATCGAATAAGGGCTGGCCGAACGCCCTGCGCTCCTTCGTGTAATCAACGGTCAGCGCCACCGCCGCTTCCATCGAGGCGACCGCCTGCAATCCGATGATCAGCCGCTCCTGCGGTAATTGCTGCGACATGGCGGCGAACCCCTGACCACGCTCGCCAAGCAGATTGCCTAGGGGCACGCGGCAATCCTCGAAGAAAAGCTCCGCCGTATCGCTTCCGGCAAATCCAATCTTTTCCAGGTTGCGGCCACGGCGGAAGCCATCGAGTCCCTGGGTATCGACCACGATGAGCGAAAGGCCCTTGCCGCGCTCGATCGGATCGGTCCGGCATGCGAGCACGATGGTGTCAGCAAGATGGCCGTTGGTGATGAAGGTCTTGGCCCCGTTGATGACCCATGTGTCCCCTTCGAGCACCGCCGTGGTGCGGATCGCGCGCAGGTCCGATCCGGTGCCCGGCTCTGACATAGCCAGTGCGCCCACTCGTTCACCGCGGGCCATCGCGGGCAGCCAACGGTCACGCTGCTCGTCGGTGCCCAGATGATAGATGTAGGGTGCGACGATGCCACTGTGCATCGAGATGGCGAAATCGCCAAATCCGATCCGACAAAGCTCTTCCATCACGACGGCCTCATGGCGAAAATCCCCGCCTATGCCCCACGGATCCGGAATCCCGGTCAACAGCAGACCCGCCTCGCCTGCCTTGTTCCACAAATCGCGATCCACACACTTTTGCTTACGGAACCGTTCGCGATGCGGCGACACTTCGGCATCGACGAAATGCGCCACGCTACGCCGGAATATCTCGAGCTCTTCAGCAATGTCCTGCATGATTTCTCCTGCTCTGGTCCTTCGAGATCAGGCCAAGTCCGATGATGCCTACTTGTAAAATGAATGGCATTCAAGTATTGGAAAGGCTCGCGCACGGATACCGAACCCTGCCCGGGCCGGAATTCGAACCTGGAGAAAACATGAGACCCACCGGGAAGTTTGCTGCGATCTTTGCGGGCATAATTGGCCTTTCCGCTGCCGGATGTGCGAACATGCCTGCCACGGGCATTGCCATGCCCCAGCCACCGCTTGCGCAGGATAGGCATGACCCGCAACTGCGTGCCGATCTGGAAGCAGCCATCGCCCATGGGGTGATACCGGGCGCGATCGTCCACATCGCCAGGGGTGACCGTATCCTCGTCCACGAAACAGTCGGCTCTGCCGAACCGGGCGGGAGGACACCGCTGGACGAGAATGCAATCTTCCGTCTATTCTCGATGACCAAGCCCGTGACCAGCGTGGGCATCATGATCCTGGCCGAGCGCGGAGTGCTCTCGCTTGGCGATCCGGCATCCAAATTTCTGCCGGAACTGTCGGACATGCGCGTTTATCGATCCGGCGGACGGGACGACATGGTGACCAGCCCTGCCAAACGGCAGATCACCATCGCCGACCTGCTGAGTCATTCGTCCGGCATCGTCTATCATTTCACAGGCACCACGCCAGTCCACCAGTATTACCGTCGCCACGGCGTCTTGAGGGATACCCCGGTCGGGCGCACTCCGCAGGACGGCGAGCCGGCACGCAACCTTGACGAACTGGTCGCCCGCATCGGCGCGGCGCCGCTACTATTCGATCCAGGCGAGCGGTTTCACTACAGCTACTCGACCACACTGCTGGGCGCGTTGATCGAGCGCGCCAGTGGCAAGCGCCTCGATGCCTTCCTGAAGGAAGCGATTTTCGCTCCTCTCGGCATGAACGATACGACATTCGTCATAAGCAATGCACAGGTGGCTCGCCTCACGCCGCTTTACCGGCAGGGACCAGACGGGCTAATACTGATGGAATCGCCCGGACAGTCCGAATATCGCGATGCTTCCCGGCTGCTCGACGGCGGCGGTGCACTCGCCGGCACGGCTGGCGATTATCTGCGCTTTGCCCGGATGCTGGCCAACAGCGGCGAACTGGATGGCCAGCGCATTTTGTCTCGCAAAGGCGTCCAGGCGCTTGCAGCCCCCCGCGTCACAGTGGGCCAGTTGCCCGGCAAGTCGCCGATGCAGTTTGGCTACGGCCTTGCTGTCGGGACAACTGATAGCGGCAGCGACACCTGGTATCCGGGCGGCACGGTCGGCTGGGCCGGTTCGGGCGGCACCTATTTCTTCATCGATCCGAAAAGCCGCTCCGTCGCTCTGCTCATGACCAACGTGCTGATGGGCGCGGACATGCAACCTGCCCGCACCCTGCAACCCATCGTCAACGCGGCTGCACGTCGAAGTGGCGCTTTTCCGTCCCTGCTCATTCTAAAATAAACGTGAGTTGGAGGATAATGAGTTCAAACCTTAAGGACGTTTCGCTTTCGTGACCTGAGGGCAAGGAGGTACAGACCCGGCAATCAGCAATCGTTTGCCGCCGAAAGGGCCGCCATAGTCATCGGTGACGAAGGAGCCGCGCTAAAGTCGACGAGACCATCAAGATGTTTGAAATGGCCCGTTACAGGCTAGCTGTTTTCATGGCGACCTTTCCAATACGTTGGTCGTCACTCCGCCTGCTCGTGGTGTTAATGGAAAAAATCCTCAAAGGCGCTTCGACACAAGTCATATGGACTTGAACGCCTAGCCTGCGGACGGCTCCAGTTTCATCCTTATTCCTGCCTCTATAGCCCTTGTCCGTACCACACACATTCCGCAAAATTGATCCCTTGCCTTCAAGATCGCATTTGTCCGTTAGCACCGTAAGATTCTGATCTTGCCTGCAGTTCAGCTTCGATAAAGAAGCGCGGGGACCGCACGATGTCGTTGTCAGGGTGTTCATCCTAACCACTGCCGATCGTTCTTGGGTTGAGGAGAAAAACAATTCGACAGGCGAAAAGACTTTCGGACATTGGCGTAGAGTACATCGGACCGGTGGCCTACATCCGGATCGACATGGGTAGTGCGTCCAACGCAATCCGGCCCGAGACTGCACACCAAATTTCGGGTGAGATCGCCTCTTTGGAACTGGATGACAGCATACGTGCCATCATCCTTGGTCATGCGGGAAAGCATTTTGTCGGCGGTGCGGACTTTACGTTTCTGGAATCGCTGAAGACGGCATCCGATAACACCATTCGTGAGGAAATATATGGCTCGTTCCAAGGCCTGACCCGACGCCTATATCGTTGCCGCAAGCCCACCGTGGCCGCTATCGCCGGCGCAGCCGTGACCATTGGATGCGAGGCAGCCATTGCCTGCGATTTCCGCATCGTTACCAAAGATGCAAGATTCCAGGAGAGCTGGATCAGGCTGGGACTGATGCCACCGCTTGGCGGTCTCAAAACTCTGCCCGCACTCGTCGGCTACGGCCTTGCGTCCGACATGGTGCTGCGCGGGCGCGCAGTAGGCGGCGAGGAAGCAGTCCAATGCGGCCTAGCCCACATGCTGGTTTCTCCCGAAGAACTCGACAACGCGGCCATCACGCTTGCAACCGAGCTCGCACAGGCAGCTCCGCTTGCCTATGCAGCCGCGAAAGAAAACCTGCGACGCGGACTCGATCGCGATCTGGATGACGTGCTCAGAATCGGGATCGACGTACAGACCACGCTGATCAAATCTGATGATTTTGCCGAGGGCGTCGACGCAGCAGTCGCCAAGCGTGCAGCTCGCTTTTCCGGGCACTGAACGGCCCTGGCCGAAAGAACAAATCCAAGGAGAGAGGTTTTATGGGCGGATCGATTATTGTCGAAGAACGAGG
>CAMDQY010000094.1 GCA_945906005.1 Novosphingobium sp. Chol11 | reverse complement strand
CTCACCTTCTTGTGCCCGCCGTGATAGCGGCATGCGTTGCGGCACCTTCAAAACCTGCCCAGCCGGACCCCACCTACCCGGCACCCCCCGTTTTGCTCAGATGGGACCCACGCTTCCTTCTACATACTGTTTTGCTCGCCCGGTGGGGTTTGGTCACTTCTTCCGCCATGCGCTAGCCAGCCTCTGTGCTTCAGCGATCTGGGTGGACCATCGAACATCGGCGCTTGCAAAACCGCAAGCTCGCGGCCTAACATCAACCCCCGGATGAGGCCCAATCTCTCCTTAAATCACAACCTCAAATCTGGGCCATAGGTGCTGACGGGGAACAGTGTCCGTCGTCAGAACATTTGGCGCAATGTGCGGCGTAGATTAGCGGAGGATCGGGCCGTATCGAATTGCACAGGTCGCTCGGGCGGCTGGCTTACCTGTGGGCGCCGCTGATGGTGGTGATGGGCTTCGTCATCATGATCACCTCGATGCGGCGGACGGGCGGCCCGTTCTTCTTCGACCAGAACGAGTTCATGATCAGCAACACCATGTTGCTGGTGCTATTCTGCGTGCTCGTGATCACCGCGCTGCGCCGCCGGCGGCATACCGGCTGGCATCGCAGGCTGATGCTCGTGGCCATGGCGATCCTGACCGGTCCCGGCCTTGGTCGCCTCTTGCCGATGCCGCTGCTGATCCCGAACGCCTGGCGCATCATGATGGTGATCACGCTGATCTGGCCAGCTATCGGAATGATCCGCGACCTGCGCTGCGATGGCCGCATTCATCCCGCTTATCTGTGGGGGGCGGGTGCCATCATTGCCGTGCAGATCGTCGCGGACCTGATCGCCTACAGCGCATGGGGCACGAGCCTGACGCAGCAGGTGCTCGCCGGAACGCCGGGCGCCGAACGGCCGATGCACGCTTTCCTGCCACCTGGCTTTGCGATGTGACCTTCCACATCCATCCTTGATCCGGGGCCAGACCGAGGCCATCTGAGGGTAATCAAGGACAAGGATGCATCGATGACCTTTCTGCCGCGCGAAGACCTTACCGGCCTCGACCTGCTCGCCGAGATCGACCGCCTGCGCAAGGAGCGCAACGCCGTCATCCTCGCGCACTATTACCAGAAGCCGGAAATCCAGGACCTGGCTGATTTCGTCGGCGACTCGCTGGAACTTTCGCGGAAGGCTGCGGAAACCGACGCCGAGGTGATCGCCTTTTGCGGGGTCAAATTCATGGCCGACACCGCCAAGATCCTCAGCCCCGAAAAGATCGTCGTGCTGCCCGATCTCAACGCGGGCTGCAGCCTTGAGGATTCGTGCCCGCCCGAAAAGTTCAAGGCATTCCGCGAGGCGCATCCCGATCACATCGCGCTCACCTACATCAACTGCTCGACCGAGGTGAAGGCGCTCTCCGACATCATTGTCACCAGTTCGAGCGCAGAGACGATCCTCTCCAAGATACCGCCCGAGCAGAAGATCATCTTCGGGCCGGACCGGCACCTTGGCGGCTGGCTTTCGCGCAAGTTCGGGCGCGAGATGCTGCTGTGGCCGGGCGTTTGCATCGTCCATGAGGCCTTCAGCGAGACCGAGCTGCTCAAACTGAAGGCGCAGAATCCGGGCGCGCCGGTCGCCGCGCACCCCGAATGCCCGCCGCACATCCTCGATCACGCCGATCTCGTCGGCTCGACCAGCGCGATCCTCAACTATGCCAAGACCTTCGAGGGCGACACGCTGATCGTGGCGACCGAGCCGCACATCATCCACCAGATGGAAAAGGCGCTGCCGCACAAGACCTTCATCGGCGCGCCGGGCGCTGACGGGCAGTGCGCCTGCAACATCTGCCCCTACATGGCGCTCAATACGCTGGAGAAGCTCTACCTTGCACTGCGCGACCTCAAGCCGCGCATCGAGATCGAGGAAGGGCTGAGGCTGCAGGCCAAGGCCAGCCTCGACCGGATGCTGGAGATGGCGAGCGATTCTGTCGGCCAGGGCGACATCGGCAAGGTCCACATCGAGGATGTTCCGGCGGACGACGTGCCGGACGGCGACTGATCGCCGCCCGGCATTCGCTTCCGATCAGGACAGCCCCGGCTCGGGCTTCTCTTCTTCCCGCGTCTTCCAGAGCGACCAAAGAATCCCTCCCAGGATTAGCCCGAAGGTCACCGCGAGGCTCAGCACCGGCGGGCACTACGTCAAGCATCGCGGCGCGCGGGTTTCGATCACCGATTGCAGCTTCGACGACAGCGGCGGCACCGAGACGAATTACATGATCGACCTGCCCAACGGCTCCACTGGTCGGATCGCGGGCAACTGGTTCGTCCAGGCATCAGCAAGGACAACAAGTCTGGCTTCATCGTCGTCGGCGCCAACGACACCAGCCACAGCTCGGACGGCCTCGTCATCGAGGATAACCAAGCGCGGCTCGCTCCCAAGGCCGACTGGTCGAGCAATTTCGTCGCCGACTTCACCGGGGAGAAGCTGGTAATGCGCCGCAACACCCTTGGCGCAGGCCTCAAGCCCTACGAGCGGTACAATCGTTAGCCAAAGGCCGAGGCGTAGCGCAGCGTTCCGCTGCGTGCCTCTCCTGCCAGGACCATTGACCGAAAGAACTGTGCGTCATGCTTCGATAGCGGCGCGAGCCCGGCCAGCACCGTAAAACCAAAGCGCTCATAGTACGCCGGATTGCCAACCACCGCGACGCCGCACGCGCCGTTCTGGCGCAATTGGCCGATCTCTGCCTCGATCAGCGCGCTGCCGATGCCCATGCGCTGCACCGACGGGCAGACCGAAACCGGGGCCATCTGGAACCAACCGCATTGCGCATGGTCGATGGTCGTGGGGCTGAAGGCCACATGGTCGATGATGGTTCCGCCCTCGTCTCCCGCAACCATTGACAGCGCCAGCTCGCCGAGTTTGCGCAGCAGATCAACGAGATCCTGTTCGGTGCCGTCCGAAAAGACCATCGCCGCAAAGGCCCTTTGGACAAGATCGTGGATGGCGACATGATCGCCCGGCGCTTCTGGCCGGATGGTCCATTTAGCATTCACAACAGGTGCCCCGAACGATCGCGCTTGGTTTCCAGATAGCGCGCGTTGTGCGGGTTGGGCGGAAGCTGGTGCGCGACCCGCTCGGCCACCTCGACACCTTCGACTTCGAGAGCGGCAACCTTGGCGGGGTTGTTGGTCATCAGCCGGATCGCCGAAACCCTGAGCAATTCCAGCATCCGCGCCGCCACCGGAAAGTCGCGCGCTTCGGTGGGCAAGCCAAGCCTGTTGTTGGCATCCACCGTGTCGAAGCCCTGATCCTGCAAGCGGTAGGCGCGCAGCTTGTTGATCAGGCCGATGCCGCGCCCTTCCTGCTTCAGGTACAGCAGCACGCCCCAGCCGCCAGCCGAAGCCTCGTCGGCCATCGCCTTGAGCGCTGCATCGAGCTGCGGCCCGCAATCGCACTTGAGGCTGCCGAGAATGTCTCCGGTGAGGCATTCCGAATGGAGGCGCACCAGCGGCGCGCGTTCGCCGCGTTGCTCGCCGATCACCAGCGCAACATGTTCGCGCAGGTCGTCGGCTGAGCGAAAGGCGACGATCTCGGCGTCTTCGCAGGCAGCAATCGGAAGCCGCGCGCGCGAAGCCACCTTGAGCCGGGCCGGATCGCGCCACTGGGCCAGATCGCCGACTTGAACCGGCTGAACCTCACACCATGGCGCGAAATCGACGAGGAAGGCAGGCAGCACGCCCGCGAGCCGTGCCAGTTCCATCGCGGCACGCGCTGCATCGGGCTCGTCGATCGGCTCGGCAAGGAACGGGCCTTTCATCGGATACATGAGATCGAGCGCCGGATCAGCGAGAGCGCGCGCCATTTCCAGATCGAACGGTTCCGCCGCGCAGATCAGGACGGGCGCGTCGGGCTGCGCCGCCTCGCGCTGGTTGGCAAGTTTGAGCGTTGCCGCGCGCGCCGCAGAAATTAGCATGCGCGGGGCGCAGGTGCCCGGACCGAAGCCGGTCTCGGCGGGCAGCAGCCGCAGCGCGCCATCAACACTGATCGCCCAGCCGTGGCGCAGCGCATCGATTGCTAGCGCCACCCGGCGAGCGGGGCCTGTGGGGATGTCCCCGCTCAGAGGTCGAACTCGGTAATCAGCGGCACGTGGTCGGAAGGCTGCTCCCAGCGCCGGGTATCTTCGACAAGGCGGTGCGCGCGCGACTGCGCGCCAAGGTCGGGCGAGGCCCACATATGATCGAGCCGCCGCCCGCGGTCCTTCTCCTGCCAGAAAGTGCGATAGGACCACCAGGTCCAGTTGCGCTCGGGCACGGGAATGTGCTTGCGGCCAAGGTCCACCCAGCCGTGCGCATCGCGGAAAGCGCCGAGCGTCTCGATCTCGATGGCGGTATGGCTGACGACCTTGATGAGCGCCTTGTGGTCGTAAACGTCGCAGTCGAGCGGGGCGATGTTGAAGTCTCCCACGATCAACGTGGGCCGGTCGATCGCTTCGGCCCAGCGGGTCATGCGCTCGAGGAAATCGAGCTTCTGGCCGAACTTGGGATTCACCTCGCGGTCGGCCACGTCGCCGCCAGCCGGGATATAGACGTTCTCGAGCACCATGCCCTGGCCCGCACCGCCAAGCTCCACGCCGACGTGACGCGCCTCGCCATTGTCCTGCCAGTCATGCCTGCTGAATTCGGTGGCAGGCAGGCGGCTCAGGGTGGCGACGCCGTGGTAGCCCTTCTGGCCGTGGACGAAGCGGTTCGCATAGCCGAGCCGCTCGAACATCTCGTGCGGAAACTTGTCCTCTGCACACTTGATCTCCTGCAGGCACAGCACATCGGGCTCATGCTCGCGCAGGAAGCGTTCGACCTGATCGATGCGCAGCCGCACCGAATTGATATTCCAGGTTGCGATGGAGACCATGCGGAGGCGTTTATACCGTGTAGGGCAAAAGAAAACCCTCGTCCCGGGGGCAAGTGGGACGAGGGTTCCTTTGAGCGTTCGTCACGCTAATCCGAAGCAGCCTTTTCAGGAGGCGCGGGCAACAGGGGGGAAACCCGCCTCGGCCACTCCGGATATTCGCAATTTAGGGATTTTCCGCTTTCTGCCAAGTGAACGCAGGGGGGTAGTTTGCCGTAGTTTGTCGCATAAGTTGCACATAATACGGCGACCCGCCCCGCATCATCGACGAACCCTTGGACGCGGATCGCGCCATGTAAACAGACGGTCGGAGACAGCGCCGCCATAGCGGTGATTCGAGAGCCGAATCGTGGTGCGCTGATTCTGCGAGTCGAGCGCCACCCAGTTGGCCAGTTCCAGTCCGCCGGGCGCCGAAGGCTCGCGCATGAAGATCAGGGTGATGACGCCATATTCGGGATGCTTGGTGTCGCGCACCTCGATGCTGACGACATCGGGGTTACCGGTCGGCTTGAGCGTGCCAAACCGCTTCACGTCGCGGTTGGGATCGAGCAGCGCGCCGAGCGGGCTGTTCCTGATCGGCCAGCGCTGCACCTGGCTCACGTCATAGTCGACCATCGTCAGCGACTTACCATCGCCGACGATCAGCATGTTGACCGATTTTTCGTATTCGAAGCGGATGCGGCCGGGCCGCTTGAGCGTGAGCTTGCCGCGCACAACCTGGCCGCTGCGGTCTGACTGCGTGAAATCGGCCGTCAGCGTCGAAATGCCGCGCAGCGCCGCGACCGCCTGGTCGAGCGTGCCGGCGCCGGCCGCGCTCGCAGCAGGAGCCTGGGCAAGCGCCGAGACGATAGGGAATAGACCGGCGCACAGTACGAGCGCGCTCGCGGCAACGAATGCAAGGAGAGGTTTGATCGGGATCATGGCCTTAGCCTTGGCAACAGGGCGTTGAACCCACAGTGAACCCGTTTGTTTCCCGGCAAGATCGGCCAAGCCGACCAAGAGCGGGTTACTTGATCTTGGCTTCCTTGAACTCGACATGCTTGCGCACCACCGGATCGTACTTGCGGAAGCTCATCTTCTCGGTCGTGTTGCGCGGATTCTTCCTGGTGACGTAGAAGAAACCGGTGTCGGCGGTGGAAACCAGCCTGATCTTTACGGTTGCGGACTTCGCCATGACTTACTTCCTGAAAACAGCGAGAGCGGCGAAAATGCGCCGCCCTTCAAGGTTGCGGCCCTTGCGGCAGGCGGCTGCGAAAGTCAACCCGGCGCGTAGTTTCTAGATAATCTTGTAGAGCAGCAGCAATGCCAGCGCGCCCGCCGCGATGCGATACCAGGCGAACGGGCCGAAGCCCGCCTTGCTGACAAAGGCGACGAAGCCGCGGATCACCACCAGCGCGACCAGGAACGAAACCACGAAGCCCACCGCAATCTCGCTCCACCCCACCGGCCCGGTTCCCGCCAGCAGCGCCTCGCGGCTGTCCCACAGCTCTAGCGCGGTCGCACCCATCATCGTCGGCACGGCAAGAAAAAAGCTGAATTCGGCTGCCGTGCGCCGCTCGATCCCCATGGCGAGCGCGCCCATGATCGTTGCGCCCGAACGGCTGACGCCGGGGATCATCGATATGCATTGAAGCACGCCTACACCCAGCGCCTGGCGCGCGGGAAGTTCGGCAACGCCGGTCAGCGGTCCCTGCTTGGCGAACCTTTCGATCACCAGGATCGCGATGCCGCCAGCGATCAGCGCCCAGCCGACGATCACCGGGCTGCCGAGCATAATATCGATATAATCCTTGAGCGCGAAGCCGAGCACCGCCGAAGGCAGGAAGCCCAAGAGGATGTTGCGCAGGAACGCCACGCTCTTCGGATGCCAGCGCAACAGGCCCGCGCCAACCGCCCAGAAGGTGCGCCAGTACTGCACCACCACCGCAAGGATCGCGCCCAGCTGGATGACGACGTTGAACACCTTCCACTGATCGGCATCGTATCCGAAAATCTCGGCAGCGAGGATCAGGTGGCCGGTCGAGGAAACCGGGATGAATTCGGTCAGCCCCTCGACAATGCCGAGCAGGATCGCGGTGAGCGTCAGGTCCATGTTACCAGATTCGCACCCGCTGGGCCGGCGGCAGATAGAGCGCATCGCCCGGCTTGACCCCAAAGGCGGCATACCACTCGTCGAAATTGCGCACCGTGCCGTTGGAGCGATACATCGCCGGGGAATGCGGATCGGTGGCAAGGTATTCGCGCGCCAGCTCGTCGCGCAGCTTCGAGCGCCAGATCTGCCCGAAGGCGAGGAAGAAGCGCTGGTCGCCGGTAAATCCGTCGATCACCGGAGCTTCCTTGCCGCCGAGCGAAAGCTTGTAGGCGCGGTAGGCAAGGCTGAGGCCGCCGAGATCGCCGATGTTCTCGCCCATGGTCAGCTGCGGATCGACGCAGGTTTTGCCCTCGTCGAACGGGCAATAGGTGGCGAACTGTGCGCCCAGCTTGGCCTGCAACTTGCGGAAATTGGCCATGTCGTTCGGCGTCCACCAGTCGCGCAGGTTGCCCTTGCCGTCGGCCTTGGCTCCCTGATCGTCAAAGCCGTGCCCGATCTCGTGGCCGATCACCGCACCGATCGCGCCATAGTTCACCGCCGGATCGGCGGACAGGTTGAAGAACGGCGGCTGGAGGATCGCGGCGGGAAAAGTGATCGCATTGAGCGACGAGCTGTACTGCGCATTCACCGTCTGCGGGAACAGGCCCCATTCGGTGTTATCGACCGGCTTGCCGATCCGTCCCGCGTGAAAATCAAGGCCCCATTTGCCCGCTGCCATTGAATTGCCGAGCGGATCGGCGGGCGACAGGACTAGCCCGTCATAGGTCTTGTACTTTTCGGGCGTGCCGATCCGGGCAGTGAACAGGTCGAGCTTCGCCTGGGCCTCCTCGCGTGTTTGCGGCCCCATCCATGCGAGCTCGCGCAGGTTGGCCTTCATCGCGGTGCGCAGGTTGGCGACAAGCTGTTCCATCGCCGCGCGCTGCTCGGGCGGATAATACTTCTGGGCATAGACCTTGCCGAGCAGTTCGCCGATCTGGTCTTCCACCGTGTCGATGGCGCGTTTCCAGCGCGGGCGCTGCTGCTGCTGACCGCGCAGCGTCTTGCCGTAGAGCGCGAAATTCGCCTCGTCGATATCCTTGGGCAGCACCGCCGCGTGGTCGGAAAGGAAGCGCGCCGCAAGCCACGCCTGCCATGTCGCCATCGGCGCCTGCTCGACCAGCGAGACGATCGCCGGGGTACCTCCGCCAAACCGGGCGGCAGCCTCGGCCTCGCTGATCCTTGCAGCCTTCAGTTCGTCGGCACTGGGCGGAAGATCGTAGACGATAACCGATTCCGGCTTTGCGCCCATTCCCTCGAACATACGTGGCAACAACCCTACCGAACCATAGGCCGCGAGCTCGCTGACCGGCACCTTGTTGTAGGTCAGGTCGCGTTCGCGATAGCTCGCGCGGTTCCAGTGCGTGCGCGCGATCCGGGCCTCGAGCCCGAATACCGCCTCTGCCGCGCCTGCGGGATCCTGGTAACCCGCCTTGCCGAGGAGGAAGACGAGGTATTCCTTATACTTGGCGCGCGCCTCGCGGTAGGTTTCGGTATCCTTGAGGTAGTAGTCGCGGTCCGGCAGGCCAAGCCCGCCGCCCGAGACATAAAGTACATAGATCTCGCTGTTCTTGGCATCGGGTGCGACATCGTAATCGAGCGGAGAGGCAAAGCCGGGCCGGGCAAACAGGTCGGCCAGATCCTGCGGAGTCTTTGCCGCCCAGATCGCCTGCAGATACGGCTGCGCAGGAGACAATCCCGCCGCCTCGATTGCAGCGGTGTCCATGAACGCCTTGTAGGAGGCGGCGAGCCGCGCTTCGTCCGAACCGGGCGCATAGGTGCCGGCGGCGAATTGTTCGAGAATCTCGCGCAGCCGTTCCTGCGACTGATCGTCGAGGCTGTTGAACGAGCTGATCCGGGTATTGTCGGCGGGAATCTCGGCGGTGCGGTTCCACTCTCCGTTCACATAAGCGTCGAAATCGTCGCCGGGCCTGACCTTGGTATCCATCCATTTGGTCTGGACGCCGAAACTGCCCCATTCGGGACTCTCGCCATCGGCGGCCAGCGCGGGAAGGGAGCTGACGGCAAGGCCAAGCGCGCAAGCGGCCGAAATAAGCAGGGGCAAACGGATGGTCTGGGGGGTCATAAAGTCTCCGGAACCGGTGCGGGAATATCGAACTGGAGGGATGCGAGCCGGGCATAGAGCCCGCCGGCGAGCGAAAGCGCCTCGTGGGTGCCCTCCTCGACAATGCGGCCACCGTCCATCACCACGATCCGGTCGGCGTTGCGCACCGTGGCCAGCCGGTGCGCGATCACCAGCGTGGTGCGATCCATCATCAGCGCTTCGAGCGCGGCCTGAACCAGCCCTTCGCTCTCGGCATCGAGCGCGCTGGTCGCCTCGTCGAGCAACAGGATGGGCGCGTCGCGCAGGATCGCGCGGGCAATGGCGATGCGCTGGCGCTGTCCGCCCGAAAGCCGCGCACCGTCTTCACCGAGGAAAGTGTCGAGCCCTTCGGGAAGCTCGCGCAGGAACGTTTCGGCATTCGCCGCACGAGCGGCCTGCCACAGATCCTCGTCGCTTGCCTCCCATTTGCCGTAGCGCAGGTTATCGCGCGCGCTCGCGGCGAATAGCACGCCTTCCTGCGGGACAAGCGCCATGCGCCGTCTGATTTCGGCGGGATCGGCGGAGGCGAGCGGCACACCGTCGGCCTTGATCGTGCCTGCCTGCGGATCGTAGAACCGTTCGGCAAGCTGGAACAGCGTCGATTTGCCAGCGCCCGAAGGGCCGACGATGGCGACGGTTTCGCCCGGCTCGACCTTGAGCGTGAAATCGACAAGCGCCGCAATCTCCGGCCGCGAGGGATAGCGGAAGGTCACGTTCTCGAAGGTAATCTGGCCGCGCGGCGGCTCGGGGAGCGCCGTGGGCCGTGCAGGCGGGGCAATGTTAGGCCGCTCACTCATCAGTTCGCTGAGGCGGCTCGCCGCCCCTGCGCCGCGCACGAGATCGCCATAGACCTCGGCCAGCGCGCCGAACGAGCCCGCCACCAGTCCGCCGGTGATCACGAAGGCGGCGATGGTGCCCCCGGAGATCGCGCCCGAGGCGACGCCCAGCGCACCGCGCCACATCAGCAGGGTGATCGCCCCGAAGATCATGAAGATGACCACGGCGGTCATCACCGCGCGGATCGTGATGCGCCGCTTGGCAGTGCCGAAAGTGCGCTCCACCGCAGCGGAAAAGCGGTCGGCCTCGCGGCTCTCCG
>CAMDQY010000093.1 GCA_945906005.1 Novosphingobium sp. Chol11 | reverse complement strand
CGGATGGCCGCTCGATGTCCCCGTCGCCATGTGATCCGACCACTCGATGATGGTCGGGATCACGTCCTCGCCCACGCCCATCATATGCGCGATGACATAGGCGGGGATCGGGCGGCAGAACACCGGCTGCATGTCGACCGTGCCGTGGGCGTCCAGCCTTGCCAGTGCATCGTCGAGCCGCGCCTCGATGATCTGGCGGGTGAACGGGATCAGGCTGTCGACGCCGTGCTGGCCGAACGCGGAGACCCAGACATTGCGCAGCGCATTGTGCGATTGCCTGTCGTCCATGGTAATGAATGCGCCTTCGCCGAATGTCGAGGTCATCACCCCCTTCATCGTCGCTTCGAGCGGGCGGTTGATGATCTGACGGCAGACTCGGTCGTGCGCAGTGATCCACTGCCCGCGTTCGTTCCAGACCAGCGGCCCCAGTTCGCGGATCTGACGCAGAATGGGCCAGGGGTCCTCGGCCATCTCCGGGCCGTAAAGATTGATGTCGACACTTGGTGTGTTCATGATGGAGTGGACCTTCAACGCTGTTGCTGCGCTGTCAAGTCGCGTGCTGTGTTCATGCAGCAGCAATATGCACGAAGCGATGTCGATGAACCGTTGCCTGTGAGCGACGAATCGTGCAAGTTGGTAGCGGGAGACCTGCGATGAATGAGACCGTACAAAGAGAACGCTCACCGGGGATCAAGTTGCTGTTTGCTGGTCTGATCGGCCTAGCGCTGATGATTCCGCTGATGCTTGTCTATGCGCTCGTCTATGACCGGCAGGATCAATCGCAGACCGCGCAGGCCTCGATCAATTCGGGTTGGGGCGGGCCGCAGGTGATTGCCGGTCCGGTCGTCGTCGTCCCGTTCAAGACCACCGAAGTGCAGGACGAGGTCGTTGACGGCAAGACGATCTCGCGCACGGTTCAGGTGGAGAAAATGCTCTATCTCTCTTCGGTCGATAATCGCGTAACGACGAAAATCGCCCCGCAGGAACGGCGCAAATCGATCTATTCGAGTGTGCTTTATGAAGCTGCCGTGACAGGCAAGGCTAGCTTTGCGCTGCCCGAAGACCTTGCGCGCTTCGGCGTCGAGCGCGAGGCGTTGCTTTGGGACCGTGCCGAATTGCGCATGGGTGCAAGCGACGCGCGCGGATTGACCAAGGGCGGTTCGCTGATCGCCGATGGCAAGGCGCTGGCGGTGCAGCCGGGCAAGGGTCCGGGATCGACCGGCGGGCAGGGCTTCTTCGCGTTCCTGCCGTGGACCGGCGATGCACCGCTCAAGGTCGACTACGTCTTCGGCCTGCGCGGCAGCCGCTCGCTCAGTCTGGTGCCGCGCGGTGGACAGACCCGCTGGCAGGTCGATTCGGCGTGGAGCAACCCCAGCTTTGGCGGCGCCTTCCTGCCTGATAGGCGCGACGTTGGCGACAAGGGTTTCGGCGCCAGTTATACGGTCGACAAGCTGGCGCTCGGCCAGCCTCCGGTCGCGACCGAAGACCTGGGTCCGCCAGCGCTAGATGCCGAGGCGGGGGCCGACTATTCGACTGCTCCAATGGCAGTCGCGCCCACTTCGACGGAAACGATCTCGGGACAGTCGCGCGCGGTAACAGTCGGGCTGGTCGAGCCGGTGGACCTCTATTCCAAGGTCGACCGCTCAGTGAAATATGGTTTCCTGTTCATCGGCTTTACGTTCCTGGCCTTCCTGCTGTTCGACATTGTCGGCGGAGCGAGGGTTGCGGCGGCCGAATACCTGATGACCGGGGCGGGGCTGGTGCTGTTCTTCGTGCTGCTGCTCGCCTTTGCCGAGGTAATCGGCTTTGCCTGGGCCTATATGGTCGCAAGCGCGGCAATTATCGGGCTGCTGACCGCATACAGCGCGGCGGTGCTCAAAAGCTGGAAACGCGCGCGCTTTATCGGCGCGTTGCTGGTCGGGCTCTATGCGCTTCTTTATGTCCTGCTCAATCTCGAAGCCTGGTCGCTGATGATCGGCTCGGTGCTGCTGTTCGTGGCGCTTGCAGGGGTGATGTACACCACGCGCAACATCGATTGGAGCAACGTCAACCGGCGGCCAGTTCCCGCCGCTTGACCGGACTTACCCCCTCGCGCTGCTTATGTGGCGCTGGGGCGAGGGCCGAACGGAACGTCGCCCTTGACGTAGGCTTTCTGGAGCACGCGCTCGCCCTCGTAATCGCGGACGGCGTAGTGCTGGAACGAGCGGTTATCCCACAAGGCAAGGTCGTTCTCGCGCCATTGCCAACGCATGGTGAACTCGGCGCGCTGCGAATGGCGGTAGAGCATAGCAAGGATCGCATCGCTCTCGAGCTGCGACACGCCGACAATGTGATCGGTCCAAAGCTCGTTCACGAACAGCGCCCGGCGGCCAGTTTCGGGATGAACGCGCACGACCGGGTGGACATTGCGCATCGGCTCGTCGAGCACATGACGGTCGCCGGGATCGAGCAGAGCCAATGTCAGCGTGCCTGAATGCTCGGCATAAAGACCGTCGATCATGTCCTTCACCGGCTCGGACAGCGTTTCATAGGCAGCAATCATGCTGCCCCAGCAGGTGTCGCCACCACCGCCCGGCGGCAGCTTGAGCGCCCGTAGCGAGAGGAACGAGGCAGGCTGCGCGCCAAGCGTCGAATCGATGTGCCAGATCGCCGTGGCATTGCGGTTGCCGTATGTCGGCATGTCATGGACCAGCGCCTCGACCGGCAGGCCTTCCATGCCGTATGCCTTGGCATAGGGATCGATGGTGAGTTCGCCGAAGCGGCTCATGAAGGTAGCAGTTTGCTCGCGCGTTAAGTCCTGATCGCGAAAGAACAGCACGCCATGATCGAGCGCTGCCGCGCGGATCGTGGCGATGTCTTCGTCGGGCAATCCGCGGCGCAGGTCGACGCCTTCGATAACCGCGCCCACCGCAGGCGTGATGGCGCGCACGATAATTCTGGTTTGTGTAGCCATCAGCGTATCGGCTCCTGTCCTTCGAATGCGCTGTTGCCGGCGGCATGCACCTCGTCCCACAGGAAATTGATCTTGCGGTCCGCGATACGCCATGCGCCGTCGATCCGGCGATAGAGGTCTTCATAGCGGATAATGACATTGAGCGCCGACTTGCCATCGAGCGTGAGATGCCGCGCGCAGCAATAGACCTGACCCGTCGCGGAATCGCCATCCACCTCGACCATATGGTTGGTCATCTGGTGCATGGTGCGAAGGTGAGCCGGGCGCATGGTGCGCGGCACGCTGGCAAGATCGGGTCCGGACAGATCGATGAAAGGTTCAGCCTCGCCGGGATGGTAGACCCGCATTCGACCATCGGGCGTGAATACCTGCGCCAGCAGCGCCTCGTCGGTGGTGTCGATGGCGTGGGCGTAGCGATAGGCGAGCTGGTTCAGCGCGATGATATCGTCGGTGTTCGTGGACACTCGGCCTCTCCCTAGCCAGTTCACCTCAAGCAGTGTCCTTCAGGTCTGCGCTGTTGGCAAGCAGGAACCGGAGACTTCAATCAGCCAGCGGCGCGCTCCTGCTCGCGCTTGAGAAGCGCTTCGTCCTTGGGCCAGCCGTGGCAGGGCGTGGTGAGAATGATCACGGCATTGCCCACGTTGGTGAACGCAGCAAGGTCATCAAGCACCGGGGCGAGAGCGCCATCCTTGAGCGCGCGCACCGCATCGTCGGGCGTTTCGAACCAGATCTCGGAGATCGCCTCGAACGGAAAGCGCGGCGGCGGAGCGTCGAGGACACGGTTTTGCCCATAACGCTTGATTGCTGCGAGCGCGGGCAGGGTCTGCCTCACCAGATCGGCATGCGGGCCAGAATAGCGCGCCTGAAAGTCAGCTGCCGAAAGATCCTGTTTGCGCGTCAGGAACAGGTAGATAGCAGCCGCACCGGGCAGGCCTTCCAGCAGTGGTTCTTCCTCGCAGGCGAAAGAGAATTCATTCACCACCGAATCGAACACGCGCAGTTCGTCCTTGTCGAGCGCGGCACGGATCGCCGGGTCAGCCGCAGAAGCGCCTCTCGGCGCTCCCTTGGTGCCACTGTTGACGTTCGCGACACCATCATGCGCTGTCGAGAGCATCGGCAGGTCGACCGGCTCGCCATCAAGCATGGGCTGATCGACCCGATTGCCATAGCGCAGCCATTCAAGGCTGGCCTCTATCGCCGGAAACTGGCTGGCAAAGATCGCGTGGCTGCGCCACGTCTTTGGCCATTCCTCTCTCGACACGGCAGGATTGCGGCGGGCGAGATATATCAGTTTGCTGTTCATGGCCTTGGTCCTCTCGGTCAGCGCCAGCGCAGCCGGTCGCGGTTGAGCTGATCGATCCGGGTGACGCCCATCAGCCGCATGTCGCGTTCGATCTCTTCCTTGAGGATCTGGAGCGCGCGACCGACACCGGCTTCACCTGCGGCGGCGAGGGCATAGAGGTAAAGCCGCCCGCCCGAGGCGCAGTTCGCGCCCGCCGCCAGCGCCTTCAGAATGTGGGTGCCGCGCCTTATGCCGCCGTCGCAGATGATCTCGATCCGGCCGCCGACCGCATCGACGATCTCGGGAAGCTGGTCGAACGGCGCGCGGCTGCCGTCGAGTTGCCTGCCGCCGTGGTTCGACACCATGATACCGTCGATCCCCATGTCGGCAGCGCGTCTGGCGTCGCCCACGCTCATCACCCCCTTGAGTACGAATTTTCCGCCCCAGTCGTCACGGATCTTCTCGGCCTTCTTCCAGTCCAGCGAACGGTCGAGCATGTCGGTGAAATAGCCCTGGACGGTCGCCGGTTTGCTGCTGCCTTCGGAGACATGCCCGTCGAGCTGCGGCAGGCGATACTTCTCGCGAAACAGGTAGTCGAGCGCCCAGCGCGGCTTGATGGCGTAGGACAGGAACGACGACAGCGTGAAGCTGGGCGGTGAGGAGAAGCCGCTCCGCAGACACCGCTCGCGCTTGCCGCCAACGATGGTGTCGACCGTGAGCGCAATGGCATCGAATTTCGCAGCTTTGCAGCGTTCGATCATCGATTTGTTGAGGCCTTCGTCCTTGTGGACGTAGAGCTGGAACAGCTTGGGCGCGCTGGTGAGTGCCGCGATCTCCTCGATGCTGACCGTGGCGAGGCTGGAGATACCGCACCACAGGCCGTATTTCTCTGCGGCGCGGGCGACGCCGCGTTCACCCTGCCAGTGAAACAGGCGTTGCAGCGCAGTGGGCGAGAGGATCAGCGGCAGCGCGCTCTTGCGGCCCATGATCGTGATCGAGGTGTCAATGTCTTCAACGCCCGCCAGGACATCGGGCACAAGATCGCAGTCGGCGAAGGCGGCGGTGTTTCGGTCCTTGGTAAGTTCGTCATCGGCAGCGCCGTCGATATAATCGAACACCGGCCAGGGCAGGCGCTGCTTGGCCAGCAGGCGGAAGTCGGCAATGTTGTGGCAGTCGCTCAGCTTCATGCGCAAGCGCTTAGCGCCAGAGTGTGCGCTATGGCAATCGCAGCGGCTCGGGCGACTTCGCATCGTCCTGAGCGTCGCGCGCGGCCATGACCGCGGCGATGACCTGCGGAGATGCTGGGCGCGCGGGATAGGCACAGCCCTTCGCCTGTCCAGCTCCCTTGAGGAAACCGCGTCGTGCAAGGCCTGCCTGGATTGCGGCGCGGATCCTTCGGTCGTGATCATTGGCGCCGGACACCTCTCGTATCAGCCCACGAAACGGGATAAAGGATCGGACCACGGTCTTGGCCATGCGGCCCGCGCTGATGCGGGCGCGTTCTTCCTCGGGAAGATCGAGGTCCGGGCCGAGCACCTCGTCGAGCGCGGAAACTTCGCTCACCAGCGCGCTGCATCGGCCAAGCCCCGTAAGCGTATAGGGGCGAGCCTGCGCCTGTAGCAGGATTGCGGGTATCTCGCGCTTTTCGATGTTGAGGTCTGTCATCGGGGTTTTCGCGACATCGGTGACATTGGGCTCATCATTGGTCAGCAGTTTGTCCTGAGCGGCCAAAGCTGGAGAGGCGACAAGTGCGATGGCCAGCGAAGATGCGAACAACCTGTGCATGACTGCATTTCCTTTGAGCAATCGAATGGAAGCCCGAATCACCTAACGCCTGAGATCGGCAAATGTGTCGCAGGCCTCGTAGTCTCCTGTCTGTAGCCCGCGCCGCAGCCATTCCACGCGTTGTGCGCTGGAGCCATGAGTGAAACTTTCGGGGCTGACGCTTTGGCCAGCCTGCTGTTGCAGGGTGTCGTCGCCGATCGCATTGGCGGCGGTCATCCCTTCTTCCAGATCGCCCGGCTCGATCTTGTCGCGGTGCTTGGCCGCCCAGACGCCCGCGTAGCAATCGGCCTGAAGCTCCATCAGCACCTGCAGGGCGTTCGCCCCGCGAGGGTTCTGTTGCTGCGCGCTGCGTACCTGATCGGCATCCCCGTTCAGCTTCTGGACGTGGTGGCCGTATTCGTGTGCGACGACATAGCGGCGGGCGAAGTCACCACCTGCGCCCATTTCGCGGTCCATCGTGTCGTAGAACGAGGTGTCGAGGTAGATGCCCTGATCGCTGGGGCAATAGAACGGCCCCATCGCGCTCGAGGCCGCGCCGCAGCCGGAGCGCTTGCCGCCCTTGTAGAAGGTCAGGATCGGACGCGAGAAGGCAACATTCGCCTTGGCGAACAGCGGCTCCCACGTTTTATTGAGCGATGCCAGCGTGTTGCACGCTTCGAGCGCATAATCGTTTGCAGTGCACAGCTCTTCGGCGCTCGCGCCCTGCGGTGCCTGTTGCTGCGATGGCGAAGAACCCTGCATCGATTCGACCGTGCCGAGCATCTGTCCGGGATCGACGCCGAACACCAGCGCGCCGATGATAACGATGACAATCGTTCCGCAGCCGAGCTTGCCGCCCGGCATTCCGCCGCCTCCGCCTCCTTGAACATTGATACTGCCGGGGTTGAAGCGGGGCAGACGCATGGCTATGACCTCCATTGTGCATTTGCGAGATGACCTTGCGGGTCATCCGTCGTTTCCGAATGTTTAGTGGCAGAATCCGACAGGAGTCGAGAATGTTCCTCAACGGCAAGCGCGCAGTGATAACCGGCTCGACATCGGGAATTGGCCTGGCGATCGCTCGGTCGCTCCATTCCGAAGGCGCGCAGATCGTGCTGTCTGGGTTTGGCGAACCGGCCGACATCTCCGCATTATGCGAGGAATTGGGCGCGAGCCACGTCGGTGGCGACCTGTCAAAACGCGAAGGTGTCGAGCAATTGATAGCCATGGCGGGGGATTGCGACATCGTCGTCAACAACGCCGGGATGCAGCATGTTGCTCCCGTCGAGGAGTTCCCGCCTGAAAAGTGGGACGCGATCATCGCGCTGAACCTGACCGCAGCGTTCCACACGACCCGCCTTGCCGTGCCCTTCATGAAACAGGCGGGATGGGGTCGCATCATCAACGTGGCGAGCGCGCATTCGCTGACGGCCTCACCGTTCAAGTCGGCTTATGTCTCGGCCAAACATGGTCTCGACGGCCTCACCAAGACGCTGGCGCTGGAACTGGCGACCTTCAACATCACTGCCAACTGCATCAGCCCGGCCTATGTCTGGACGCCGCTGGTCGAAAACCAGATTCCCGACACCATGCTGGCTCGCGGTATGACCCGCGAGCAGGTGATCAATGATGTGATGCTCGAGCGTCAGCCGACCAAGAAGTTCGTCCACCCGTCTGACATCGGCGCGATGGCGCTGTTCCTGTGCCGGGACGAGGCGGCGAACATCACCGGCTCCAACATAACTGTCGATGGCGGCTGGACGGCACAATAGGTCGTTTGGTCTTATTTGCGCCGGTCACTTTCCGGTCACCCCCCTATCGTATAAGCGGGGGATATGAACGGGTTGATCACGATTCCGGCAAGGATTGCGGGGCTGCTGCGCGCAGCTACCATCGGACTTGCTCTGATCGGAGCGATCCAGCTTGCCGCGCCAGCGCAGGCGGCGCGCGACAAGGCGCTCGAACAGCGCCTTCGTGAACATATCGAAGTGCTCGCCAGTGACGATTTCGCAGGTCGCCAGCCGGGCACCGAAGGCGAAGCCAAGACCCTGCGTTATCTGGGCAGGCAATGGTTCGACATCGGCCTGCAATCGGGCACCAACGATCCCGCCAACCCGTGGTTCGCACCGGTGACACTGGTAGCGCGTGAGCCGGCGGCCTCGCGGGCACAATTTCTTGCCAGTGGACGCCACGTTCCGATTTCGGCGGATGAGTTGCTGCTGGTGACGAGCGGCAGGCGAAGTCTGGTGCGCAATGCGCCGATGCTGTTCGTCGGTCGCGCCGACAAGCCCGAGTTTGCTCGCAATCAGCTTGCCGGGCGGGTGGCGGTCGTGCTCGATGCGGGAGGCGAGGGGTCGCAGCGTCAGGACGCACTGCTGGGGCAGGGTGCTTCGGCGGTGCTGACGGTGCTCGATGGATCGCGCACGCTTTCGCATGTCGAAGCCCGGCGCAAACGTTCGGGCTATGCGCTCGCGAACAACTCGCTGGGCGGCGATCTCGAAGGCTTCATTACGGCAACGGCCATGGCGCGGCTGCTCGAAGGCACGGGCTACAGCCTGGCATCGCTCGAAGCTGCGTCCCGCAAGAAGGGGTTTTCGCCAATCGCGCTCCCGAACAGCGCCTCGCTGGAAGCGACCACGAGCGAATCGACGATCCACACCTTCAATCTCATCGGCACACTGCCGGGCCGCGATCCACTGGCAGGCGCGGTCCTGCTGGTGGCGCATTGGGATCACTTTGGAATTTGCGCCGAGTCTCCCACCGAGGACCTCGTCTGCAATGGCGCGATCGATAATGCCAGTGGCGTCGCCGTGCTGACCGAGACGGCGCGACGGCTCGCCAAGGGTCCGAAGATGGACCGTGACGTCTATTTCCTCGCAACCACTGGCGAGGAGCTTGGCCTGCTGGGTGCGCATGCCTTTGCCCATTCGCCTCCGGTTCCGCTGTCGAACATCGTCGCCGCGCTCAACATCGATACCATCGCGATTGCGCCGCGCGGCACACCGGTGGCAATCGTCGGCGAGGGCATGACCGGGCTCGACGCAGACATCGCGAAGGTCGTGAAGCGCGAAAAGCGCAAGCTTGTCTCGGGCAAGGAGGCCAACGAATACGTTCGCAGGCAGGATGGCTGGGCGCTGCTCCAGCACGATGTGCCGGCGGTGATGGTGTCAAGTGCCTATGGCGAGATCGATCGGATCAAGCGCTTCTTCGACACGCACTACCACCGTCCGGGCGACGATCTTTCACTCGACCTCGAACTGGGTGGCGCTGCCGAGGACGTGGCTCTCCACGTCGCGCTGGTGCGCTGGTTCGCCCATTCAGCGACCTTTGTCCGACCTGTCAAATGAGGCTCTAGTGGATTGATTTTGACATTCGCATTCCACTTTCCGCCAGGTCATTCGCGAATGTCAAAATCATGAAATCCACTAGAGACATGATATTGCTAGTGGTTCTTTTGATTCTGACATTTGCCCCGGCCTAGCCCCAGGGGTAGCAAATGTCAGAATCGAACCACTAGCCGCCAGTGCCCCGAGTGGTTACATGGGCCGCCACGAATCAGCCTGCGGGCAGGTTCAACCTTATTGCACGAGGTGGCGCACATGGACATTCCGCTCGGCCTTACTTTCGACGATGTCCTGCTGCGCCCCGCGGAATCAGACATCGTCCCGACCCAGGCCGACACGCGCACTCGGCTCACCCGCACGATCCAGCTCAACATTCCGGTTGTGTCGTCGGCGATGGACACCGTGACCGAGGCGGATATGGCGATCGTCATGGCGCAGATGGGCGGCATCGGCGTCCTTCATCGTAACCTGACGATCGAGGAACAATGCGCTGCGGTCCGCGCGGTCAAGCGCTTCGAGAGCGGCATGGTCGTCAACCCCATAACCATTGCGCCCGATGCCACGCTGGGCGAGGCGCAGGCGCTGATGAAGAACAACCGGATCAGTGGCATTCCGGTGGTGGAGGCCAGCGGCAAGCTGGTTGGCATCCTCACCAACCGCGACGTTCGCTTTGCCGACAATCCGGGCCAGCCGGTGCGTGAACTGATGACACACGAGGATCTGGCCACGGTCCGGCTCGGCACCAGCGGCGACGACGCGCGCCGCCTTCTGCATCAACGCCGGATCGAGAAGCTGCTGGTGGTGGACGATGCCTTTCACTGTATCGGCCTCATCACCGTCAAGGACATCGAGAAGGCAGTGACCTTCCCCAATGCCACCAA
>CAMDQY010000092.1 GCA_945906005.1 Novosphingobium sp. Chol11 | reverse complement strand
TCACCGGCCCACAGCCAGACAAAGCCGCCCTTTTCGACGACGGGCCATGATCGCACCCGGTTGTGCGGCGCAGGATCGCCCTGTTCAAACGGCTGGTGGACGCATTGGCCCGCAGCGTCGAAGCGCAAACCGTGATACGGGCATTCGATCGCGTTGCCGGCCACTTTTCCGCTCGAAAGCCGCACGAAGCGATGGGCGCAGCGATCCTGAAGCACGGCCGCAGTTCCGTCCTCGCCACGAAACATTACCAGCTTCTCGTCGAGCAACGTCCGCGCCAGCGGCCCGTCGGCAAGTTCGCCGGACATGCATGCGACATACCAGCAATTGCGCAGGTAACTCATGGCTCTCTCCCAACCTGCAATTACAGGGGGATCTAGTGTGAACGCATTGGCCTTGTTCGGCAACTCCAATCGTTCCGGCAGACTAGATGCGCTCCGCCTCGGCAACCGCGTCGCTGGCGCGCAACGAGGCGGTGATCCGCGCCAGATGGGCGACATCGAGCACTTCGAGATCGATCTCGAAAGAGCCGAAATTTTCGTCTCGCTGGATCATTTCCAGGGTGATGACATTGGCACGGCTGGCCGCGAAGATGCGCGTTACCTCGGCAAGCGTGCCGGGCCGGTTATACAGAACCACGCGCAGGCGGCCGATCGCGCCGGTCGATGCCTCTCCCCATGAAAGATCCAGCCAGTCACTATCGGCGCCATCAGCGAGGTTGAGGCAGTCGATGGTGTGAACTTCGACCTTCTTGCCAGGGCGGCGCAGCCCGACAATGCGGTCGCCTGGCACTGGATGGCAGCACTCGGCAAGCTGGAACGCCATTCCCGCCGTGAGCCCGCGAATCGAGATTGCCCGTTCGCCGCGAGCCCAATCCTCGTCGTCGGCAAGCGCCGCCGTGCTGCCCGGCACAAGTGCCTCCATCACTTCGCGGTCGGACAGCTTGGCCGATCCGATCGCGAACATGAGGTCTTCTTCCTCCTCCATACGCAGACGCTTCAGCGCGGCGTTGATCGCCTTGCGCCCAATTCGCGCGGGCAGACGCCCGGCAATGTCCTCGAATAGCTTGGATCCGAGCGCGGCAATCTCCTGCCGCTCCTTGTCGCGCACCGACCGGCGAATGGCAGCGCGTGCCCTGCCGGTCACGACAAAGGCCAGCCACGCAAGGCGCGGCGCGGTCGACTTGCCCTTGATGATTTCGACCACGTCGCCGTTCGCCAGCTGGGTGCGCAAGGGCATGTGGCGGCCATTGATCTTCGCGCCGACCGCCGAATTGCCGAGGTCGGTGTGTACCGCATAAGCGAAATCGACTGCGGTCGATCCCTTGGGCAACTGGTGGAGCGCGCCCTTCGGGGTGAAGGCGAAGATGCGGTCCTGATAGATCGCAAGACGGGTGTGTTCGAGCAGTTCATCGGCATCGTGGCTGGTGTCGACGATCTCGATGAGGTCGCGCAACCAGCCAACCTGACCGTCGGGGCGCTCTCCCTGCTTGTAGGCCCAATGCGCGGCGAACCCGAACTCGTTGGTGCGGTGCATGTCGCGCGTGCGGATCTGCACTTCGACGCGCATCGAGTTCTGGAAGATCAGGGCGGTGTGCAGCGATCGATAGCCATTGGCCTTGGGCGTCGAGATGTAGTCCTTGAAGCGGCCCGGTATCATCTGCCAATTCTGGTGCAGCACGCCCAGCGCCTTGTAGCAGTCTTCCGGGCTCTCGGTGAGCACTCGGAATGCCATTATGTCGGTGATCTGCTCGAAAGTGACGTGTCGTTCGGTCATCTTCCGCCAGATCGAATAGGGATGCTTTTCGCGCCCCCAGATCTCGATCTTGAGACCCGCCGCGGCCAGCGCCTGCTTGATGTCGAGAGCGATCGCGTCGAGTTGTCCGCCTTCCTGGTTGCGGATCTGCGTCAGCCGTCCGGTGATAGCGGCATAGGCTTCGGGCTCAAGCTGCTCGAAAGCCAGCAGCTGCATCTCGCGCATATATTCGTACATGCCCACGCGCTCGGCGAGGGGCGCATAGATATCCATCGTCTCGCGCGCGATGCGCTGGCGCTTTTCGGGGCTGCGAATGTAGTGCAGCGTGCGCATATTGTGCAGCCGATCGGCCAGCTTGACCAAAAGGACGCGGATGTCCTCGCTCATCGCCAGGAGCAGCTTGCGCAGGTTTTCCGCCGCGCGTTCGTTTTCGGTCAGCGTCTCGATCTTTGACAGCTTGGTGACCCCGTCCACCAGCCGGGCGACTTCGCTTCCGAATTTTTCTTCTATTTCCTCAATAGTTGCGAGCGTATCCTCGACCGTATCATGAAGCAGTGCGGTAACGATTGTCTCCTGGTCGAGCTTGAGCTCGGTCATCAGTCCCGCAACTTCGATCGGATGGCTGAAATAGGGATCGCCGGATGCGCGCTTCTGGGAGCCGTGCTTTTGAACCGTAAACACATAGGCACGGTTGAGGATCGCCTCGTCGGCGTCCGCGTCGTAGGCTTTTACCCGCTCTACAAGTTCGTATTGCCGCAACATCTCGACCGAGGATGTGCGGATCAATTTGCTGCGATGCAATGGGAAAGGTAAACCCGGCTCGAGGTTACCGGAGGGAGACAGGTCATGAATGACTCGGACCGCAGGGAAATTCACGATTGCGTGCTGCGCTATTGCCGGGGAATCGACCGGCTCGACATGGATCTGGTGCGCTCGGCCTATCATCCGGGCGGGATCGACCATCACACCGGCTTTTCGGGCCCTGTCGAGAAATTCGTCGAATGGGTTTCGGGCGGGCTGTCGCAGTTCGACGGCACCATGCACCTCATCGGGAACCACTTTGTCGAAGGGGCCGGTGATGTCGCGGTAAGCGAGACCTATGGCAATGCAGTCCACTGGGGCTCGCCCGCCGACGATCCGCGGCGCAATTTCACGTCAGGATTCCGCTATATCGACCATTTCGAGAAGCGGGACGGACGCTGGGCTGTCGTCGAACGCTGGGCCGTGCGCGAGTGGACCCGGTCGGACGCAGGCCGCCACATGCCGAAGGAAGGCGATGGTCCCTCGCCGCGCCGCGACCTCGAGGATCTAATCTATGCGGTCCGGCAAAAGGCCGGAATTTAAGGCGCGAGCGCCTTATGCGAAGGTCATGAAAGCGAAGCCGATAGCGCTGGTCGCCGCAGCCAGCGAGCTGACCGAGCCAGTATCAGGCAGCACATCGTCGATCACGATCAGGTTGGTCGCGCCGGCATTGGTGACGTTGATATGGTCGCCCGAAGTCATACCGGTGATGCGCACGTTCGAAGATGCCTCGGCATTGTCGGTAAAGGCGAAGTTTGTGGTGCTGGCATCGATCGCGCGCGCAACCGAAGGCGTGCCCACGTCGAGCGAAAAGCTGGTTCCGCCACCGCCGGGTCCGCCCGAACCGACCACGGCGGGAGAGTTTCCGATTTCCTGCACGCCTGTGGTGCCGGTAAGCTGGAACGTCGTGCCGTCGTCATCGGTGCCAAGATTGAAGGTGCCGCTATTGAAGTCGATCCTCAGACCGCCGCCTTCGCCAAAAGCTGGAATGCGGATACTCGCGCCGCCCGCAGAAGTGATCGTGATGCCCGCGACGGTCGCCGCGATAGAGGAGTTGCTCGCCTGTCCGAGGATCACGATCGTGGCGTTACCGCGCACGAAAGAAGGATCGAGCATCGCATCGGCATCGGCAGCGAGCCAGACCCGCTCTGCCTGATTTGAGCCGATAATCTCGGTAACCTCGCCGCCGGGAACGGGCCCGTAAGTCGTGTTGCCGGGATTGATGTAAAGGCGGGCCATTCGGAGTGCTCCTACGCGAAATCCAATTGATATGCGCCAATTCGGGCTTGGTGCGTTTCAAAGAGAACGATTAGGACCTGATCGTTAAAATCTAGGAAACCATCGGGATTGACGGGAGTTAACTGTTGATCCGCCAATTGCGCGCTTCAGAGGCGATTAGCGGTAGTCGAACACAAAAGTGCGGCGCAGCTGGCGCCAGCAGAACAGCCAGTCATCGCCGCGTTTTTCATAGCGTTCATGGTAGAAGCCGAAGCCGTGGAGCAGCAGACGTTTGGACTGCGCGTCGACCAGTATGTCTTCCATGCCCCAGACACCGCACGCGCTGGTCGGGGATTCGAAGGTGATCTCGGGCGTATGGCAGTGATGAACGGTCAGAATGCCTTCGAGGATGCGCGCAACGCCTTCGGCATTTTCGCGCGCGCCGTGGCGCGGCTGCTCGCCCTCGTTCTCCGAGACATGCTCGGGCACATGAAGCGAAATGTAGCCCTCCCAGTCCTTGGTATCGAGCGCGCGGTCGCGCCTGCCCTTGAGCCGGAATATCTCTTCCAGCGCGACCATGCGTTCGATGTCGTCCATGTCGGTCACCGCACTACTGTCTGCGCCGGCAGGTTGCCTGCTTCCTTAGTCAGGACGAAAGTGCGGCGAAGCTGGCGCCATACGAACTTCCAGGTGCCGTCCACCTTCTCGTATTCTTCGTGGTAGAACCCGAAGCCATGAAGCAGCAGTTCCTTGGTCTTCTCGTTGAAGATGAGGTCTTCCATGCCCCAGATGCCCTTGGCTTTGGTGGGCGATTCGAACACGATGTCAGGCGTGTGCGAATGGTGCGAGCTGACTTTCCCCTCAAGGCTCGCCTTGGTGCCCGCGATCATCGCGTCGGGTCCTTCCCAGCGCGGCAGACCTTCGTTGTGCGAGACATGGTGCGGTGCGTGGAGCGAGTGATACAGCTCCCAATTCTTGGTATCGATCGCCTGGTCGCGGCGTGCTTTAAGCAACCGAATTTCCTCGAGCGCTACCAGCCGCTCAATATCAGTCATGCCTTCCATGTTTCGTCATCCTCTTTTTGCTTGCTTCAGGTCCAGGTCGCTTCGGGCGGCAGGCTCATCAGAATCGCCTCGGTATTGCCGCCGGTCTTGAGGCCGAAGGCAGTGCCGCGGTCGTAAACCAGATTGAACTCGGCATAGCGGCCGCGCCATTCGAGTTGCTGTGCCTTTTCAGCGGGCGAGAACGCCATGCCCATCCGGCGACGCACGATGCGCGGGAAAACTGCGAGGAAGGACTCGCCCACCGCCTTGGTGAACGCGAAGTTTGCTTCCCATGCGACCTCGTCCACACATTCAAGATGGTCGTAGAATATGCCGCCCACCCCTCGATGCACCTTGCGGTGAGGAATGTAGAAATATTCGTCGGCCCAGGCCCTGAAGCGGTCGTAATAGTCAGCGCCGTGAGCGTCGCAGGCGTTCTTGAACTCGGCGTGGAACTCAGCGGTATCCTCGTCATAGGGGATCGGCGGATTGAGGTCCGCGCCGCCACCGAACCAAGCCTTTGTCGTGGTCAGGAAGCGCGTGTTCATATGGACGGCAGGAACGTGGGGGTTCGCCATGTGCGCGACAAGACTGATGCCGGTTGCCGAAAAGGCGCGCTGGTCAGTCGACGCACCATTGATCGTTCCGGCGAATTCCTTTGAAAGCGCGCCGTGCACGGTCGAGCAATTTACGCCCGCCTTTTCGAACACCTTGCCCTTGATCACCGCTCGCCTGCCACCGCCGGTGTCCCCGGCCTCGCCATCCACGGCGGCGCGTTGCCACGGCGAATATTCGAAACTAGCATCGCTGTCTGCCTCGCACTCGATCGCTTCGAACTCGGCGCAGATCGAATCCCGCAGGCTTTCGAACCAGTGCTGCGCGCGGGCGGTGAAGGGTGTCCAGTCGGTCATGGCTGCTCTTTCTTCGGTGCAGGAACACAATGCAATGCGCAAGTCATGGCATCGCAACCGCCCCATTCTCCCGGCGCCACCTCATCGCATTGATCTTGCGCAAGCAGACCTGTTGCGGCAAAGACAGGTCATGGTTCCCTTTTCGTTCTTCGGTGAGCAGATGGCGCTCAGCTCTGCGCGCGCGCTCTACTGGCCGCGCATGGAAGCCCTGCTGGTAGCGGACCTGCACCTCGAAAAGGCGAGCTTTTTTGCCAGCGCCGGGCAGATGCTGCCGCCTTATGACAGCCGCGAAACTCTCGTGCGACTGGCCGAGCTTATCGGGCACACCGGCGCGCGGCGGGTGTTCGCACTTGGCGACAGTTTCCACGACGCCTCGGGCCTCGACAGGCTGGAGCCGCATGCGCGCGGTATGCTCGATGCGCTGACCCGGGCGACCCGCTGGACATGGATTGTCGGCAATCACGACGCGGGATCGTTCGAAGCGCCTGGCCTTGACGTGGTCGACGAAGTGCGACTGGGCGGGGTGGTGATGCGCCACTGCGCCGCGCCCAGACCCGACGCCCCGGAAATTTCCGGCCATTTTCACCCCAAGGTCGCGGTCAATGCGCGTGGTCGCCGTATCGCCAGGCCTTGCGCTGTTCTTGCCGAAAGCACTGAGGGGCCGTCGCGACTAATCCTGCCATCATTCGGTGCGCTTACCGGCGGCATGAATGCTGCCGACCCGGCGATTGTCAAAGCCATGCAGCCTGCCGAGCGAGTCGACGCGCTTGTCGCGCTCGAAGACCGGATGGTGCGCCTGCCATTATGGCGAGAAGCGGCCTGAGCCAGCGACCATAACTCAACTATCGACCGGTTAACCTTGCTGGTGCAAATGGCGCTTTGCGCGCGGGACCAATTCGAAGTAGATACGCGCGCACCGCTGGTTGGACCAACCGGCGGGAATGAGCAATTTGGCATAAACTGCACTGGAGAACGCATATAACACCCCAACCACGGCGCTCGATGGCGCCGCCCGTCAAGAGCGGGCCTCGATACAATGAGATGATCCAGGTCGATAAAGTCCGGGTCATCGATGAAAACGGCGAAAACATCGGCGTAATGCGCACCAAGGAGGCGATCGAACAGGCCAACGGTCTCGGTCTCGACCTTGTCGAAGTCTCGCCCACCGCCGATCCGCCAGTCTGCAAGTTCCTCGATGTCGGCAAGTTCCGCTACGAAGCCCAGAAAAAGGCGAACGTCCAGCGCAAGACGCAAAAGACGCAGGACATCAAGGAAGTGAAGATGCGTCCAAACATCGACATCCACGACTACGATGTGAAGATGCGCAACGTTCACAAGTTCATCGGTAACGGCGATAAAGTGAAGGTTACGCTGCGGTTTCGCGGTCGCGAACTGTCGCACCAGGAGCTCGGCATGAACCTGCTGCGCCGGGTGCAGACCGATGTCGAGGAAGTGGCCAAGGTCGAGGCCTATCCCCGCATGGAAGGCCGACAGATGCTGATGGTGCTGGCGCCAAAGTAGAGCGACGCACCGGGGGGCAACAGGGGCAGTCATGAAAACTCAGCGTATCGGCCTGATCGCCGGCCTCGTTGGATTCGGGCTGACGTTCGTGCTGCCCGCCCCCGCCGGCATGCCTCAGGAGGCATGGACTGTGGCGGGGCTGGTGGTGTGGATGGCGGCCTGGTGGATGACCGAGGCGATCCCGCTGACCGCCACCGCGCTGCTGCCGTTTCTAGTGCTGCCGTTCGCCAAGGTGATGCCCGCCAAGGATACGGCGGCGTCGTATTTCTCGCCGATCCTGTTCCTGATTCTCGGCGGCGCGTTCATCGCCATCGCCATCGAGAGGACGGGGCTGCACCGGCGGCTTGCGGTGTTCATTCTCGATCGGGTAGGCAGCAAGGGCGGCGCATCGCGCCTGCTGCTGGCTTTCATGATGACCACCGGCATCCTGTCGATGGGCATTTCGAACACATCGGCCGCGCTCATCATGATGCCGATGGCGCTCGCGGTCATGGCCGGATGCGGTCTCGCCGAAGATGATCGCGACGGACTTTCGGGCGCCCTGCCGATCGGCATTGCCTTTGCCGCGTCGATCGGCGGGCTGGGAACCATCGTCGGATCGCCAACCAATGCCATTGCCGTCGGCCTGCTCGACAACATGCTGGGCCTGCGCATAACTTTTGCGCAGTGGAGCGCCTTTGGCATCCCGATGGTCTTGCTGGGTATTCCGCTGGCGGCCTCCATAATCGGGCGCTTCCAGCGCCTGTCGAACCATACAGTCGACATCGGCGCGGCGCGGCTCGCCGTGGCGAGTGGTGGCCCTCTAACAAGTCCCGAACGCAGGCTGATCCCGCTGGTGATCGCAACCTTCGTGCTGTGGCTCGCGACGCCTTTGCTCGAACCTCTGCTGCCCACCGATTCGCTGACCGACGGAACCGTCGCGGTCGCAGCCGGGCTAGCGCTGTTCCTGATTCCCGACGGGACCGGCAGGCCGCTGCTCACCTGGCACGAAGCCAACAATGCGCCTTGGGGCGTTATCATGATGTTCGGCGGCGGCCTCGCTCTCGCCTCGGGCATGGGTGCTTCCGGGCTGGCCGAGTGGCTCGGTCATTCGCTGCTGCCGCTTCAATCGATGCCGCTGATCGTTGTCGCGCTTGCCATTGTCGCGCTCGTCATTGTGGTCACCGAATTTGCCAGCAACGTGGCGACCGCCAGCGCCATCATTCCGGTGGTTGCCTCGCTGATCGCGGCGCTGGGCGTGGAACCGCTGCTGCTCGCCATGCCCGCCGCCATCGCGGCAAGCTGGGGCTTCATGCTGCCCGCCGGGACCGGGCCGAACGCGATTGCCTGGTCGACCGGGCGCATCCGCCTGTCGAGCATGATTGGCGCGGGCCTGGTGCTCGATGTCGCGGGAGCGTTCCTGATACTCGCCGTCGTCTGGGCAGTGGCGGCGCTAATTTAGCCCTTCCACTCGCGGCGATCTTCTGCCGCGCGCAAAACCTCGTAGGCTAGCTGTAGCGCCTGGAAGGCCTTTGCTGCCTCGGCATCGCCAGGTCGCACGTCGGGATGGACTTCCTTCGCTTTCGCGCGCCACGCTTTCCTGACGTCTTCAAACGCCGCGTCTGGATCAAGCCCGAGCAGATCGAGCGCGCGCATCTCGTCGTTACTGCGCGAGCCGTCGCCAGATCCTGCCCAACCATAATGCGCCGATTCGCTATAGCCGGCGCTCTCGGACCGTTCTGCCGCTTCCCGCTCGGCTGCCTCCTCGGCGTCGAGCCCGGCGAAATAGTCCCATCCGCGGTTATATTCTCCGGCGTGCGCCTGGCAGAAATACCAGCGTTCCGGGCTGTTGGGTGATTTGGGCGCAGGACAATCGCCTCGCTCGCTGCAACCGACCCGGTCGCACAGGCGCACCTGCACCGCGTCCTGGCCGGTTCCATAGCCGCGCCAGCGGGGAAAACCCCAGTCCATTGATCGGCGCCCTGTACTCATGAAATCCCGTGTGTCCTTCGGCCGACGCGAATGCAACAGGTTTGCCGCCCGGCGATAGTTCACATCGTATTAAGCAGAATTTTGTAATTGCTGCGTTGCAATATCTCCGAAGCAAGGATATATTAACCTTACTTAGTTTATTGGGCCAGCTCTTCAGGCCCCTGCACATCGAACAAAGGTAACTGACGTGAGCGACAGATTCGCAGTTTCGGCGGCGTTTTCAGTGCTGATGATGTCTGCTTTCGTCCTGCTGGGCCCGGGTTCGACGCGAGTCAAATTTGCGCCGGCGTCGCTCCGCGCGCAATCGGTAATCTCGGCCCCCGTCAGCATTTCCGCGACAGGGGCCTCGATCCTTGCAATAAACTGATCAGTCCAGCGTAACGGTCACGGCGCGCCGATTCTGCGCCCAGGCAGCTTCGTCCGAACCCAGCGCGATCGGCCTCTCCTTGCCATAACTGACGGTGCTTATCCGCGCCGGATCGATGCCGAGGCTTGCCATGTGGTTCTTGGCCGCATTGGCGCGCCGCTCACCCAGCGCCAGATTGTATTCGCGGGTGCCACGTTCGTCGGCATGGCCTTCAATGGTAACGCGCTTGGACGGATACTGGCCGAGCCACGCTGCCTGCTTGCCGAGAGCCGCGGCATCGGCCGAATCGATATTGTAGCGGTCGGTATCGAAATAGATCGTGTCATCGCCCATCATTCTGGCGATGAAATCGGCCTGGCTCCCCGGAGCGGCACCTAGTGACGAACCAGAATTGGTCGTCACTGGAACCGGATCGGGCGGCAACTGCTTGGGTGCCTTGGAAGCGCAAGCGGATAGCGCCAGCGATCCGGCGACCAGCAGCAGGGCGGGCTTCATGTGTGATAGGTTGCTCATGGCATTCTCCTTCTGGAAAAGATTCTGGATGTTCATGGCCGCACCGGACCCCAGGCTGGGTCCGATGCGCCAACCGGCGTCGGCAGGCGGCGCTCGTTTCGCCCGGTCAGATCGACCTGCCAGATGCCCGCCGCGCCCGAACCGCGGGTGGTGCGGAAGA
>CAMDQY010000091.1 GCA_945906005.1 Novosphingobium sp. Chol11 | reverse complement strand
GGAACGGTTGCGCAGGCGCAAAGCGCCAGCAGGACGATGGGCGTTAGAAACATCTTCATGGTGCGATCCTATTGTTGTGGCGCCGTGTTTGCCACAGCGAAACGCCCCGCATCAAGGCGGGGTTGCGATCGAGCCGAGGGCGGCGCATGGACCGGATCATGGCGGCGGACTGGCAATCGGCGATCGAACGGGCACAGGCGCACGCGCCATTCCTGTCGCGCGCGATGGATCGCTTGCCCGAAATGGTCGCCCTGGCCTCCGAGGGACTCGGTGAGCAAATGCTCGCGCTTGCCCGGCAAGCGGGCGAGGGTGCGGGCGATCTGCGCGTGGCGCTGCGCCGCGAACGCCTGGCGACTGCTCTTGCGCTCGGCCTTGGCGACCTCGCCGGTGCTTTTCCGGTCGGCAGGGTGTGCCGCGAACTGAGCCAATTTGCCGATCGCGCGCTCGATGCCGCGATTGCGGACGCCATTGCCAGCCGTGCGCCAGATGCCGAGCCGGCCGGCTTCGCCGGTCTCGCGCTCGGCAAGCATGGCGCGCAGGAGCTCAATTACAGCTCCGACATCGACCCGATCCTGCTCTACGATCCGGCACGCTTGCCGCGACAGCAGCGCGACGATCCGGGCGAAGCGGCGCAGCGCGTCGCGCGCCGGGTGGTGGAGACGCTCTCCGCCGTCACGGACGAGGGCTATGTGTTCCGGGTCGACCTGCGGCTGCGTCCGGCATCCGAGGTCAGCCCGCTGGCGATCTCGTTCGATGCCGCGCTCACGCACTACGAAAGCTCTGCCCTGGCATGGGAGCGTGCCGCCTTCATCCGGGCACGCGCCTGCGCGGGCGACATTGCGGCGGGCGAAGCGTTCCTTGCCGCGATCCGTCCGTTCGTGTGGCGCAAGGGCCTCGACTTCGGGGCAATTGCCGAAATCTCCCGGCTCACTTCGCGCATCCGCGAGGCCAACCGCGCATCGCAGGTGCCGGGGCCGGGGTTCGACCTCAAGAAGGGGCGCGGCGGAATCCGCGAGATCGAGTTCTATGCGCAGACGCATCAGTTGATCCACGGCGGGCGCAATCCTGCGCTGCGGCTGCGCGGCACGCGCGAAACCCTCGATGTGCTGGCTGCGGCCGGGCTGATCCCGCCCGAAGATGCAGTGCTGCTGGGCGAAAGCTATGACCGGCTGCGCACGATCGAGCACCGATTGCAAATGGTGCGCGATCAGCAGACCCACAGCCTGCCCATGCAATCCGAGGCGCTCGAAGCGGTCGCCCGGCTCGACGGGCTGGCAGACGGCGACGCGCTGGTCACTGAATTGCGGCAGGTCTGCTACACGGTCGGCATGCGCTACGACGAGCTTCTGCGTGCCAACGAGGCTGCGCAGATGGCATCGCCGATGCCGGGTTCGGGGCCGGAGCTTGAGGGCGAACTGGGCCGGATGGGTTTTGCCAATCCGCATGGCCTGGCCGAGCGCATTGCCGGCTGGCAATCGGGCAAGTTCAAGGCGCTGAGGTCCGCCGCCGCGAATGCCGCGTTCGACGCGATCAAGCCCGCCCTGCTCGACGCGCTCGCCCATGCGCCTGAGCCCGACCAGGCAATGTTGCACTGGGAAAAGCTGCTCACCCAGCTGCCGAGCGCACTCAATCTGTTTCACCTCTTGGAAGCAAGGCCGGGATTGCTGGAGCTTCTAGCGCGAATCATGTCGCTGGCCGATCCGCTCGCCGAAGATCTTGCCCGGCGGGCGGACCTGCTCGATCCGCTGATCGACGCCAGCGCCTTCGAATTGCCCGGCAGTGTTGCGCAACTGGCTGCGCGGTTTTCGCGCTGCGAGGCGACCGACGGCTACGAACAGGTGCTCGATACGGTGCGCCGCGAGGTCGGCGAACTGCGTTTTGCGCTGGGCGTGCAGCTGGTGGAGGGCGCGAGCGATCCACTGGCGGTCGGCGCGGCGCTGTCGCGCGTGGCCGAGGCTGCCATCGAAGTGCTGGTCGATGCGGCGGTTGCGGAGTTCCAGCGGGCGCATGGCAGGGTGCCGGGCAGCGAACTGGTGATCCTCGGGCTGGGGCGGTTGGGCGGAGGCGTGCTCACCCATGCCTCGGATCTCGATCTGGTGGTCCTGTTCACCGGCGACCACTCCACCGAGTCCGAGGGGCCGCGCCCACTGGGAGCAACCCGGTACTACAACCGGCTGTGCCAGCGGGTTATCGCGGCGCTGAGCGTCCCCACGGCAGAGGGTGCGCTTTACGAGATCGATACGCGGCTGCGCCCCTCGGGCGAGCAGGGACCGCCGGCCGCGAGCCTGGAGAGCTTCGAGCGTTACCAGCGCGAACAGGCCTGGACTTGGGAGCATATGGCACTGACGCGTGCCAGGCCTATCTACGGCTCGCAGGCGGCGCGCTCGCAGATTGCGGGCATCGTCCATGACGTGCTCCAGCCTCCCCGCGATCAGGCCATGCTGAAGGACGACGTGCTGGAAATGCGCGCGCGAATGGCGGAGCACAAACAGCCCGCAGGGCCGCTCGACGTCAAGCTGATGCGCGGCGGGCTGGTCGATCTCGAATTCATCGTCCATTTCCTGCAACTGCGCGAGCGGACCGCGTTTCACCCCGATCTTGGCAAGGCGATCGCCGCGCTGATCGAGGCAGGACTCCTTCCCGAGGCCATGGCCAATTCCTACCAGACGATGAGCCGCCTGATCATTACGGTTCGCCTGCTTTCGCCCGATGGCCAGCCGCCGCACGAGGCGGCTCGGGCGGTGCTTGCAAAGGCCTGCCAATTTGGCGATTGGGATGCGCTGATGGCGGCCCTCGATGAGGCGCGCGCGCTGGTCGCGGCGATATGGGCTGAACTACTGGGCGAAACCTTGGAGATTGAACGATGAGCGACATTCCCGGCGTGGGCGATCCGTTGCCCGACATTGCGATGGAAACCACCAATGGCGGCAGTGTCAGGCCGTCCGACTTTGCGGGCAAGAAGCTGGTCGTGTTCTTCTATCCCAAGGATAGCACGCCCGGCTGCACCACCGAAAACCAGGATTTCTCCGGGCTCAAGCCCGAATTCGATAAAGCAGGCGTGGCGCTGCTCGGCGTCAGCAAGGATCCGCCCAGGAAGCACTTAGGCTTCATTGCCAAATACGATCTCACCGCGCCGCTCGCCAGCGATGCGGAAGGCAGCGGCTTGTCCGATGCGCTCGGGATCTGGACTGAAAAGCAGAACTATGGCCGCACCTATATGGGAATGGTACGCACCACCTATCTGGTGGGCAGCGACGGCAAGATCGTCCGCATCTGGAACAAGGTGAAGGTAAAGGGCCACGCAGCCGAAGTGCTTGAGGCAGCGAAGGCGCTTTGAACCTGCAGGGCGAACCGGTCGGCGCGGCCATCGTCGCCGCGCTGCGGGCAGGCAATGCCTATGCCAAGGTTCGTGCTGCCCGCGCGGTGGCGCGCGAATGGCGGCTGGGACGGCTCGCCTTTGACTTTCCCGAAGCGATGCCCGAGCGACCGGGTCGGCCCGAGCGCCCCGAACTGATGAAACCGCGCCATATGCCGAGGCGTGGGCGGGGCCAGTCGCTGAAAGGCCGGATCGCCTTGCTCCACTCGATCGCGCATATCGAATTCGTCGCCATCGACCTCGCGCTCGACATGGCTGGTCGGTTCGGTCCGGAGATGGGCCAGGGCTTCGTCGGCGATTTCCTCGCGGTCGCGGCGGACGAGGCGATGCATTTCGCCCTGCTCGACCGGCACCTGCGCAGCCTTGGCAGCCATTACGGTGCCCTGCCCGCGCACGATGGGCTGTGGGGCGCGGCGCACAATACCCGCCACGATGTTGCGGCGCGGCTAGCTGTGGTGCCAATGCTGCTCGAAGCACATGGTCTCGATGTCACTCCGCGCATCCTCGAGCGGGTCCGCGAGGCAGGCGACATGCGCGGCGCCCGGATACTCGAACGAATCCTTGACGACGAAATTCGCCATGTTGCGGTGGGCGCAAAGCACTTTTTCGCGCTGTGCAAAGGGCGTAATGCAAGTCCGCCACAGCTTTGGAAAATGTTAAGAAACGCGCACTTTGCAGGCCCTGTTCATCCACCGTTCAACGACTCAGCGCGTCGTGCAGCCGGTTTGTCGCGGGAATTCTACGCAGAGGTTGAATAGTAACTCCTACACTGGAAGACATACTCCCACGAGTAGGCGGGGGGTCCGGCTACCTCGAAAATTGAGTTTCACGCCACCGTGCGTTGCAGCAATTTGCTACGACGCACAGCGGTAAAACGGCTCGGTGCGCCTTGCGCTCTGCCGATGAATAGAGAGTACGAGACTTTGCGATTTGCCCGTACGAGCCTGGTAATTACCTTCCGATCGATTGCCAAAAGCCTTGCCGCAGTAGCCTCTTTGGCACTTGCCCCGGCAGCTTACGCCAACAGCAGTTTCAATGCCGACATCGCGGCGCCGCTGCGTGAAGCGAATGCAAGCCAGTCAGTTTCCGGCGGGCAGGACGAACGTTTCAGCGCACTGTTCAGCAACTGGCGCTCGCTCGAAGGCAGCTCGGTTCCCGCTCTCGCCGCCGTGGCCGAGGCGCAAAGCCAGGCCAGCATGGGCAATTCCGTTTCCGGCTCGCTCGCAGGTTTCCGCGCGCCGGGCCAGCAAGTCTCCATTCCTTCGCGCACGCCGCTCGCCGGCATTGCCCTGACCAGCGATTTCGGCATGCGCATGCATCCGGTCACCGGTCGCCGCGCTGCCCACAAGGGCATCGATCTTGGCGCTCCCACCGGGACACCCATCTACGCAACCGGTGACGGCATGATCAGCCGCGCGTCATGGTTCAGCACCTATGGCCTTTATGTTGCCATCGAGCACGGCGGCCAGATCCAGACCCGCTACGCACACATGTCTCGCCTCAACGTTGCCGAGGGCCAGCGGGTCCGCAAGGGTGACGTCATTGGCTATGTTGGATCGACCGGCCGGTCGATCGGGCCTCACCTCCACTATGAAGTCCGTGTCGATGGCGCTGCCGTCAATCCGGTGCCGTATATGAATGGCGGCCAGATCGCTCATGCCGATCCGGATCCCATGCTGGGTCGCGGCGGCAATTGATAGCATCAGGGTGGACTGACCGCCCCGTTACAATTCCAAAATCTTCCTGATGATCAGCCGCCTTCGCGCGATGCTCTAGCCTGCTTCCGCATCCAATGCGGCATGATCGAGCACACGCATTCCGCGGCGCGCCTGCAAATCGATAATACCCGCCGCTTTCAGCCGCGTGAACTGGCGACTGACGGTCTCGATGGTTAGCCCGAGAACATCCGCGATCTGTTGGCGCGAGAATGGCAGCTCGAGCGTGCCCGGGGTTTCATCGAAATGGAACTCGCATCCCTTTGGCACGTTCATCCGCTCGTAAATTTCGAGCAGGAACGATGAGACCTTTTCCGATGAAGATTTGCGCCCCAGCAGCAGCATCCAGCGCCGCGTGCGGTCAAGCTCGCCCAGCGTGCGTTCGAGCAGCTTGTGCTCCAGCTTCGGATGAGCGGCGGCGAAGTTGTCGAAGTCGCGCCGGTTGAAAACGCACACCCGCGATTCGGTCAGCGCGCTGATGCCATGGCTGCTGGTTCCACTAAACGGTCGACCGATGAAATCTGAGGGATAAACGATGCCGACGATATGTTCGCGGCCATCCTCGGTATTCGAAGAAAGCTTCAGCACCCCGTCGAGGACATTGGCGACAATGACTGAATCCTCGCCTTCCCAGAACAGCGATTCTCCGGGCGCAAGCATCCGTTCGCGCCCGATGGCGTTAAGCGCCTCAAGCTCGTCACCGTCCAGCGCCGAGCAGATCGCCCGGTTGAGGACCACGCATATGTCGCAATTGCTCACCGGAGCGGCGTTACCAGCCTAACGCGCACCTCTCAACCTAAAGGTCGCCAGGCGCAATTCCCGCCGCGCAGCGCTGTAGAAGGCTATTCGGCCTGCGGCGCTGCCGCAGCGGCGTTGGTCGGCAAGCCACCCATTTCGTCGACGAGCTTGATGTAACTGTCGAGATAGGCGAGCACGATGACCTGTCCGATCTCGGTGTCCTGGTAGCCGCCGCCCGCGATGCCCGCGAAGGCGCCGCCAAACCAGCCGCCACCGCCGCCGCCGAAGGAAACGTCGGACTTGCGCGCATAGCCTTCCGACAGCGCGACCTCCTCGGTCGTGCGCAAGTTGACTACCGACAGCGTGACGCTCGCTTCGCTCTTCTTGATCTTGAGGCCGCCGAGCACCGCGCCGCCGAAGCCTCCGACGATCCCGCCCAGGCCGCTGCCGCCTGAGTTCTTGTTCGCCGTGACGATGTTGGGCTCAAGGAAATAGTCGGCCGCGCGCACCTGGCGCTTGCCGAGGTTCGATCCGCGCTGCAATTCGCCCGAATCGGCGAGGCCGCGCTCCTCGTAGTGTTTGTCCATCGAGCGCCCGCGATTGACGAGGGTGAAGCAGCGCGACTTCTGGATGAACACGCGAAGCACCGCTTCGGGGCTCTGCAAATTGTAGTCACGCCACCACTGATATTCCGGCTCGACCAGTGCAATCGCGCCCAGGTTGCGACCGCAAGTCGGAATTTCCATTGTGCGCTTTTCCTGCTGTTTGCGCGCCGACGACTTGTCTTGCTTGGCCATTGCGGGCGCTGCGCTCATGGCGATTGCCGAAGCAGCCAGTGCGAGAATGATCTTCTTCGCGGGGGGTTTCCTCCTGTTGGACCCAAATCAGACAATGCCGGCCATTAACGGAGGCATAACGGCCTTTTGTTTAAACGCTAATGACGAAGGCGAGAGTTTCAGTCCTCTCGCCCGCCGACAGCCATGTTGTCGATCAACCGCGCAGAGCCGATCCTCGCCGCGACCAGCAGGCGGGCAGGGTGCGCGCCAATTTGGGTTAGCGTTGCGAGGTTTTCCGCGTCGCGAAGCTCAGCATAGTCGATTCTGGCAAATCCGGCTTCGATCAGCGCGGCCTTCAGGAGATCGAGCGAGGGCGCGACCGGCACACCGCTCTCGATCGCCGCGATCGCTTCGCGCATAGCCTGCGGCAGGGCTGCGGCGCGGGCGCGCTGATCGGCCGAAAGGTAGGCGTTGCGCGAGCTCATCGCCAGGCCATCCGCCTCGCGAACCGTCGGCACGCCGATAATCTCGCGTGCCGCAGGGCGGGTGAGATCGAGGTCGCGCGCCATGCGCCGGATCACAGCAAGCTGCTGCCAATCCTTTTCGCCAAACAACGCGAGATCGGGCATGACCTGGTTGAACAGCTTGCACACGACGGTCGCCACGCCGTCGAAATGTCCGGGACGGTCGCCGCCGCACAGCCCTTCGCTCACGCCCGAAACCGATATGTTGGTGGAATAGCCCGCGGGGTACATCGCCGCTGGTTCGGGCGCCCAGACCAGCGAGACGCCTTCCTTTCGCAACAGCGCGCAATCGGCTTCGAGCTGGCGCGGATAGGCATCGAGATCCTCGCCCGCGCCAAACTGGCGGGGATTGACGAAAATCGAGACGACGACATGCTCGGCAAGCCTGTTCGCCTCACGCACCAGGGTCAGATGCCCCTGATGCAATGCGCCCATGGTTGGCACCAGCGCCACCTTTCCGTCCGCCCGCAGCGCGGCAAGCGCAGAGCGCAGTGGATCGAGCCGCGCTATCGTTTGCATGGAATCATCGCCTCCGATACAGCCGGATACAGGCCACCGGCCTGTCCTAACTAGCGTGCAGGCGAGCCGCGCGGCAACCCATTTGACCCATAATCGAGCGAGCCTGTGACCGCGCACCGTATTGTCTTTGCAAACGAAAAGGGCGGCACCGGCAAGTCGACAACCGCGATCCATGTCGCCATCGCGCTCGCCTATCAGGGCGCAAAGGTGGCGGCGATCGACCTCGACCAGCGCCAGCGCACGCTATACCGCTACCTTGAAAACCGTGCCGAGACCGAGCGCAGGAGAGACGTCAGGCTTCCCGGTGCGCGCTTCGCCGTGTTCGACGGCCCGGACATCGAAGATTTCGATGCGATGTGCGAAGAAATCTCTGACGGTCAGGACTTCCTCATCATCGACACCCCCGGCCGCGACGATCCCTTCGCGCTCCACGCCGCCACGCGTGCCGATACCCTTGTCACGCCGATGAACGACAGTTTCATCGATTTCGACCTGATCGGCCAGGTCGAGGGTGAGACCTTCAAGGTGCGCAAGCTGTCGTTCTATGCCGAGGCGATCTGGGAGGCCCGCAAGAAGCGCGCGCTCGCCACGATCGAGCAGCAGCGCCGCGAGCTGGACTGGGTGGTGGTGCGCAACCGCCTGCAATATGTCGAGGCACGCAACATGCGCCGCATCGAGGCCGCGCTGAAGGAACTGTCGCAGCGCGTGGGCTTTCGCGTGGCCGAAGGTCTATCCGAGCGCGTGATCTACCGCGAGCTGTTTCCTTCGGGGCTCACCCTGCTCGACAAGGGTCAACTTGGCGAGCTTGGCACCAGCCATCTCGTCGCGAGGCAGGAAATGCGCGGCCTGCTCGCAGCCCTTCGCTTGCCCGCAACGGCAATGGCGCCAAAGCAGGCGGCGCTCGCACTGCAATGATCAAGCTGCTCTGGCTTGTCGTGCTCGCCAGCCTGGCCTGCCGGCTGATCGCCGGGCGCTGGCCGTGGCAATTGTTCGGTGCGCGCAATTCGAACCGGGCGAGGATCAATTGGGCGCGCGGATTGTTAGACCTGCCACAAGGAGCTTCACGGCAGGACATCATGAACGCGCATCGCCGTTTGATCGGAGAGGTCCATCCCGACCGGGGCGGTACCAGCGCAGCTGTCCATGATGCCAACGAGGCGCGCGACATTCTTCTAGACGATCTCGAGACCAGGAGTGAAATTCGATGACGCACAGTTTCGATCCTACGGTCCTGCGCGAATACGACATTCGCGGCGTGATCGGAAAGACGCTGGGGCCGGACGATGCGCGCGCGATCGGCAGGGGCTTTGCGACGCTGCTGCGCCGCGCCAGACAGGGTACTGGCCGCAGCAAGGTTGCGGTGGGCTTCGACGGGCGGACCAGTTCGCCAATGCTCGAGGCGCCTCTGGTCGAAGGGCTTACTGCCAGCGGGGTCGATGTCGTGCGGGTCGGCATGGGCCCGACACCGATGCTCTATTATGCGGAAGCCTCAGCCGAAGATGTGCATGGCGGCATTCAGATAACTGGCAGCCACAATCCCCCCGATTATAACGGCTTCAAGATGGTATTTGAGGGCCGACCGTTCTTCGGAGCCGACATCCTCAGGCTCGGCGCACTGGCCGTGGCCGGGGACTGGCTTGAGGGCAGCGGCACTGTCGAGGTCCGCGATGTCATGCAAGCCTATATCGACCGGATGCTCCAGGCCTTGCAGGGCATCGATCTCGCCAAATTGTCCGGGCTGCGCATTGGCTGGGACGCGGGCAACGGCGCTGCCGGCCCAGCGCTCGAACGCCTCGTCGCGCTCCTGCCGGGCGAGCATTTCTGCCTTTACACTGAAGTTGACGGACATTTCCCCAATCACCATCCTGATCCAACCGATGAGGCGAACCTCGCAGACCTGAAGAAGCTGGTCGCGGACAAGAACCTCGACTTCGGAGTGGCTTTCGATGGCGACGGCGACCGGATCGGCGCCATTGATGGCCGCGGGCGCGTCATATGGGGGGATCAGCTGTTAATGATCTACGCAGAAGACCTCCTAGTAAAACTCCCTAACGCGACGATTATCGCCGATGTGAAGGCCAGCCGCGCGTTGTTCGACCGTGTCGCCGAGCTCGGCGGCAAGCCGCTGATGTGGAAGACCGGCCACAGCCTGATTAAGTCCAAAATGAAGGAGACGCGCGCGCCGCTGGCCGGAGAGATGAGCGGCCACGTGTTCTTCGCCGACGACTATTATGGCTATGACGATGCGCTCTACGCTGCCGTGCGGCTGATCGCGGCAAGCGCGCGGATGGGCCGATCGGTCACCGAGTTGCGCGGTGCCATGCCGGCAATGGTCAATACGCCCGAGCTGCGTTTCCAGGTCGACGAGAGCCGCAAGTTCGCCGCGATCGACGAAGTGAAGCAGCGACTTTCGGGGAGCCACGCAGAGGTCAACGATACCGACGGCGTTCGCGTTACCACCCAGGACGGCTGGTGGCTGCTGCGCGCTTCCAACACGCAGGACGTTCTGGCCGCGCGCGCCGAAAGCGATTCGCAGGCCGGGCTCGATCGGCTGCTGGCGCAGATCGACGAGCAACTGGCGCTTTCCGGTCTCGAACGCGGGGCGCAGGCGGGGCATTGAACGGGCAGGGCAGGCAAGTCCCGCCTCGACAATGGCTGCAAGTTCCTCATAACTTGCCTTTTCACAGGCGGGGCGCAACAT
>CAMDQY010000090.1 GCA_945906005.1 Novosphingobium sp. Chol11 | reverse complement strand
TGGTCGAAGCCGAATTCGAGCAGATCTGGATGCAGCTTCAGCAGGAAGCCGCACGCGAGGACGATCCCGCAGCCGCGCTCAAGGAAATCGAGGACGAGAAGGGCGATTATCGTTCCATCGCCGAACGCCGGGTGCGGCTTGGCCTGTTGCTGTCCGAAATCGGACAAGCGAACGCGGTGCAGGTTACGGCGCAGGAAATGCAGCAGCTGATGATGCAGGCCGCGCAGCAGTATCGCCCCGAGGATCGCGAGCGGTTTTTCGAATTCGTGCAGTCCGACCCGATGGCCGCGGCGCAGCTTCGCGCGCCGGTCTACGAGGACAAGGTCATCGATTTCCTGATCGAGCAGGCCGAAGTGACGACCCGCGAGGTGACTCGCGACGAGCTTCAGGCAGCGATCGAGGCGGAGAGCGATACCGCTGCGGCCAAGCCTACGAAGAAGGCGCCCGCGAAGAAGGCTGCGGCTGCCAAGAAGCCCGCTGCGAGCGAGGAAAAGCCTGCCGCTGCTGCCAAGCCTGCCGCGAGCAAGGCGGCTGCCAAGAAGCCCGCTGCGAAGAAGGCTGATGCTGAAACGCTCGCCAAGCCCGCAGCGAAAAAGCCTGCCGCCGCCAAAGCGCCAGCTGCCGCCAAGGCACCGGCCAAGAAGCCTGCAGCGAAGAAGCCCGCTTCCGGCTCATGATCCATAGCTGGTTATCCAAGCTGGCGACCAGCGGGTCGCACGGCGGGATAATCGGCAACGATCGCCTCTGGCTGATTGTGGCGGCGGTTGCCTGGCTGGCAGCGGTCGTAGCGATACTGCCGCTCGGCTATGGCCGCGATTCCGACACATATTACATGCTGCGGACGTGGCAGTATTTCGTCCACGCCGGAAAATACGTGCCTTCGCGTGAGCCCGGCTTTCCCTTTGCCGAGTTCAGCATAGGTTTTGCCGCCTCGCTGGCCGGAGCATGGCTGTCGAATCTTGTCATGGCAGTCTGCGCGATAGCGAGCGCGGTTCTGGCCTACCTGCTCGCGCTAAAGCTGGAGGTCGCCCGGCCAAAACTGGTCGCGGCCTTGTTCCTCGCAAATCCCTGGATCATGGTCCAGTCGGTCACGTCGATGGATTACATGTTGGGCTTTGTTTGCCTGCTAGGCGGCATGGTCGCAGTGCTCCATGGACGCCTCCTGCCCGGCGTCGTGCTGCTTGCCATCGCTGTCGGGACGCGAATGCCCCTCCTGTTTTACGCTGGCGCGTTCCTCTGGCTGGCGTCTCGATCCCGGCTTGTCCCGGACCTGCGGTTCGGCGAAGCCTTTGTCGCGCTGTTCTTCATTTCCGGGCTGTTCTACCTGCCGGTGTGGACCGCCAGTTCGCTGCGCTTCGATTGGCTGACGGCATCATGGATCGACGATCAAGGCCTGACCGCAAGACTGGCACGACTAGCGATCAAACCGCCAAGGCTGTTTGGCTTGTTGCCTAGTTTGGCCGCGCTGGGCGTGCTTGCCATGCTTTGGCGGCGCGGCGTCCTGGGCCTGCCGTGGCGCGCCAGTTTCGCCGCGCGGCTGTCGCTAGCGATGGTTGTCATCACGCTGGCGATATATGCGCGATTGCCCACAGATATTTCCTATATGATTTTCCTGATCCCGTTCCTCGGCATGCTGCTGATCGAGATGGGAGCGGTGCCCGTTTTGCAGGTGCTGGCGGTCGGCGGATTGGTCACGGCAGTGGTAGATATCGATCCGATTGAGATCCTTAGCAGAGACGGCGACGAATGCGGCTGGTTGGTCCGGTCCGCGCGGCTTTCGCCGCATTTTATCGCTGGCCCAGTTCTCGCCGAGGTGCAGGAATATGATCGGGGTGAGGCTTGTTATCGCAAACTCCTGCTGGTCGACTATGCCAGTGCCAATTCGCCGGTCCCCTGAAATCCGCACTTGTTGGGTTAACGCTCTTGAACATCGCGGCGGGGCACGCGACATAGGCTCATCAATGAAACGAGGATTTCCATGATCGACCTGTTCGGGCGCAACGATGCGAACCCATATTCTACTCCGGGTGACTTCATTACCGATCCTGTCACCGGCGCGCTGGTGCCGATGGTGGTCGAGCAGACCAGCCGGGGCGAGCGCAGCTTCGACATCTTCTCGCGCCTTTTGCGCGAGCGTATCGTTTTCGTGACCGGTCAGGTCGAGGACAACATGGCCTCGCTGATCGTCGCCCAGCTCCTGTTCCTCGAATCGGAAAATCCGTCGAAGGACATCTCGATGTACATCAACTCGCCGGGCGGCGTGGTGACGGCAGGCCTGGCGATCTATGACACCATGCAATATATCCGTCCTCGTGTTTCGACCGTGTGCATCGGTCAGGCCGCCTCGATGGGCAGTTTCCTGCTTGCCGCCGGCGAACCGGGCATGCGCATCGCTCTGCCCAGCGCGCGGATCATGGTCCATCAGCCCTCCGGCGGGGCGCGCGGCATGGCCTCCGACATTGAAATCCAGGCCAAGGAAATCCTGCGCATACGCGCCCGGATGAACGACCTTTACGTCAAGTTCACCGGTCGCACGCTTGAGGAGATCGAACGCGCGCTTGACCGTGACACCTTCCTCGAAGCAGATGAAGCAAAGGCCTTCGGCATCGTCGATAAAGTGTTCGAGAGCCGTCCCGACGCGGAAAAGCAGGAAGGCGAAGCGGCAAAGGAAGCGAGCAAGGGCAAGGCCTCCGACGATTGATCGGAGCCGTTTTCAGCCTTGCGCAAGCATTTCGGCACTATAAGGCAGGATTGATAATTGTGACGGGCCGGGTACTCTTGACGAGTCCCCCCCGTCCGGCGCAGCAGCAGAGAATGACAAATTGAGCGGATCTGACGCAAAAAGCACCCTGTATTGCAGCTTCTGCGGTAAATCGCAGCACGAGGTGCGCAAGCTCATCGCTGGCCCCACGGTGTTCATCTGTGATGAATGCGTAGAGCTGTGCAATGATATCATCCGCGAGGAAACCAAGGCCGGCATCAGCGCCAAGAAAGATGGCGGCGTGCCTTCGCCGCACGATATCTGCCAGACGCTAAGCGACTATGTGATTGGGCAGGAACGCGCCAAGCGCGTGCTCTCGGTCGCGGTGCACAACCATTACAAGCGGCTCAAGCACGGCGGCAAGGCAGGCGATGTCGAGCTGCAGAAGTCGAACATCCTGCTCGTCGGGCCGACCGGTTCGGGCAAGACGCTGCTCGCCCAGACGCTTGCCAAGACCTTCGACGTGCCGTTCACCATGGCCGATGCGACAACGTTGACCGAAGCGGGCTATGTAGGCGAGGACGTCGAGAACATCATCCTCAAGCTGCTCCAGTCGTCTGACTACAATGTCGACAAGGCGCAGCACGGCATCGTCTATATCGACGAAATCGACAAGATCAGCCGCAAGGCGGAAAACCCCTCGATCACCCGCGATGTTTCGGGCGAAGGCGTGCAGCAGGCGCTGCTGAAGCTGATGGAGGGCACCACCGCCTCGGTTCCGCCGCAGGGCGGGCGCAAGCATCCGCAGCAAGAGTTCCTGCAGGTCGACACAACCAACATCCTGTTTATCTGTGGCGGCGCCTTTGCCGGTCTCGATAAAATCATCAGCGACCGGTTGCAGAAGCGTTCGATCGGGTTTGGCGCGCATGTCGCCGATCCGGACAAGCGCCGGGTGGGCGAGTTGCTTCAGAAGGCCGAACCCGAAGACCTTCTCAAGTTCGGGCTGATTCCCGAATTCGTCGGCCGTCTGCCGGTTATTGCGACGCTGGAGGACCTCGACGTCGAGGCTCTGGTCAAGATCCTCAAAGAGCCGAAGAACGCGCTCATCAAGCAGTATGCCAAGCTGTTCGAATTGGAGGATGTCGAGCTCAAGTTCACCGACGACGCGCTCGAGGCGATTGCAGTGCGCGCCATCGATCGCAAGACCGGCGCGCGCGGCCTGCGCTCGATCGTCGAGGCGATCCTGCTCGATACCATGTACGACCTGCCGACCGAGACGGACATTGCCGAGGTGGTGGTCGACGGCGATGTCGTTGCCGGACGCAAGGAGCCGGTGCGGGTGATGAAGGGCAAGGATCAGGAAGAGGCTGCGGCCTAAGCAGCGCTTTTCTACCCGTTTTGCGACAATGGGGAAGCTTTTCTAGACCACCCCGTCGCTTTCCAGCGCGCAGTCCTCGCCGCCTGCCGTCTCGATCTGGACCGTCGGATGGCCGATCCCGAAGCGATGATGCAGTTCGTGCGAGAGTTCCTGCAGGAACCTGTCTCCTGGCAGGCCACCCGGCATCACCAGATGCGCGGTCAGCGCCGTCTCGGTCGTGCTCATCGGCCAGACATGCAAATCGTGGACTGCAGCCACGCCCGGCTGCGATGAAAGGAAAGCGCGGACTTCGCTGACGTCAATGCTCTCGGGAGCCGCCAAGAGCCCCATGCGCAGAGAATCCTTGAGCAGCCCCCAGCTCGACCAGCCGATCACGATACAGATCACCAGCGATGTCACCGGGTCGATAAGTGCCACGCCGGTTTGCATCACGGCGAAGCCCGCGACCACCACGCCAGCCGAAACGGCGGCATCGCCGGCCAGGTGCAGGAAGGCGGCGCGCATGTTGAGGTCGCTCTTGCGCCCGCGTGCAAACAGCCATGCGGAAAAGCCATTGATGACGATGCCGAGCGCGGCGACAAGCATCATCATGCCGCCCTCGACCGGGGCGGGATCGGAAATGCGCCGGATCGTCTCGACCAGGATCGCGCCCAGTGCCAGCCACAGCAGCGCTGCGTTGGCGATCGCGGCGAGGATCGAGGAGCTTTTCAGGCCATAGGTGAATCGCTCGTTCGGCGGGCGAGCAGTCAGCGTGTTCGCCGCCCAGGCGAGCAGCAGCGCGAGAACGTCGGAAAGGTTGTGTCCGGCGTCGGCAATCAGTGCCATCGAGCCGCTGATGAGGCCTGCGGCGATCTCGGCAACCGTGAAGCCGAGATTAAGTAGCACCGCGAGCGCGAAGGCGCGGCCCCTGGCAGCCTGCGGATCGCGGCCATGGTGGCGATGATCATGTCCGTGGTGGTGCCCTGCGCTCATGTTCGGTGCCTCGCACGGGCGCACAGGCGCATCAAGCGATGTGGTAACATGACATGCCCGTCAGCATGGTCACTGATAGAGGCAGGCGTCCAGTCCATCGCGGCGCACCGATCCGATCCGGGCGGCGATGGTGTTGCCATAGAGCCGGGTAAAGCCGCGCGGGTTGTTGACGCCGCGCTTCTTGGGGCTGGGCAGCGCGGCGGCCATGCGCGCTGCCTCTGCGCGGGTGAGCCGCGCGGCGGACTTGTTGAAATAGCGCTGTGCGCCTGCCTCGACCCCGTAGGTGCCGATGCCCGTCTCGGCGACATTGAGATAGACCTCCATGATCCGCCGCTTGTCCCACAGCGTCTCGATCAGGAAGGTGAACCAAACTTCCAGCCCCTTGCGCGCCCAGCGGTCCCAGCCGCTGCCTTGCCAGAGGAACACGTTCTTGGCGGTCTGCTGGCTGATGGTGGAGCCGCCGCGCATGCGCTTGCCCTGGGCGTTGCGCAGTGCGGCCTGCTCGATCGCTTCCTGGTCGAAGCCGTTGTGAGTGCAGAACTTGCCGTCTTCCGCGGCGATGACTGCCGAGACCATGTTGCGGTCGATCCGCGAAAGACTCGTCCAGTCCTTGGTAAAGCCATGCTCATCGGCGATCATGGTGATGGTGATCGGTACCGGCACAAACCGATAAACCAGCGTCATGCCGATGCTGATCGCGAGGAACCAGACCACCACTTTTGTCAACAATCGCAGCATGCGTGCCGGAAACCCTGTTGCTGTCGGCCTCGGCCTGTAGTCGAACGCCATGCAGGGACGTTAGCTGGTAAGAGTGGCGGAAAGCAATCGGCTGAACGTGATTGGCGGCAAATGAAAGACCCCGCCCCGGATGGTCCGAAGCGGGGTCAATTGTTCGTTCTGCAAGCGAGATCAGGCCGGAAGCAGCCTGCGGTCCGTCGCGATCCGGGTCATCGCCCGTTGGAGCTTCTCGAAGGCGCGCACCTCGATCTGGCGCACACGCTCGCGGCTGACCTTGTAGACCTGGCTCAGCTCTTCGAGCGTCCGGGGCTCGTCGGTGAGGCGGCGCTCGGTCAGGATGTCGCGCTCACGCTCGTTCAATGAACCCATCGCCTCGAGCAGCAGGTCGTGGCGCATCGACTTTTCCTCGGCTTCGGCAACCACTTCGTCCTGAAGTGGATTATCATCCTCGAGAATGTCCTGCCACTGGCCTTCGCCTTCTTCGCGCAGCGAGACGTTGAGCGAGGCATCGCCGCCCATCATCATGCGCCGGTTCATGTTCACGACTTCAGTTTCAGACACGCCCAGCGTGGTCGCGATCTTGGTCACGTCGTCGGGGTGCAGATCGCTGTCCTCGTAGGCGTCGAGGTTTTTCTTCATGCGGCGCAGGTTGAAGAACAGCTTCTTCTGCGCGGCGGTGGTGCCCATCTTGACGAGGCTCCAGCTGCGCAGGATGAATTCCTGCATCGACGCCTTGATCCACCACATAGCGTAAGTCGCGAGGCGGAAACCGCGATCGGGCTCGAACTTCTTCACGCCCTGCATCAGGCCGATGTTGCCTTCGGAAATCAGCTCGGACACGGGAAGGCCATAGCCGCGATAACCCATCGCGATCTTGGCGACGAGCCGAAGGTGGCTGGTCACCAACTGCGCTGCTGCATCGGGATCCTGATGGTCCTGATAGCGCTTGGCGAGCATGTATTCCTGCTCGGGCTTGAGCAAAGGGAACTTCTTGATTTTGGTAAGGTACCGGTTGAGGCTTTGCTCTCCGCCCAGCGACGGCACGGCCGGAAGGTTGCGTTGCGTCATGGTTTTAATTCGTCCTTTCTGTGTCGATCGCGGTTACGGACCCATTCCAAGCATCCGAAGCTGCGGTCACGCATTGGCGTTAGCATAAATGTGCAAAAATTGCTACTAAAATCCTGTTCTCAGTGATCGAGTTCGTCGATCAGTGCGCGCATGTCGGCAGGAATTTCACATTCAAAGCGCATCGCCTCCTTAGTAACGGGGTGAACGAAGCCAAGTTCCGCCGCATGGAGTGCCTGCCGCGAAAAATGCGCGGCGGCGAGGGCAGGGCGAAAGCGGGAGGAGGGGCGTCCATAGACTGGATCTCCCAATAACGGATGACCGATTGACGACATGTGAACGCGCACCTGGTGGGTTCTGCCGGTCTCGAGCCGACATTCGATAAGGGCCGCCTCGCCAAGCAGTTTGAGCGTTCGATAATGGGTGACGGCGTGCTTGCCGCGACCTTCCTCGACCAGCGCCATTTTCTTGCGGTCTTGGCTGGAGCGGGCGATCGCGCCTGTCACCGTTCCGACAACTGGTATCGGGTGGCCTGCGACTACGGCGCGATAGGAGCGCTCGATCGAATGATCGGCGAATTGGGCGGCAAGGCCGAGGTGCGCTTCGTCGGTCTTGGCGACCACCAGCAGTCCCGACGTATCCTTGTCGATGCGGTGGACGATACCGGGCCGGGCGACCCCGCCGATCCCCGAAAGCTGGCCCCGACAGTGGTGCAGCAGCGCATTGACCAGCGTGCCGTCAAGATTGCCCGCAGCGGGATGGACCACAAGGCCTGCGGGCTTGTCGACAACGATGAGATATTGGTCCTCGTAGACGACACTGAGCGGGATTTCCTGTGCCTGCGCCTCGGCTGGCACGGCCTCGGGCACCACGATGCGCCATGGCTCTCCGCCTGCGAGCTTGAGAGAAGTTTGTGCGGCAGGCTTGCCACCAAGTGTCACTCGTCCTTCGGCCATCAGCGCCTGCACCCGCTGGCGTGAGAGGCCGCTTTCCTCGGCCAGCGCCTTGTCGAGCCGCTGTCCGGCGTGCTCGGTGCCGAGCGTGCCTTCGATGATGCTTTCCCCCCCGGACATGGCTAGCATGTGGGGATGACCCTCGAAGTGGCAAGTGACGTGATTGCAACACTGCTCGAAGAAGCGGCGCGAGCTTCGCCGCTCGAATGTTGCGGCTTGTTGTATGGCAAGGGCGAGCGGATCGATGCTGCGAGCCCCGCCGCCAACGTGGCTGACGATCCTGCGCGGCGCTTCGAGATCGATCCCATGGCATTGCTTACCGCTCACAAGGCAGCTCGCGCCGGCGGGCCGGAACTGCTGGGCTATTACCATTCACATCCCCAGGGCCATCCCGTGCCATCTGCCACCGATTGCGAGCACTCGAGCGGCGATGGGAAGGTCTGGGCCATCGTAGCCGGCGATGAAGTGACTTTCTGGCGCGACGGGGAGCAGGGCTTCGAGCCAGTCGCACATGAGCTAACCTGACGGTTGGCAATCCGGACGTTGTAGCGCTAGAGCCTTTGCATCCGTCCTGAGGGAATAAGCCGCTCGATGACCAGCATGACCTCGCTCGATCTTGCCAGCCTGCTTTGCTCGCGCCTGTGCCACGACCTGCTCAGCCCGGTCGGCGCGCTTACCAACGGGCTGGAACTGCTGGCCGATGAGCGCAATCCCCAGATGCGCCAGCGCTGCCTCGACCTGCTCGAACAGAGCGCCCGCATCTCGACCGACAAGCTCAAGTTCTTCCGCCTGGCGTTCGGTGCGGCGGGTGACTTTGGAGAAATGGTGCCGACCGACGATGCACGCGCGGTGGTCGATGCCCTGGCTGCCAACAACGGGCGGATCGATGTAAACTGGCTGCTTTCGGGAGATGCGCTGCCCAAGGTGGCCGTCAAGGTGATGCTCAATTTTGCGCTGATGGCGATCGATGCGCTGGTTCGCGGCGGCACCATCGATATCGCCGCGGACCTGCGCGAGACATCGAGCGAAGTGGTAGTTCGGGCAAGCGGCACCCGGATTGCCTTCGATCCCGAAATCGGCCGGGCGCTCGAAGGCGAGGTGGAAACCCACGAATTGTCGAGCCGGACCGCGCCAGCGGCAATGATTCGCGAACTGGCAGTATCGCGAGGCGGCAAGGTCATGCACGTGATCGACGAGCAGGCGCTGGTGCTCGGCGCGGAACTGCCGCTCGGCTAGCGCGGGATGACTCCCTGGCTGGTCCATCGCACGGTCGAATCGCCCAACCACGATGAGCGCGAGCTGCCAGTCACGATGGTGGTTCTGCACTATACCGGGATGCAGACGGCACACGACGCGCTGGATCGGATGTGCGATCCCGCTGCCAAGGTTTCTGCCCATTACATGATCGACACCGACGGAACTGTGACCAGCCTCGTGCCCGAGGACCGGCGCGCCTGGCACGCGGGCAAGTCGTACTGGCGTGGGATCACCGATATCAACTCGGCCAGTGTGGGGATCGAACTGGTCAATCCGGGGCACGAGTGGGGCTATGTGCCGTTCACAGACGACCAGATGATCGGCCTGATGCCGCTGCTCGCCGATATCATCGAGCGATACGACATTCCGCGCGCCAATGTCGTGGGCCATTCGGACATTGCGCCCGCGCGCAAGGACGATCCGGGCGAACTGTTCGAGTGGGAGAGGCTGGCCCAGCTCAATCTCGCGCTGGCGATCCCGAAGCCGCGCATCGCACTGTTCTACGACAATCCGGCTTCCTTCCACCTCGCGCTCGAACGGTTCGGCTATGACATAACAGACGGGCGCGCGGCGGTTCGCGCGTTCCAGCGGCGCTGGCGCCCGGACCGGATCGACGGCGTTGTGGACGGGCTGTGCGGCGCGCTGCTGTTCGAGCTGTTGTTGGAACGCGACATGGGACGTGCTAGATAACGTCGCGTGCCGGGGAGCCGGGCGGCCGCGTCCTTCGCAAGAAGGCCGAGGAAAGTCCGGGCTCCGCGAAACGAGGGCGGCGGGTAACGCCCGCCGGGGTCGGAGTGCTTGCACTCCTGCTCAAGGGAAAGTGCCACAGAAAGCAAACCGCCGATGGCTGCCGCTCTCTTCGGAGAGTTGGGAGCACAGGCAAGGGTGAAAGGGTGCGGTAAGAGCGCACCGTGGCGCTGGCAACAGTGCTTGCATGGCAAACCCCGCCCGGAGCAAGACCGAATAGGGGCGGCGCGCCCTGGCGAAAGCCAGGGCAGGCGGGTTTCGCGCCGAGTCGTCCGGGTTGGTCGCTGGAGCGGTGCAGCAATGCATCGCCGAGAGGAATGGTCGCCATTCCGGAACTGGTCTGCTTGCAGATACCGGCCGGGATACAGAACCCGGCTTACAGGCTCCCCGGTACCATGAGTTCAAAGTCTTCCGCGCAGTTAGCGGGCCGTTCGTGGATCGCGATGCGGCCGCCGCGCTCGTCGGTCTGGAGCAGCCGGCGTTCGGTGCCTTCAAGGCACAGCGCGGTCAGCACGCCCGATTCGAAAGCTTCTGTATCGATGCCGATGCGATGATCGCGCAGTTCGGCCTGCTCGGTGACCGTGTGGCCGTGAACGA
>CAMDQY010000089.1 GCA_945906005.1 Novosphingobium sp. Chol11 | reverse complement strand
CGAAAGCGAGCCGAGCGGAGGAGCGAGCGCATCGCGAAACGATACCTCGGGTGAGGTGACGCAATCGATGACGGTGGTCCGGTCGCTCGCGAGCGCGGCTCTCAAAGCAGGGCCGATTTCTTCGGGTTGTGTCACGCGAATGCCCTCGCAGCCGATGCCGCGCGCCATGGCTGCATAGTCGAAGTCCGCGAAGGTCGCGCCGAAGGCACCGGTATCGTGGACCACCGCGCCGAGCGCGCTGTTGTTGAATATGATCACCACGATCGGGATGTTCTGCTCGCGCGAGGTGATAAGGCCGTTGAGGCTCATCGCGTAGCCGCCGTCACCGACGACCGCGACGGCCAGCCGGTCGGGAAAGGCGACGCGTGCGGCAAGCGCTGCCGGGATCGCCACACCCATCGGGCCAGCGCCCGCCGGCTCGAGCACGCCGCCCGCCGTGCGGCACATGTAATGGTGATTGACCAGCATCCGGTTCTCGCCGGCGTCGCAGGTGACGATGGCCTCCGCTGGCAGCACCGCTTCCATCTCCGCGATGATCCGCTGGGGCAGGATCGGCACGGCCTGGCTGAGCCGCGAAGGATGGTTGAAGTGGCCGTATTGCTCGCGGATCGCAGCGACCCGCGCCATGCCCATCTCGCCAGCGTCGCTGGCCGGAGCTATCGCCTCGCGCAACTGGTCGAGCACCATGCCGACGCTGCCGATAAGCTGGTGATCGGCAGGCACGATCCACGAAGCATTGCGCGGCTCGATCTCGACCTGCACAAAGCACTGGCGGCGCGGGTCGAACAGGGCGGGGCTTTCCCGGCCGATGTCCGAGGAGCCTAGCCGCGATCCGGCGACGATCACGAGGTCTGCATCGGCGGCAGTCATTCCCGCGCCGTGTACGCCCCAGGTGCCGACCGGCCCCAACGCGAGCGGATGATTTTCAGCAATGACGCCCTTTCCGCTTGCGGTGGTCACTACCGGGATGCCGGTCGCCTCAGCGAAGCGGCGAAGCTGATCCTCCGCTCGACCGATACGAACGCCGTTCCCGGCGAGCAGGATCGGTCGCTCGGCCTTGCCAATCGCTTGCGCTGCGGCGGCGACGCGAGCCGGATCGGCGGGAGGCGGCGCGGGGGGCATGTAATGCCTCGTCTTGTAGAGGAACGGAAAGCTATCCGGACCGACCGGATCGCCGAGCAGCGCGGAACGGCTAAACAGCACCGCCACGGGACCAGGCTCGCCCGACAGGGCATGCTTGATCGCCAGCTGGGTCGCATGGACCGCGGTCAATGGATCGCGCGCGACGAAGACCTGCTTGGTGATCGCCTCGAACGCCTTTTTCGCATCCCAGACGCCATAGTCGCCAGTGCCCGCCTGATAGGGAGCGTGCAGGTCCCAGCCCGGAGTGTCGCTCAATTCGGTCAGCAGCAGCATCGGCGAGCAGGACAGGTGCGCCTCGAGCGTGCCGATGATGCCGTGCCCGAGCACCCAGCTTCCCTGGCCCATGATGACTCCGGGCTTGCCGGTTATGCGTCCGGTGACCTCGGCCATGACTCCGGCGAGCGATTCCTGCCGAGCGAGAACGGTGCGGATCGTGTTCTGGTGGCTTTCAGCCGCATTGAAGATGTGCCCGGTGTGGCCGCCGGGCACGCCGAAAATCGTATCGATGCCCGCCTCTTCCAGCACCCGCAGGATCGCGTCGGGTGCGCTGAGCGGTTCGGCGGTGAACAATTCTGCTGGCATGCTCTCTCCCTGACCGGCTGCCGGTTTGGTAACCGATCCCTACCAGCGCCTAGCCAAATATAGCGCTCGATCCAGAGCGGAGCCGTAACATACTTTGTTGGATTGGCTTGTCACACTATGATGCAATCCCCATATGGGGATCACCGCGAACTCTTGAATGTAGGCTCTCGCGGCTGAGAGACCATCGGGCTCCCGCTTACATACCGGGGCTTACGATGAAACTTTCCAAGGTCTGCCTGCGCGAAGAAATTCAGGCGCACAGAACTTCGCCAGATAGCGGTTGTTCATGAACGCACCGCTTCTCCCGACAGAAAACAAGCCGCGTCGGCTTAATTTCCGGCCGGCATCCAGATCGCCGAAAATGCACCCCGATCAGGCAAAGCGGCAGGGTGAGATCGCCAATCTGGCGTTCCTGCACCTTGGCGGTCGCGAAAGTGCGATGGCGTTCCTGAACAGCCACGATACCGCTCTTGAGGGTCGCCCGATAGACATTGCCATCGCGAGCCAGGATGGCTGCTGGAGAGTGCGTAGCGCCATTATGCGGCTGTCCGCCTCCAGATCGGCAGATTGATCGAATGGCAAAGGAAGAACTTCTCACCCTCGAAGGTCAGATCGATGAGATCCTGCCTGATGGTCGCTTCGGCGTCATCCTTCAGAACAATCACAGGATCATCGCCTACACTGCCGGCAAGATGCGCAAATTCCGCATCAGGTCGATCGTGGGCGATTCGGTCCTTGTCGAAATGACCCCTTATGACCTCTCGAAAGGCCGCATCGTCTACCGCGAAAAAATCGGCGGCGGCGGCCCGAACAAAGGCGTCCGTAACAAGCGACGCTGAAACCAGAAAATCGGCGAAATGATTTCGCCACGGAAACGAATGAAGAAAATCAGATACAAAGAACTCACTAAGCCGTTCAGCGCAGGCAAAAGGCCCGATGCCGAACAACCTACCGTCCGACGCGAATCCCAGCCGCGCAAATTGCCGGTCCTTACGCGAGACGAATTACGAGGCATCATCATGGAAATGCTGGGTTGAACCCGCAGATCCATTTCGTGCCACACCATCCCGAGAGCCCGGCCTGAGGCGCTAAATCAGAGCAAGACAGGAGACATGACATGAGCCGTTCCGACCCCAGGCCCTTCCTCATCAGCAAAAGCCAGGACGGCTCATACCGACTTACTATCCGCGATATACACTACAATTCGCTCGGCTACCCGATCGTGACCGCCAACTTGCAAGACGAGGTTTTCGCAACGGCAGCCGCTGCCAAGGCTCATGCGCGGCAGACCTTTGGCGCACGCGGCGGCGAGTATGAAACCGTCTGAATGACGGCAACACATCGCGTCTGCTAAGTGCCTGTCATAAGCTGGTAAAGCCACGCTCCGGTCAGGACAGCGACTGCTGCAAGAACGATGACGGTCCGCGCTTTCACAGCGACGCGATGGTCTGGAGTTCTGCTGGGCTCACCTCAGGAAATCTCGAAAATTTCCGCATCGAGGCCGTTTGTGCTGCGCACGCGCCATTTGGCACCTTGCCGTTTCAGCTCTCGGTTGAGAAATGGGACCGGGGCGAAATCGGCTCCATTCGTCACACCGGGCAAAATGTCCGCGCCGCTCTGTCCATAGACGCGTGTCGCTTCGACGAGCATCAGGTGCCTGCGTCTGCCCAGCGAACCGGCGTCGTGACTTCCCATGTTCTCGCTGGCGCTGGTCGGCAGACCGAGAAAATTGGGACTAGGAGCAAAGTTCCAGAAGAACGCGCCTCCCACCAGGGTGAACCACACGACACCGGTGACACCCATTATGGTTTTAAAATAGGGCATTGCCCGCGCTAGTACTGTCGGACGCCAAGGTCCGACCTCAACCTCGCGATGCGTTCTTCGTAATGTCGAGCCATGCGGAAACCTTCATCCTTGTCAGCCGGATGCCCGCTTTCGGCATTGATCAGCGCGATCTGATGTTGTCTGAGCAATTCATTCAGATCCATGGTCGCTGCCCATTTGACTCTCTTCGAGGGTTTCTCGATCCAGCGCCTGTTTGTCCTCGAGCAACTTCAGTGCCCGTGTCTTGGCTATGCCAATCGCCCGATCGGCCATTGCCTGCCATGCAGCTTGTGAGCGCAAAGCGCGCTCGCGAACGTTGTCGAGAGAAGCGCTGTCTGCTTCATCGCGGGCTTCTTTTGCCCGGGCTTCACAGAACTCGATGGTCAATGTCATTCAGCGTCCTCCCGATGCCCGAACCAGCCGGGAGGATTGCACCAACGCGATCCTCCCAGGCCTTGTGCATTGGATCAGGCCGAAGCGAGATTGACTGCAGATTCCTTGCCGTTCTGGCCGCGCTCGACGTCATAGGAGACGCGCTGGTTGTTTTCGAGCGTGTGCATTCCCGCAGCCTGAACGGCGGAAATGTGTACGAAACTGTCCTTGCCGCCATCGTCGGGCGCAATGAAGCCATAACCTTTGTCGGTATTGAAGAACTTGACGGTGCCGATAGGCATGATGTGTTTCCTTTCAAGAAACGGGTGGTTACCCGACCGCGACATGCGGAAGAGCCGTGCGTCAAATCGTCTGTTGAAAGGAAGTCGTCGTCAGGTTCGCACCGCGGCCAATTGGAGGTCGGGGCGTTCATCGTTCGCCGAAGTCCGTCGCAAATTTCGACGTCAGCAGCAGCGTTGTAACACAGATTACCCGGATCACCTAATCATGCGCACAGAACTCGCGGTTCGGCGCGATGCCGATGGACTATCGAGCACCCGATTAAAGGCTGCCAGTCGTTCAGCTATCTCGTCTTGCCGATCACTTCCTCGCCGAACCACGCGAGGCTCTCCAGCAATGCGTTGCGACTAGGATGTGGGAGGCCCGCGAACACCCAGGTCGCACCTGCTTCGCGACAGCTTTCAACGGCCTCGATCACACGCTCCGCTTCCGATGCATTCGTCTCCTTGATCGCAACCGGCAAATTGACGCAGACATCGACCGGATCGGTGCGCCCTGCTGCCTCGAGCATTTCGTTGAGCTGATCGACCCGCGCCCTGAGATCGCCAAGTGAACTGAGCAGTCTCTGGGCCTTGCGAAATTCGCCAGGGTCGCTGGGACCGAAGATCGGCAGCCAGCCATTGCCCCACTTGACGACGCGCTCGAGCGACTTGTCGGCCACACCTCCCACCCAGATCGTGGGACTACGTGTTGGAAAAGGGCGGGCAAGATTGCCCTTGGCATCGAAATTGATCCCCTGCTTGACGACGTCTTCACCGCTCCAGGCGAGCTTCATTGTTTCGAGCGCCTCGTCGGTCAGAGCGCCTCGCTTGCGAAAATCGACGCCCAGGGCTGCAAACTCGCCTTCGAGATAGCCGCTGCCGACCCCCAGAATTGTCCGGCTGCCCGACATGACCTCAAGGCTGGCGACAGCCTTGGCGGTCAGAAACGGGTTGCGGTACGGCAGCACCAGAAGATTGATGTGGAGCTTCAACCGCGTCGTATATGCGGCCGCCATCGACAGGGCGACGAAAGGATCGATGGCATCGTGGCCGCGCGCGTCGCGCAGCCAGGCGGCGGCAGGTGCGGGGTGATCGGTCACCCAGCAGGCATCGACGCTGCAGTCTTCCATGGTCGTAACAATCTCGCGCACCGCCTGCGCGGTCTGGAACTCGCCGGCTGGTTCGACAACCATCGCAGGAAGCTGCATCGAGAATTTCATGGCCTGCTCCGCGTCAACTCCACAAAATGGAGCCGGATGGTTCCCTTGATCGCCGATCCGCGCTAGCCCTACAAGCCAATAGAAATAGCTGAATCGTGGAGAGTGCCATGTCGGGCGGTGTGAGCGAGCGAGTCCACGATCCGGCAGACCGCACCCAGCATATGATCGCGGCCTGGATCGAAGCTAACATGGGCGGCAAGCTGGTCGCGCTCGAACGGCAGGGGCGCTGGCGGCCGGCTTGGTATGGAACCGTCAGGATGCCGGACGGCGACCGACCGATCTACGTTCGCGGAGAGAGAAGTACCAAGGGCTCAGGCTTTACGCTCGAGCGCGAGTACACGATCCACAGGCTGTGCGAAGAAGGCGGAATCAAGGCGCCGCACCTCTGCGGTTTCATCCCTGAACTGCCCGCGATCGTCATGGACCGTGTGCGCGGGCGGCACGATTTGCGCCATGCTGCATCGGAGCAGGACCGGGAGTCGGTTCGGCGGCAACTGGCCCGTGAGATGGCGAAAATGCACAAACTCGCTACCGCGCCGTTCATCGCGGCGGGCTTCTATTGCCCGGCATCTGCGACCGAGACCACGCTGGCATTCTACAGCCATGCGATGAACAGTCCCCGTCCTGTAGATTTGCGCTGAGAAGTGACCCGGGATTTTCATCGAGAAGTGACCCGGGTGGAAGTTATGTCCCGCTGTATGGGACGTAGGTCAAGCCGGTCATTTTTCCTTTCTGCATTTGGGGACAGCGGAGCTTGCCCTGAACCGGAAGCTGTCATTCCCTGTTTCAAGGATGTGGCAGTGGTGGGTGAGCCTATCGAGTAGCGCGGTGGTCATCTTGGCATCACCGAACACCTCGGCCCATTCGCTGAAGCTGAGATTGGTGGCGATGACCACGCTGGTGCGCTCATAGAGTTTGCTGAGCAGATGGAACAGGAGCGCACCGCCTGATGGACTGAACGGAAGGTAGCCCAGCTCGTCGAGGATGATGAGGTCGAGGCGCAGCAGGCGCTCGGCAAGCTGGCCCGCCTTGTTCATGGTCTTTTCCTGCTCGAGGGCATTGACCAGATCGACTGTGGCAAAGAACCGGACCTTCTTGCGATGATGCTCGACCGCCTGGACGCCGAGCGCGGTCGCGATGTGGCTCTTGCCGGTGCCGGGACCGCCGATCAGCACGACATTATCGGCACCATCGATGAACTCGCTGCGGTGGAGTTGCCGGACGAGCGCTTCTTTGACCTCGCTGGCGGCAAAGTCGAACCCGGCCAGATCCTTGTAGGCGGGGAACCGGGCGGCCTTGATCTGGTAGCGATCGAGCGAACCTGCCGTTCGGCTACCTAGGCCTTGAGCAACTGGGAGACGATCGGCACGGCCGCGTCGAAGGCCGGCGCGCCTTGCTCGATGAGGTCGCCGACCGCCTGGGCCATGCCGTACATCTTCAGCGCCTTGAGCATGACGACGACAGCGGCGCTGGCAGGAACATGACGCATGGCGCAGCCCTCCATCGCGTAGGGCATCATAGCGCCCGACATTGGCCAGAGGCTCCTGGGCAAGGCGCATCGATCGGGGATGCCGGAGGTGCCTTCCCGTCGGTCAGACGGCGGAGAAGGTTGAGGACGTGGGTCTTGGTGGCAACGCCCGCCTCAAGCGCCAGTTCGACCGCGCAAACCACCGCCTGCTCGTCATGCTGCAGCACCAGCGCTAGGATCTCGGCCATCTCCCGATCACCGCCGGGGCGGCGCAGGAGCTGGCTTTGCAGCTGCTTGAAGGCGTCGGGCAGCTGCGTGAACGGCGCGCCATTGCGCAGCGCTCCGGGCTTGCGCTGGATCACCGCCAGATAATGCCGCCAGTCATAGACCGTCCGCCCGCCGGTGTGGTGAGACCGGTCGATTATCCGGGAATGCTCGCACGGGATCTGACCCTCGGCGGCCACGACGATCCTCTCGGGATAGATCCTGACGCTGACCGGCCGGTTGGCGAACGAGGCAGGCACGCTGTAGCGGTTTCGCTCAAAGTGCACGAGGCAGATCGGCGATACCCGCTTGGTGTGCTCGACAAAACCGTCAAAGGGCCGCCCCAGTGGCATCAGGCTGTCCACCTCCGCGGCATGAACGTCGGCCACGGTGCCGGGCAAGCCGCCATGCTGGATCTCACCCCATTGCGTGATGCACTGTTCCTCGAGCCAGGCGTTGAGCGCATGGATATCCGGGAAGCTCGGCAGCCGCTGCCACAGTCGGCGCCGCGCATCCTGGACGTTCTTCTCGACCTGACCCTTCTCCCACCCTGATGCCGGATTACAGAACTCCGGCTCGAACAGGTAATGGCTGGCCATCGCCGCAAACCTGGCGTTGACCTGCCGGATCTTGCCGACACCGATCCGGTCAACTGCGGTCTTCATGTTGTCGAATATCCCGCGCTGGGGAACGCCGCCCAGCACGCGGAACGCCTGGGTCAGGGCGTCGAACAGCATCTCGTGGGTCTGGAGCGGATAGGCCCGCACGACGAAGGCCTTGCTGTGCGACAGCTTTGTATGCGCCGCCTGCAGCTTGACGCGCTCACCGCCCAGAACCGCCCAGTCCTCGCTCCAGTCGAACTGGAAGGCTTCGCCAGCTCCGAACACCAGCGGCACGAACGTACCGCGCCCGCTGGTCTGCTGCTCAAACTGCCGATTAGCCTTCCACGCCCGCACAAACGTCGCCACCCGGCCGTAGGATCCTTCATATCCCATAGCGACGAGGTCGGCGTGCATCTGCTTGGCCGTGCGCTTCTGCTTGCGCGACTTGCCTGCCTCGATCCGCAGCCAACCCGACAGCTTCTCGGCGAACGGGTCCAGCTTGCTCGGCCGCTTGGGGCCCTTGAACTGCGGTTCCACCGTGTCGGCGCGAAGGTACTTGCGGATCGTATTGCGCGACAAACCAGTGCGCCGCTCGATCTCCCGGATCGGCATCTTCTGACGAAAACGCCAGCGCCGAATTACGCTCAGTAAATCCATGTTGATCACTCCTGATACCCCCGACCGGTCAGCCAGGGGCGGGTTCAAACATGGGTCAAATCTCAATGGAAACTTATGCCCCTCCCGGGTCACTTCTCAGCGCAAATCTACACGCCCGCGTCCGATATCATCGATGCGGCCTTGTGCTGCGTAAGTGTCCAATATTTGCAAAAGCCGATCGAAGTCTTCGAACAGGTGCGCCGGGTTCTCAAACCCGGCTCTCCCTTCATCGTCAGCTATTCCAATCGCTGCTTTCCGACCAAGGCAGTTGCGATATGGCGTTCACTCGATCTGCAGGGGCGCGCAGCGCTCATCAAGCTGTATCTGGAACGCGCTGGTTTCGGAAGCATTGCCGTGGAGGTCCTGTCCAGCGGTATGGACGGAGATCCGTTGATTGCCGTCGTGGGACACGCCTGACCGGACTAGCGAGCTTAATCTCAAAACATCCGGTGCACACTCGCTCTGGCACCTTGCTCAATTTGCAGCGTCCAAATGCAGAGTGGCACGGTAGCCTTTGGATACCGTGCCACTAGCAGCAACATTTTGACGAGTGACCCGGCTTAGAAGCCCATGTCACCCATTCCGCCGCCTGGCATAGATGGCATGGCCGGCCTGTCTTCAACGATCTCTGCAATCGCCGCTTCAGTAGTGATCAGCAGACCTGCCACGGAAGCAGCATCCTGCAATGCCGAACGCACCACCTTGGTCGGATCGATAACGCCCGACATGATGAGGTTCTCGTACTTGTCGGTCTGGGCATTGAATCCCATCGTTTGGTCAGCTTCGCGCAGGAGATTGCCCACTACGACCGCGCCGTCGTGACCGGCATTCTGCGCAATCTGACGCAGCGGGGCCTGGAGGGCCCGTCGTATGATATCGATGCCGCGGGTCTGATCGTCGTTGGCACCCGACAGATCTGCGAGTGCCTGGCTGGCGTATAACAGTGCCGTACCGCCGCCTGGCACGATGCCTTCCTCGACTGCGGCGCGGGTCGCATGGAGTGCATCATCGACGCGGTCCTTGCGTTCCTTGACCTCAGTCTCCGAAGCGCCGCCCACCTTGATGATGGCAACGCCTCCGGCCAACTTCGCCAGCCGCTCTTGAAGCTTTTCCTTGTCGTAGTCCGAAGTAGTGTTCTCGATCTGCCGCCGAATGGCCTCGACCCGGCTCGCGATCGCATCGGCCGCACCGGCACCATCGACGATCGTGGTGTTGTCCTTGTCGATCGTCACCCGCTTGGCGGTACCCAGCATTGCAAGTGTGACATTCTCGAGCTTGATCCCGAGCTCCTCGGAAACAGTCTCACTGGCTGTGAGGATAGCGATATCCTCCAGCATCGCTTTGCGCCGGTCGCCGAAGCCGGGCGCCTTGACTGCCGCGACCTTGAGCCCGCCGCGAAGCTTGTTGACCACGAGCGTGGCCAGTGCCTCGCCTTCGATGTCTTCGGCGATGATCAGCAGCGGTCGGCCCGACTGAGCGACTGCCTCGAGTACCGGCAGCAGATCCTTGAGGTTCGAGAGCTTCTTCTCGTGGATCAGGATGTAGGGGTCAAGAAGCTCGACCTCCATCCGCTGGGTGTCCGTTACAAAGTAGGGCGAGAGATAGCCGCGGTCGAACTGCATCCCGTCAACCGTCTCGAGCTCGAACTCCATGCCCTTGGCTTCTTCGACGGTGATCACGCCTTCCTTGCCGACCTTCTCCATTGCCTCGGCAATCTTCTGGCCAACCACCTCGTCGCCATTGGCCGAAACGATCCCGACCTGAGCAATCTCGGTGTTGTTCGAAACCGGCTTCGAACGCGCCTTGAGATCCTCGACGACCTTGGTGACCGCAAGATCGATGCCGCGTTTGAGGTCCATTGGGTTCATGCCGGCAGCAACCGACTTCAGGCCTTCGCGCACAATCGCTTGGGCAAGCACGGTTGCAGTAGTCGTGCCATCGCCGGCATGATCTTGGGTTCTCGATGCCACTGAGCGGATCAGCTGTGCGCCCATGTTTTCGAACTTGTCGCTAAGATCTATGTCCTTGGCCACTGTCACACCGTCCTTGGTGATCCGGGGCGAACCGTAGCTCTTGTCGAGAAGCACATTGC
>CAMDQY010000088.1 GCA_945906005.1 Novosphingobium sp. Chol11 | reverse complement strand
GGGCAGCAACCCCCGCCAGCCGCACATGCGGGCCTTCGGCGCACCATACAGGCCCATCGCCATCCCAAACGCTCACCGGAGTGCAGGTAAATACCTCACCGGCTGGAACAACCGGCACTGCTGCGAGGAGAAGGAGAGTGCTGAGCATGCGGTGGCTACCTCAAAAGGCGGGATAGACCATCGAGCATCGGCGCTTGCAAAAGCGCAAGCTCGCGGCCTAACATCAACCCAACAGATGAACCCAAACACTCACCTGTTTTAAACTGCAAACAGTCTCAAATTATCTGACGGGGAACAGCGAAGCACCGCTTTGCTTTGTCGCCCGGCGAACCATGTCGAGCAGCGGCTCGGGCGCGCTTGCCTCGTGCTGCAGCGGATAGAGCCCGCTGGTGACCACACTGGCCCCGGCGGCGAGGCACGCCAGAATTTCACCGAAGGCTTCCTCGAAACGGTTTTCCATCAGCGCGGCATAGACCACCGCGTCGATCGCGTCGATCGCGCCGGTCGCGAGCAGGGCGGATGAATCGCGCGTCGCTGCGATGCCGGTCCGTTCGGACAGGCCCGCAAGATCGGCCGCGTCGCGCCCTTCCTTTTCGCTCGACGAAACCACGACGCCGGCAAGTTCGAGCCCCGCATGGCTGACAACTGCCCGGATTGCCGGGGCACCGACATTGCCGGTTCCCCAAACCACAACGCGCTTCCGCAAGATTATTCCCCTCCCCTGCCAACCGGGAGCCATATCAATCGGCATTTCCCCGATCGACGGCCGCTCCGCGCGCGGCCAGCGGCAGGCTAGACGGATTTGGGCCGATGAGAAGGCGTAAAGTGGCGCGAGTAGGGTGGGCGGCTCAGCGTCAGCAATCCGGTTTCTTTGCGCATTGCGGTCCGGATAAAACCCGGCAATGGTCCGCGCCTGACAAAATCGTTCAAGGGAGAGAATAATGAACGGACGGCTTCTGGACGGCAAGAGCGCGGTCATCACCGGTTCTGGATCGGGCGTGGGAAAGGCGGCGGCGCTGCTGTTTGCCGAAAATGGCGCGAAGGTCGTCTGCGCCGATGTCCGCGAGGACTGGAACGAGGCAGTGGTCGCGCAAATCCGTGCCGCTGGCGGCGAGGCCGAGGCGGTGCGCTGCGATGTGACCAAGCGCGCCGATGTCGACGCCGCGGTGGCCAGGGCGGTTTTGGCCTATGGACGCCTCGACGTGATCTACAACAACGCCGGGGTCGCATCGCCGATGACGCCGCAGGGCGCGATGAAGAGCTTCGTCGAAGCCACCGACGAGGACATCGACCGGCTGCTCGCGATCAACGTCAAGGGCGTGCTCTATGGCTGCCAGGCCGCCATCGTGCAGTTCCGCAAGCAGGGCGGGGGCGGGGTGATCGTCAACACCGCATCTGTCGCTGGCATGATCGGTTGGGGGGGCGCGCTCTATGGCGCGACCAAGGGCGCTATCGTCAACCTCGCGCGCAGGCTGGCGTTTGAGCTCGGCCCGGAGAACATCCGCGTCAACAATGTTTGCCCCGGTTCGATGGTCACCAATTTCGGCATCGGCGGCCTGGGCGTCGATCTGTCGCAGGCGGCGCTCGATTCGATGGCCAAGCTGCAACCGCTGGGCCGCATCATCGACCCTAGCGAACCGGCGCAGGTCGCGCTGTTCCTCGCATCTGACCTGGCGATCAACATAACCGGTATCAACGTGCCCGTCGATGGCGGCGTGGCGGCAGGCAAATAGCCGCTGCTCTAGCCGAGCGCGATGTCCGGCGCGTCCTCCTGCTTCATGCCGACCACGTGATAGCCGGCATCGACATGGAGGATCTCTCCGGTCACGCCGCTGGCCAGATCGGATAGCAGGTAAAGCCCGCTGCCGCCGACATCGTCGATCGTCACGTTTCGCCGGAGCGGCGAATTGAGCTCGTTCCAGCGCAGGATATAGCGGAAATCGCCGATCCCGCTTGCCGCCAGCGTCTTGATCGGCCCGGCGGACAGGCCGTTGACCCTGATCCCGTCGGGGCCGAGATCGTTCGCAAGATAGCGCACGCTCGATTCGAGCGCGGCCTTGGCGACGCCCATCACGTTGTAATGCGGCACCACCTTTTCTGCGCCGTAATAGGTCAGCGTCAGGATCGAGCCGCCCGGGCCCATCATCCGGGCCGCGCGCTGCGCCACGGCCACGAGGCTGTAGGCCGATATGTTCATGGTCATCAGGAAGTTTTCGAGGCTGGTATCGACGAACCGGCCGCGCAGCTCGTTCTTGTCCGAAAAGCCGATGGCGTGGACCACGAAGTCGATCGTCGGCCATCTGGCGCCAAGCTGCGCGAAAGCGCTGTCGAGCGCGGCCATGTCGGCAACGTCGCACTCGATAAGAAAGTCGCTGCCCAGACTTTCGGCGAGTGGCCGCACCCGCTTTTCGAGCGCTTCGCCCTGATAGGAGAAGGCCAGCTCGGCTCCGTGCTGGCGCAATTGCTGCGAGATACCCCAGGCGAGCGACTTTTCGTTGGCAAGGCCCATAACCAGGCCTCTCTTGCCCTTCATCAAATCGCTCATTTGCACCTATCCATCTGTATTCATTGCTCGCCGCTGCCTGCTTTGTCGACCGGCAATTTTTCCTCGGGCACGACCGCCAAGGCGGCATTCAGCGCCGCGCCGAAAACGACTCCGAAGCCCACCAGCCAGAAAAAGAAAAGCGCGATCATCACGCCTGCAAGGCTGCCGTAGGTTAAGTCGTAACTGAAGAAACGGGCAAGCACAAAGGGCAGAACTTCGATCAACAAGGTCCACCAGGCCGCGATGAACAAAGGGCCCGGCCACTTGGGATAGACGGACCCCTGATAGAGGCCGGGGGTCAAAGCCCGGAACAATGCCAGCGTTGCCAGAAACAGCACTCCGGCCGAAACCAGCCGGGAGACGAACAGCCCATCCAGCACGCCGTCGAGCCTCGGGAAGAACGCGTAGAGGAAATGCTCGACCGCGGTAATCGCGACCTGTGCGCCTAGCGCCAGCAGCAACAGGATCACCGAGCCGAAAATCACCCCGATCGAATCGATCCGGTATTGCCAGAACGCTCGTGATGGCACGGTGCCGTAGGAGCGGTGGAGTATGTCGCGGATGGTCTCGACCAGACTGCTCGCGGTCCACAGGCCGACGGCGCCGCCCACCCACAGCAGCCAGCCTTCGCGCGCGGCGACGGCATCGCGCGCGACCGGTCCGATGGCAGTACCCACCGCTCGCGGCAGGGCAATGAGAATGGCGTCGATCAGGGCTTCGCGCTGGCTCTGCTCACCCATGATGGAGACGATTGCGGCAGCTGCAATGAAAAACGGAAACAGCGAGAGCAGCGCCATGTAGGCAAAGTTGCCCGCATGGACGAAACCGTCGTGATAGACGCCCGCCCAGATCCGCTTGGCGATCATGCGAAGCCGCGTGCCCGGCCCTGCCTTTCGCAGGAATTCGCTTTCGATCCTGCCGCGAACCGACCGGGCCCTGCGCCGCCGCGCTTCGGGTGAAAGGTCGAGGACGCCGCCGGGTGCATCTTCGCCGTCGTCGATCACCGGTCAGGTCTCCGCAGACGGCCAATAACAAACGGCACCGATCTACACGCCCAGCCTTGCGCGAACCGCGCGCTTGTCGCGCCAGCCTTCGAGCCGTGCGGCGAGATCCGTGTCGTTCTCGGGAAGCATGATCGCAATGGTCACAAGCTGGTCGCCACGCGTCCCGTCCTTGCGGGTGAAGCCCTTGCCCTTGAGCCGCAGCACCTTGCCCGAACTGGTTGCGGCCGGAACGGACAGCATGACCGCGCCCTCAGCTGTCGGAACCTTGACCTTGGCGCCATGCAGCGCCTCGTCGAGCGTCACCGGCAATTCGAGCCGGAGGTCGTCGCCTTCGCGCGCGAAAAACGGGTGCGGAGCGATCTGGATCGTCACCAGGGCATCGCCCGCCCCGCCCGGTCCATGCTCGCCCTTGCCCGAAAGCCGCATCTGGGTGCCGTCCTCGGTTCCCTTCGGCAGCTTGAGATCGATGGTCTTGCCGTCGGACAGGGTGATGCGCTGGTCGGCAAGGATTGCCGCGTCGGTCAGGGAGACCCTCAGGCGATACTGGACGCTGGCGCCGCGCGGTGCCGGCTGTGGACGCGGGCCTCGCTGGCCGCCGCGCGCTCCTCCACCCATGCCGCCGCGTCCGCCGAACAGCCCTTCGAAGATGTCGCCAAGGTCGACAGCCTCGCCGCCGCCGAACCCCTCGGCGCGAAAACCGCCGCGCCCTCCGCCCGGACCGCCGCCGCCCATACCGAAACCCATGGCCGGATTGCCGTCCATATCGATCTCGCCGCGATCGAACTGGGCGCGCTTATCCTTGTCGGACAGAAAGTCGTAGGCGTGGGTCACCTCGCTGAAGCGGTCGGTGGCCTTGGGATTGTCCATGTTGGCGTCGGGATGCAGCTCCTTTGCGAGCTTGCGATAGGCCGACTTGATGTCTTTTTCGGCTGCCCCGCGTGCAACCCCAAGAATGGAATATGGATCTTTGGCCATGATCCGCTAGCTAAGAGCTTGGCGGGGCAACGACAAGTCGTGTATTCGTGCGCCAATTGCTTCCGGTCAATGCGCGGGCGACGCGGTGCCCTCCAAAGGGGGGTAGCGCGAATTACCAAAATTCGGTTCGTCGAACCGCGATTGCCAACCCTCAATGCGAACCTGAAGCGGAACCTGCGTGTGCCCGGTACTGACGAGATCGAACTGTTACATGGCGGCGACCCCATCGATGTGTTCGATCGCTGGTTCGTCGAAGCGCGAGCCAGCGAGCCGAACGATGCCAATGCAATGGCGCTGGCCACCGCGAGCACCGAAGCCTGGCCTTCGGTGCGCATGGTGCTGCTCAAAGGTCACGGGCCGGACGGGTTCGTGTTCTATACTAATGCGCACAGCCGAAAGGGACGCGAGATTGCCGCGAATCCACAGGCCGCGCTGCTGTTCCACTGGAAGAGCCTGCGTCGCCAGGTGCGCATCGAGGGTCCGCTCGAGCAGGTCGACGAGGCGACCGCCGATGCCTATTTCGCCAGCCGCAGCCGCGATTCGCAACTCGGTGCGGTGGCATCCGACCAGTCGGCCCCGCTCGATGGCCGAGCAACCTTTGTCACACGCTACGAGGCTGCCGAGGCGCGGTTTGCGGGAGGGCCGGTGACGCGCCCACCGCATTGGACCGGGTTTCGCCTCGTGCCGAGTGCCATCGAATTCTGGATCGACCGTCTCCACCGTCTCCACGAGAGGCACCGCTTCGAAAAGAGCGGAGCAGGGTGGACCAGCACGTTGCTTTATCCATGATGATTGACCAAAGCCTATGAGCCTCGACCAGCAGACCCTGCGCCGCAGCGCCGCGCTCGCCAGCATCGCGGTGGCGGCGCTGCTGCTCGCGCTCAAGGGTTGGGCGGCATGGCGCACGGGTTCGACGGCGATGGTCGGGAGTCTGGCGGATACGCTGCTCGATCTGGTCGCGAGCCTGGCGACGCTTACGGGGGTCTGGATCGCTTCGCAGCCAGACGACGAAAAGCATCGCTTCGGCCATGGCAAGGCGGAGGCGATCGCCGCGATGTTCCAGGTCGTGCTGATTTCGATTTCCGCTCTGGCGATCGCTGCGCGCGGCATCGAGCAATTCCTGGCAGGTTCGCGCACTGAGGCCGCAGCCGAGGGTATCGGGGTTTCGCTGGTCGCCATCGTCGCGACCTTCGCTCTGCTTGCCTGGCAGCGGTACGTGATTCGCCGGACTTCGAGCATCGCGATAGAAACGGACCATGTTCACTACCAGTCCGACCTGCTGCTCAATCTCGGGGTTATCGCGGCGCTCGGGCTCGACCAATATGCCGGGATTGCTGGAGCCGATCCGCTGTTCGGCTTGCTGATCGGCGGCTGGTTGGGCTGGAATGCGTGGCAGGCTTCGCAAAAGGCGATCATGCAATTGATGGACCGTGAGTGGCCGGACGAAAAGCGCGAGCGTTTCCTCGAAGTCATGGCGCGCCAGCCCGACCTGCGCGGTGTGCATGACCTGCGGACTCGAACCTCGGGCAATCGCGATTTCGTCCAGTTCCACGTGTGGATCGATCCGGCGATGACGGTTCGCGAGGCGCACAAGGTGATGGACGATATCGAGCGGCGTCTTCACGCGGAATTTCCCGAGGTCGAGATCCTCATCCATCCCGATCCGGATGGACTTGTCGACGAGGTCGGGATCGCTGCGCAGGATGTGCTGCCCGGTTCGCCCTCGCCGGGTTGACCAGTGCCGAAACCGGTTCCCTACTGGCATGTCGATGCCTTTGCCGCTCGCCCGTTCGCCGGCAACCAGGCGGCGGTCATGATCCTGGAGGCATGGCCCGACGATTCTGTGCTCCAGGCCATCGGCGAAGAGAACATGTTCGCCGAGACGGCTTTTCTCGTTCGCAGCACCAGCACTCAGGCGGATTGGGATTTGCGCTGGTTTACGCCGACGGTCGAAATCCGGCTTTGCGGCCACGCGACACTGGCAGCGGGATATGTTCTGTTGCTAGCCGATGGCGAGCGCGATGCAGTGCGTTTTCAGACACGCCAGGCAGGCGTGCTCGAAGTGCGGCGTGTCGGCGACCGCTTCGCTGTCGGGCTTCCAGCAATCCCGACTGAACCGGGCGCTTTTCCCGAGGCGGTAGCGGCGCTCGGTTCCGAACCGCTCGAAGTCTGGCGCAATCCGGACTCTTACAACGTGTTCCTCTATGCGAGCGAAGCCGATGTTAGGGCGTTGCAACCCGATTGCATTGCGCTTGCAAATCTGGGCATCGACAGCTTTATCGCAACCGCGCCGGGCAGTGAAACCGATGTGGTCAGCCGCGTGTTCGTGCCCGGTTCGGGTGTCGACGAGGATCCTGTCACCGGTTCGGCGCATGCTGTCCTCACCCCGTTCTGGACGGCACGACTGGGCCGAAACAGCTTCACAGCCTATCAGGCTTCCGCGCGCGGCGGCTATCTGACCTGCCGGCTCGATGGCGACCGGGTATGGCTCGAAGGCCATTGCGTGACCGTGGTCGAGGGCAGCTTTTTCCTTTAGTTTCTCGGAAATAGCGCAACCAGATCGCCCAGTCTGCGGCGCAGTTCGTCGCGCTGCTCGCTCGGAGTATGGCCGAGCCGCACGACAGTCAGCTTCTGGTCGGGCGAGCCGATAACATATTGGCCCAAGTGGCCGATGCAGGCGAATACTGACGGCGGCGCAGCTTCGGGGAACAGATTTGCGCTACCGTCGGGAGAGCGCCGATTAAGCCACAGATGCGCGCCAAAGCCGGGGTTCCTGGGGGACCGTGCCCGCATGAATTCGATCCAGCGGCGCGGAATGATCTGTGCGCCGCGCACCGATCCTCCGTGGCGCAGGAACTCGCCGAACTTGCCCCAGTCGCGCGCCGTTCCATGCAGCATCGACGATCCGATGAAAGTGCCCGAGGCGTCGAATTCGGGCACCATCGAATCCATGCCAACCGGGTCGAACAGGCGGGTGCGCAGGAAACTTGCGACGGCCTGTCGCCGCCGTGCCGGATCCTTGCTGTGCGTAATCGCGCGCGCAGCGATGTCTGCAAGAATCACGCTCGAAGCAGACGAATACTCGGAGTAAGTGCCAGGTTCCGCTTTGAGCGGCTGCGCTTCGGCATAGCGCGCCATGTCGTCGCGGCCTTCGAGGAACAGCATCCGCGCCGGGTCCGAAAGGTAGACCGGATCGGCATTTTCGGCATGACGCAGGCCGCTTCGCATCTGGAGCAACTGGCGAAGCGTTATTTCGCCGCGCGGGTCGCCCGGCCTTGTCCAGGCATCGACCGGCGCCGCTTCGTCGCGCCGCAACCGCCCGTCGCTGGTCAGCAGGCCAATCATCACGCCGGTCACGCACTTGGTCATCGACCAACCGATGAACTTCGTGTCGCGGCCATAACCCTCGCCATAACGTTCCGCCAACATCTCGGCCGCGTGCATTACGAGGAGCGCGCGGGTCTCGCCCACCGCTTCGGAATCGAACAGGCGATCCATCCTGCGCGCCAGATCGACCTTGTCGATAGGCGGTTCGGAAGCGATGGCCTGGAGCGACGCATTGCTCGGCGGCGGAGGCGGTTCGGGCCGGTCGGCTCCGTTGCCGCATGCAGCAAGGCTTGGCAGCGCCAGCAGCGTCAGGATAAGGGGAAGGCAGCGCTTGGCCATGGCGCGCATTCCATGGGCGGGCGCGGAGGGGAAGGCAACAGGTGCAATGACACAACCCGGTACACCGCAGGCTCTGCGCTGGCCGCCGCGCCGTCGTCGGTTATTCGTGCTTGCTCTATTGGCCGGGTTTGCTGTGCTAGCCTGGTTCTGGGGGCCGCTGACAGCTCAGGCGCGAGCGGGCGCTGCCTATGGAGCGCGAATCGGCTGTTCTTGCCGCTTCGTCGCCGGACGGCCGCTCGACCCGTGCAGTGACGATTTCATTCCTGGTATGTCGATAGTGATAATGTCTGAGGATGAAGAGGCAAAAAGTATCACCGCGCGAGTATTCCCGGTTGCCAGCGAAACCGTGAGCTATCGCAAGGGCCAGGGCTGCGTATTCGCGCCCGCTGACGAACGATCCGAAATCGGATCAGAAAATCAAGCGCTGACGGTCGAATCGATCCAGCCGCCGCCGACAACGCGCTCTCCGGCATAGATCACTGCCGCCTGTCCCGGCGCGACGCCATATTCCGGCTGGGCGAATTGCAATGACACCGATGCTCCGTCACCAAGCATGCCTTCCACCGTCACCGGCACAGGCTTGGCCAGTGAGCGAACTTTCGCGGTCAGTGGACCGTCGGGCATCGGGCCAATCCGGTTGGTCTCGACGATCCGGGCCGAAGCGACTGCGAGCATTGCGCGCGGGCCGACCAATACCCGGCGCGACGGGGCATCGATCCCGGTAACGTAGAGCGGTTCGCTCAGGCCGCCCAATTCGAGGCCGCGCCGCTGGCCCACGGTATAGTGGATGACGCCGCGATGCTCGCCCAGAACTTCGCCGGTTCGTGCATCGACGATCTCGCCGGGCAGCACGCCCTCGGGACGGACTGCGCTCACCACCTTGGCATAGTCGCCATCGGGCACGAAGCAGATGTCCTGACTGTCTGGCTTGGCGGCAACGGCAAGACCGAACTTCTCGGCGAAGGCGCGGGTTTCGCTCTTTGGCAGACCGCCCAGCGGGAACCTCAGGAAATCGAGCTGTGCCTCGGTCGTGCCGTAGAGGAAATAGCTCTGATCGCGCGCCGGATCGAGCGCGCGGTGCAGTTCGGAACCGCCCGGCCCGGCGATGCGGCGGACATAGTGGCCGGTCGCGAGGCAGTCAGCGCCCAGATTGCGGGCCATCGCCAACAGGTCAGTAAATTTCGGACCCATGTTGCAGCGGATGCACGGGATCGGGGTTTTCCCGGCGAGGTAATCGTCAGCGAAGGCCTCGACGACTTCCTCGCGGAAGCGCGACTCGTGGTCAAAGACATAGTGCGCGATGCCGAGTCGGTCCGCGACAGCGCGCGCATCGCGAATATCGTCGCCCGCGCAACAGGCACCCTTGCGACCGGTGGCGGCGCCATGATCGTAAAGCTGCAAGGTGACGCCGATCACCTCGGCACCGGTTTGCGCGGCGAGCGCGGCGACCACCGAACTGTCGACCCCGCCAGACATGGCGACCACGATCCGCTTGCCGACAGCAAGGCCGGAAAGCTGGAAAAGCTCGGCAGCAGCGCTCGACCTAGAAGTGGCGGCAAGGGAAGTGAAGCGAGTCATGGCCGGAGCCCTATAGGGACATGACGTGCTGGCGTGAACCCGCAGGTTTCGAGCCGAAGGTGCGGTGACGCGAAGTTAACCATCCTCAACGGGAGGTAAAGGGCGCCTTTACCTCGCCTTGACCAAAGCGGGTCTACAAAGCTCGTCATGAACATCGCTTTCGATCCCCGCGAATGGTCGGCCACGAGCCCCATCGACGCTGCACCGCACGGTTGCGCGCATCCCGACTGGCATGTGCTGCGCACGCGGCTCCAGGTCGGACTCGAGTCGTGGGGCATCCTCGGGCAGCGTCGAAGCGGAGGCTCCGCGCGGCAGTTCGGGAGTTTCTCCCGTCGCGCTGCCTCGTCGCTTGAACGCATTACGATTGATTGCGATGCCGTTAACCAGACCAATTCAGTCAATCGAAAACGTGGCGGATGAATCATCCTACTCAGTGGACTCCAGAGAGCACCACTAAGCAGTATTATTACATTGTGCTACAGTATGTTAGCTTACATTAGCCCCTTGTAAGCTCCAGCAAGACTCACTATTATCGAGCACAGAAAGGCGGGTAGAAAGGTGGGTAGAAGCGCTATGGCTGACCTGACCGCGCGTCAGGTCGAGACGACAACCAAGGTGGGCTACACGGCGGACCGGAAGCAGCGGGGCCTGAACTTGCAGGTAACGGCAAGCGCGAGTGGGTATGCGCGCTCATGGGTATTCCGATACACTGTTCCCCGTCAGCACCTATGGCCCAGATTTGAGGTTGTGATTTAAGGAGAGATTGGGTCTCGTCGTAGTGACGAAGGAACGAAGATGAGACCCAAACCCTCAAGCACCAAAAAGCCTGCGGAGCAGGTGGTGAAGGACATCCGCCGGGCGACCCGGCGGCATTTCTCGGCCGAAGACAAGATCAGGATCGTGCTCGACGGC
>CAMDQY010000087.1 GCA_945906005.1 Novosphingobium sp. Chol11 | reverse complement strand
TGGTGCGAAGTCTCCCGATAGCCGTCGATCGAAACATGGATCAGTCGCGGATTTTCCTTGCTCAGCGCTTCGTAATCCACGCCAAGCCGCTCACCCGTGCCCAGCGGATAGCTTTCGATCAGCACGTCTGCATGGAGTGCGAGCGATCGGAAGACCTCGCGGTCCTTTGCGGTCTTGAGGTCGAGCTGGATCGTGCGCTTGCCGCGATGCCAGGTGCGATAGCCGAGCCGGCAGCGACCGACCTGCGCAAGCGGATCGCCGCCGGGCGGCTCGATCAGGATCGCGTCTGCGCCCTGGTCGGCAAGCATCATGCCCGCCATCGGCCCGGCAATACCGCGCGAAAGGTCAAGGACGCGCAGGCCGGAGAGGATACCCTTCAAAGTTCGTCTCCCGCGCCCAATAGTTCTACGTCAGATTAAGGACGCGGCGGGCGTTGTTGCTGAAAAAGTCCGGCCAGACTTCCTCCTTGAAGCCGATCTCGTCAAGCTCGCGGAAAGTGCGCTCCAACTCAAGCCCGAACGGGAAATAGCCCGCGTAGATGATCTTCTCCCGTCCGCGCGTGTTGGCGAAGTGGATGATTTCCTTTGGCAGGTGCTTGGGCGCGAAACCCGAGATCGAATAATGCAGATTGGGCCATTTCAGCATCAGCTTGACCGCAAGGTCCGCCCACGGTTCCGCGCCATGACGCATGACGATCTTCAATTCGGGAAAATCGTAGCAGACCTCGTCGAGGTAACCCGGCCATTGCGGCATCATCTTGACGCGCGGGCCGGGCACACCAACCGCGACGAACACCGGAATGTCGAGCTCGACGCATTTCGAATAGACCGGATACCAAAGCTTGTCGTTGATCGGGATCGGCGGGTGGACGCCTGCCGGGAAGGTCGAGACGGCGCGGATGGCCCCCTCGCCGTGCATCGCCACGATCTGGCGGATCTGGTCCATGCCGCGATTGCCGTCGACCGCCAGACTGCCGATGAAGCGGTCGGGATGCTCGCGCAGCGCTTGCGGTGTCTGCTCCATGGTGTGGCTGACCAGACCGACCTCGATGCCGAACTGGTCCATCAGTGAAAGTGTCTCGCCCACGGCGTCGAACTCGGTGCCCTGTTCAAGCTCGGCGGGCACCTCCTTGAACATGTAGCCATGCGGGTGATGCTCGGCCTTGTCGCTGTCGCGCAAAGCCGCGACCGCTGGGGTAACACGCTGAGAGCGGAAACCGATCAGCGTATCGACAATGCCGGAATGGACGGTGCGCATGGCCGGGTCGTTCTCCTGTGATGGGTTCGTAAACCGGGTTAGCCCGCCGCCTTCTTCGCGCTGTCGGGCTCGGGCATTGGCACCATGTCGATCGGCATACCCGCCTGATAGGCGCTGAACACCACCTTGCCGCTTTCTTCCAGATGCTCGCGCCAGAAGCGTTCCGCTCCGGTAGCGTCGCCTGCCTCGACCAGCCCCAGCAGCTTCTCGCGGCTGCGGATATTGAGCTCGCGCATCCGGCTTCCGCCGGTCTTGGAATAGGTTCGCACGGTCACGTCGACGTGCTGGGCTTCGACGATGTCCTGAATCAGCGTTGCCAGCATGTCGAGCGTCAGGCTGCCGCAATGCCGCGTCAGGATCATCGAGAAATCGTTGGTGAGGTGGCCATAAGCGACCGGATCGTCGAGCGCGGCGGTTGCGCTGGCGATGTTGGCACGCATTGCCTCGATGGCCTCGCGCGGGTGGTTCTCCACCAGCAGTCGCGCCGCGCCCGGCTCGATCAGGGTACGGGCGGTCCACACGTCGCGCAGGGTTGCACCGCGCATCTGGAGCGAGGCGCCGACCTGCCGGGCGAGCACCGTGGGATCGGGTTCGCGCACCCGCGCGCCGCCATACTGACCGCGCGTGACCACAATCAGCGATTCGGCTTCGAGCATCCGCAGCGCCTCGCGCATAGTCGGGCGCGAGATGTCGAACTGCTCCTGAAGCTTGCGCTCGTTGTGGAGCTTGTCGCCGGGGCGCAGCTTGCCGGTGACGATCTCGCGGCGCAGCTCGGCAGCGACCCGCCCGGCGATCTTGAGCCGCGGCTGGACGCGATCGGCGTCGCCCGTCGCCGCTCCGCTGGCGGTACTCTTCCTCAGCCTGGACATTGCCGCGCCATCGCTATCTGGTTTGCCCCCTCGCGCCAAATGCCTAGGCCGCCCCGCCGTCGGCTACCGACCCGAACTTGTAAACGGTCAACCTGCGTTCGGTAAATTTCCAGCCGTCATCTGTCAGCACGAGTCTGTCGTCATATCGGCCCAGCATGATGATCGAGCCGTTCGCGCCGCCTGCGCGCTCCTGCACGCCAAGGCTGGTGGTCGCGGTGTCGCCATCCTCGCCGATATTGATATCGGTGATCGAGTTGAGCTGGACCAGCCATTCAAGACCATCGAATGCCTGGCCGAAGAATCCTCGCAGCGCGTCCTTGCCCACAAGCGGCCCGGTTTGCCCGAACATTTCAAGGATGCCGTGCATCACCCCGTCGTCGGTGAAGCATTCGAGATATTCGTCGATGTCGAGCCGCGCCGCCGCGCCCGAATAGTGTTCCAGAAGCTCGCGCACATCCTGCTTGATCTTGCGTTCGCTCATCGTGTCCGTCCTCCGGTCAATAGCCCCTGAACGCGGGAGCGCGCTTTTCCATGAAGGCCATGCCCGCTTCCTTGCCGTCGTGCGACATTGAGGCGCGCGCGTTGCCTGCCGCCTCGCTCGACACGGTATCTTCGAACGACAACCGCTCGGCGGCGTTGAGATTGCGCTTGATCCCGGCGTAGCTCATGCCCGGACCACTCGCAAATTTGGCCACGATCTTGGCCGCTTCGGCATCGAGAACGTCATCGGCGAAGACCTTGTTGGCAAGCCCGTAGGCAAGCGCGGTCTGTGCGTCGATCTTCTCGTCGAGAAGCATGAATTCGCGGGCCTTGGCAGGTCCGACGAGCCGTTGCAGCAGGTAGGCCGAGCCCGGTTCGCCGCAGCGACCGGCAGTGGCGTAGGAGGTCTTGAAGTAAGCGGTCTCCGAAACGATCCGCAAGTCGCAGGCGGTCGCGAGAGCCAGCCCGCTACCCGCCGCAGGACCGCGCATCACCGCGATGGTCGGCTTGTTCATGCGGAACAGGCTGATGAAGATCTGGCTGTCCTCTATCATGCGCGCCGCGACCTGTTCGGGCTCAAACCAGATCGGATTGTCTTTCCACTTTTCCGAAAGGGCATCGCCATCGCCCATGGCACCAAGATCATGGCCCGCACAGAACCCTCGCCCCGCGCCTGCCAGCACGAACACCTTGACGCCAGGATCGCGGTTGGCCTGGCTGACCAGCTCATCGAGCCGCGCCACCATCGGCCAGGTCAGGGTGTTGAGCCGGTCGGGCCGGTTGAGGGTGACGGTCATCGCGCCGCCCTCCTCGGTGACCAGCAGGTCGGTCTTTTCGCTCATTCGTGCATCCTCTCCTCGGTCTCGGTCAGACCTTGCCCGCCGCCTTCACCGCAGTGTGATCGACCAGCACGAAGCTGCCGGATTGCACATAGGCAGAGTTGTGGCCAAGGTGATGAATGTCGAAGCATGACTGGATCGCGGCATACTGGCCCTGGATGTCGAGCGTCTGATTGACGACGCGCTTCGCCATTTCGAGAGCGTGCGGATGCATCTGCGCGATTTCGAGCGCCATTTCGAGCGCCGCCTTGTCGAGGTCTTCCAGCGGCACGACCTTGTTGACCATGCCGCGACGCTCTGCCTCGTCGGCGAGAATCGGCTTGGCGGTGAACAGCATTTCCTTAGCCTTGCGCGCGCCCAGTTCCCAGGTGTGGCCGTGGTATTCGACGCCGCCGATGCCCATCATCACCACCGGATCGGAGAAACGGGCATTTTCCGCTGCGATGATGAGGTCGCAGGGCCACACCAGCAGCAATGCACCCGCGATGCAGGCGCCTTGTACGGCGGCGATCGACGGCTTGGGAATTTCGCGCCAGCGCCGCGAATAGCCAAGATAGCGCTTCGATTCCCAGCGATACAGCGCGAGCGTGCCGGTATCCGCAATAGTGTCGGCGATCGAGCTGAGCGACTTGTCCTTCACACCCGACATATCGTGTCCGGCAGAAAAGTGCGGGCCTTCGGCGCGCAGCAGGATCACGCGCACCTCGTCGTCGGCAGCCGCACGTTCCCAGCAATCGTTGAGCAGGTCGAGCAGTTCCGGGTTCTGCGCGTTGCGCCGCTCGGGCCGGTTCAAAGTGATCGTGGCGACGCGATCTTTCACGTCGTAAAGTACCAGGTCGGACATCGTTCATCTCCGGTTTGACAGGTTTTGCTATCCCGAAGGGAATCGGGTGTCGTGTGACTCTGGCACAGGCAACCACGATTTTCCAGCCAGGTTATGGTTAGACGATTGCATAGCTGTATTTACGGAAGTGCAAGAGTCATCTTGCGCAAGGCGCTTTGCGCGTGGTCAATGATTGCGACTGGCTGATGCGCTGAAAGCAGCGAAAGGCGGCACGGCAGGTGCTTGTGCGACTCTGCGGGCCGCGATACGGCCAGAGGCCGATTGATACGGGAACGAGGAAAGAAATGGACATGGTTTCGAGCGAGGCGGCAGGCTCCGCCCGTACTGGCGAATTCGACGTCGTCGTTATTGGCGCTGGCTTTGCGGGTCTCGCTGCGCTGCATCGGCTGCGCGAACGGATGGGCTATTCGGTCCGGGTGATCGAGGCGGGCACCCAGGCAGGCGGCACCTGGTACTGGAACCGCTATCCCGGCGCGCGCTGCGACGTCGAGAGCCTGCAATATTCGCTCGCGATCGACGACGCGATCCAGCAGGAATGGAGCTGGACCGAACGTTTCGCTACTCAATCAGAAATCCTCGAATACACGCAGTTCGTGGTCGACCGGCTCGACCTTGCCAAGGATATCGATTTTCAGACGCGGGTCTCCTCGGCGGTCTATGACGACGATACCGACAGCTGGACCGTGACCACCGAAGGCGGAGAAACCTATAGCTGCCGCTGGCTGATCATGGCGGCAGGCCCGCTTTCCACGCCCAACATCCCCGATTTCCCCGGCATCGGGGATTTCAAGGGCGAAACCTATCACACCGGCATGTGGCCCAAGCACGCGGTTTCGTTCGCCGGCACGCGCGTCGCGCAGATCGGCACAGGCTCGTCGGGCGTGCAGATCGCGCAGGAAATCTCGAAGGACGCGGCCAAGCACTATGTGCTTCAGCGCACTGCCCATCACATTATCCCGGCGCGCAACCGACCGCTGCTTGAAGGCGAGCAGGAAGAGATCAAGGCGCGCTATCCCGAACTGCGCCAGTTCTGGCAGACACTGATCGGTGCAACCTTCTACCAGAGCCTGCCGAGCGATCCGCCGCTGGTTCCCGGCAACAAGTCGATCTTCGATGTCACGCCCGAGGAACGAAAGGAAATCTTCGACAACGCCTGGGCCTATGGCGGCTATGGTTTCCAGCGCGCCTTCACCGACACGCTCAAGACCATCGAGGCGAGCACCATCGCGGGCGACTATATCGCCGACCGGATTCGCGATGCCGTGAAAGACCTAGCAGTGGTAGAAAAGCTGATTTCCAGCCAGTATTTCGGCACCAAGCGCGTGATCCTCGACACCAATTACTACGAGATTTTCAACCAGGACAACGTCGAACTGGTCGATGTGAAGAGCAATCCTATCGTGCGGATCACCGAAAAGGGGCTGCGCCTCGAATCGGGCCGCGAGATCGAGGTCGACATGATCGTCTTCGCCACCGGTTTCGATGCGATGACCGGCTCGCTCACGCGCATGGACATCACGGGGCGCGGCGGCAAGGTGCTGCGCGATGCATGGAAGGATGGCCCTGCCTCTTATCTCGGCATTATGGTCGCCGAGTTTCCTGGCATGTTCATCATCGGCGGCCCGCAAAGCTGCTCGGCGCTTGCCAATGTCATCACCGCCAACGAACAGCAGGTGGACTGGATCTGCGAGGCGATCTCGTGGCTCGACGAGCGCGGCTACACCTCGATCGAGCCGACACCCGAAGCGCAGGAGGCATGGGTCAACCGCTGCAACGAACTGGCCGACGCCACGATCTACACCAAAGGCGACAGCTGGTATCTAGGCTCCAACATTCCGGGAAAGCCGCGCCGCTTCCTGCTCTATGTAGCCGGTTATCCCGGATACAAGTCGGAGACCGAGGAGGTCGCCGACAAGGGCTACGAAGGCTTCGTGCTCGACAAGGCGAAAGAGTTGAACTGAGCAGCAAGCGGCGATGAGCATGTGCGACCCGCCGCCTTGCAATTCAGTGCACTCTAATTAAGGATGGCCCGCAGCGAGCGGAGTCCTGAACCAGTTCCCATGCCTTACGAAACCATCCTGATCGATCGCCGCGAAAACGGTGTCGCCCTGCTCGTGCTCAATCGCCCCGATGCGATGAACTCGCTCGATGGCACCTTGATGCGCGAACTGCCCCACGCCGCGCGTGAGCTTTCGGAAGACGAGGACGTGCGCTGCATCGTGCTGACCGGCGCGGGCAAGGTGTTCTGCGCGGGCGGTGATACCCGCGCGATCGGCAAGATGGCCGACGATCAGGTCAAGAGCGCGAGTCCGCCGAAGTCGAGTTTCGAGAAGCGTGCCGCTTGGCTGGCCAAGTGTTCGCAGGCCAGCCTGGTGCTGCATGAAGCGCCCAAGCCAGTGATTGCCATGATCAACGGTGCCTGCGCGGGCGCGGGCCTCAACCTTGCCGGAGCCTGCGACATCCGCATTGCCGGAGCTTCGGCCAAGTTCCGCTCTGCGTTCATCGCCATGGGCCTGTCGAGCGACTATGGCGGCAACTGGCTGTGGACCCAGATTCTCGGCACGGGCAAGGCGCGGCAATTGTTCTTCATCGACAAGAAACGTGATGCGACCGAAGCGCTCGAATTCGGCCTGATCGACCGCATCTGCGACGACGATGCTCTCGAAGCCGAGACACTGGAGCTTGCAGGACAGCTTGCCAGCATGCCGGCCAAGGGCATGTTTTATGCAAAGGCCAATCTCAATGCCGTGCTGCACCAGACCCTGGCCCAGGCGATCGACTTCGAATCGCGCAATCTGATGCTGTGCCGCGCCGCGATCACCGAGATGCGCAAGCGCGCGGAGGCCAAATGAGCGCGCCGACAACCACTGCACTAACCATTCCCGGACTGGTCGACGATGCCGCGCGCCTGTGGCCCGACGACGTCGCGGTTATCGACAACGAAATCTGGCTGACCTTCGCCCAACTGCGCGCCAGGATGATCGACACCGCCGCAGCCTTCATTGCCGCCGGACTGCAACCGGGTGAAAGGGCAGGTCTGTGGGCACAGAACAGTGCGGGCTGGATCGTTGCCTGCCTGGGCCTGCAAGCGGCGCAGGGCGAACTGGTTCCGCTCAACACGCGGTTCAAGGGCGGAGAAGCGGAATACTGCCTCAAGAAGGCAAAGGCTGTGATGACAGTCGCGGCCGAGGAGTTTCTCGACTTCCGCTACGCCGTCGAGGTCCGTAAGCTCGATCTTCCGTTGATGCGCAAGGTAATCGCGCTCGACACCGCCGAATGGGACAGCTTTCTTGCCGCAGCGACCGATGCCGACCGCGAGGAGGCCGAACGACGGCTAGCGGCACTGGGAGCAGACGATATCTGCGACATCATGTTCACCAGCGGCACCACCGGGGATCCCAAGGGCGTCTTGTCGCTCCACGGGCAGGTGGTTCGGACGGCGCGGCTGTGGGCCAAGGCGACCAGCCTGACGCACGGCGACCGCTTCAAGCTGCTGTGGCCGTTTTTCCATTCCGCCGGATACAAGGCGGGTTGGGTGGCCTGCATGGCGGTGGGCGCCGCCGCGCTCCCCGAAGCGACGCTGGACGCGCCGGTGCTGCTCGAAAAGGTCAGGCGCGAGAAGGCGACCTTCCTGCCCGGTCCGCCGACCTTGTTCCAGACGCTGCTCGCCATGCCCGACCGGCCCGACGACGCGCTGGAAAGCGTGCGGGTTTCGGTGACCGGCGCGAGCTCGGTTGCACCGTCGATGATCGAGGCGATGCGCAGCGAGCTCAAGATCCCCAACGTGCTCGGCGGCTATGGCCTGACCGAATGTTGCGGTACCGCGACGATGTCCAGCACCAATGACACCACCGAAATCCTTACCACCTCGGTGGGCAAGGCGATCGAGGGCGTCGAGGTCGAGATAATGGACGATGCGGGCAATATCCTTCCGCGCGGCGAAACCGGCGAAGTGATGATCCGCGGCATGAGCGTGATGCTCGGCTATCTCGATGATCCCGAAGCTACCCGCGAGGCGATCACGCCCGAAGGCTGGCTCCATTCTGGCGACATTGGGTTCATGGACGAGCAGGGCTACCTGACCATCACCGACCGCAAGAAGGACATGTTCATCACCGGCGGCTTCAACGTCTATCCCGCCGAGGTCGAACGGATGCTGCTGGCGCACCCGGCGCTGTTCCAGGTCGCCGTCGTCGGCCTTCCGGATGAACGTATGGGCGAAGTATGCTGCGCCTATGTCGTGCCCAAGGAAGGTCATTCGATCACCGAGCCCGAACTGATCGAATGGAGCCGCGAGCGCATGGCCAACTACAAGGTGCCGCGCAAGGTTATCGTCACCGATGAACTGCCCACGACTCCCACCGGCAAGGTCCAGAAATTCAAGCTGACCGCATGAGCGCGCAGGAAACCACCGTGACCGACTATTCGAAAATGACCGACGACGAGTTCCGCCAGCTGGTGCGTGATTTCATCGCGCAGAACCTGCCGCCCGAAATGGCGGCGCGGTGGAAGAAGATGTACCACCCCTATAAGCCCGACGTGGTGTTCTGGACGCAGAAATTGAACGGAAAGGGCTGGTCGGTGCCCGGTTGGCCGGCCGAATATGGCGGTCCGGGCTGGACCATCTCGCAGCGCCACATTTTCGAGGAGGAGGTGTTTCTCGCTGGCTGCCCGGCGCTCAGCCCGCAGGGCCTTACCTTGGTTGGCCCGGTGATCTGCCGCTACGGCACACAGGCCCAGAAGGATTTTCACCTGCCGAAGATCCGTTCGGGCGAGGTGCTCTGGGCGCAGGGCTTTTCCGAACCGAACGCTGGCTCCGACCTTGCCGCGCTGCAATGCCGCGCGGTGCGCGCCAAAGATTCAGATGGGGGCGATCACTATGTCGTCAACGGCCAGAAGATCTGGACCAGTGAGGCGCACTATTCGGAATGGGTGTTCATGCTGGTCCGCACCTCGACGGAGGGCAAGAAGCAGGCGGGCATCTCGTTCATGCTGATCGACCTGGCGTCGCCGGGCATCACGATCCGCCCGATCATCTCGATCGACGGCGGGCATGAGCTCAACGAAGTGTTCTTCGACAACGTGGGCGTTCCGGCCGAAAATCTTGTCGGCGAAGAGAACATGGGCTGGACCTATGCCAAGGAACTGCTCGCCGAGGAACGGACCTTCAGCGCCGAGGTCAAACGCCACAAGGGACAGTTGAAGCGCATCAAGCAGATCGCGCGCGAGACCAAGATCCGCGGGCGTCCCCTGATCGAGGATTCGCATTTCCAGCGCCGCCTCGCGCAACTCGAAATCGAGGTTCTGGCGCACGAGGCGACCTTGTGGCGTGTCGTCGCCGAGGAGGAAGCGGGCATTCTCGGGGCAGCGCCGACTCCCTCGATCCTGAAGGTGCGCGGCACCGAACTGGTGCAGCGGCTCGGCGCGCTGATGATCGAGGCGCTCGAGGAAGCGGGTCTGCCCTATTACGCAGAGAAGGATTATTTCCTCTCTGCGCCAGACGATCCGCCGGGCAGGCCCGATGCCTATGGCGTCTCGTCGGACTTCATGTTCCGCCGCTCGCTGACGATCTATGGCGGCTCCAACGAGGTGCAGCGCAATATCATCGCCGGCACCCTGTTGAGGAGATGAACCGATGGGCATGAAGGTCCTCCCCACCGAAGAGCAGGTGATGTTCCGCGATTCGGCGCGGCGCTGGGTCGAGCAGGAAGCGAAAGCCGATGCCGACATGTCTGCGCAGTGGGCGCAATTTGCCGAGCTCGGCTGGCTGATGGTGGCGCTACCCGAGGATGCGGGCGGGCTGGGCGGCGATGTTTACGACAACGCGATCATCGCCGAAGAACTGGGCAAGGGACTGGTCAAGGCGCCCTATGTCGGGGTTGCGGTGACAGCCACGCAGCTGCTGCTCGCGCTCGCGCCCGAGAGGGCCGAGGCTGTGGCGTCAGGCGAGGAAATACCCCTCGTCGCTCATGTCGAGGCGGGGCAGGGCGGCGATCCGTCATGGGTCGAGACGCGGGCCGAGCGTTCGGGCGGAGGCTGGGTGCTGACCGGCACCAAGACCGCGATTTTGGGCGCGCCCTTGGCGACGGGCTTTCTCGTTTCTGCAAAGACCGACAATGGCAGCATCGCTCTGTTCGAACTGGCCGCCGATGCGGCGAGGCTGCGCGAATACCTGTTGTTCGACATGCGCCCGGCTGGCGATCTGGTGCTGGAAAGCACGGAGGCCACGCTGATCGCCCAAGATGCGCTCTCGGCCATCGAATTCGCTATCGATTGCGAGCATGTTGTCGAAAGCGCCGAGGCGGTGGGCGTGATGCAGACCGCATTCGACCTCACGCGCGACTATCTCAACACGCGCCAGCAGTACGGCCAGCTTATCGGCCCGTTCCAGGC
>CAMDQY010000086.1 GCA_945906005.1 Novosphingobium sp. Chol11 | reverse complement strand
AATGACGCCCTTGACCCGGCAGAGCTGCTCCAGCCGGTCGCCGCCCATCGCGAGCGCCTCGCCGCCCTTGGCCATGCGTTCCCTGGCTTCGGGCGACAATGTGCCTTGGATAAATGGCGGCACCACTGGCCACGCCTCGATCTCGAAACGCATCGGCGCGAGCTTCTGGGAGGTATACCCAGGCACCAGCATCTCATCCCAGGCGCCAGTCATGACCGCGCCGGAAAAGCCGGATTTGTAATGCTTGAACGGCTCGACCACCTCGAACCACAGCCCGCCGGTTCCATAATGCGAGGCCTTGCCGTCCGCGCCCGTTTCCTTGTGCCGGGGAGCTGCGACGTTCTGGCGCATCACCCGGCCTTCAGGCGTCACGAAACCCAGTTCGATGTGCGGGTGGTCCCAGTCAGGCGCAAAGGATTCGACCGCGCAGCGCGGAAAACCGAAGCGGCCTTGATCGTCCCACAGCCACCAGTTGAAGCCTTCCTGCATCCCCGGCTCGGTCTGCTTCTCGGTGATGAAGTATTCGAATGCGGGATCGCGCCCGCCGGTCAAATCGGTCATGCTTGCTCCTATGCCCTTTTTCTTGCTGCTCGCCGCACCGGCCAGACCGGGAACGAGCGCTGCCGTGGCGGCCGCGCTGCCCGCAACGAGCGCAGTGCGGCGCGTATATCCCGATTGGCTCATCAGCCCCTCTCCATGCTGCGGGCCGCTATCGGCCTCGCGAGTCCCGGCAATGCGTAACCCATACTTGCGCCAATGCGAAGCCCGCGATCTCACCTTGACTTTGGGCGGGCTTGGAAGGAGCAACACAAGCGCACAAGCGAGCCGCTTGGGAGAGAACGACATGCCCGATACCGAAGCACGGCGAAAAGCCGATGAGGAGCGCAAGGCGCTCGACGCCTACCTCGGCAAGAACATCCGGCTCGAACAGCCGACGAGCAGCCTGATGAAGAGCACGTCGGAATGGCTGAACCATCCGATTATCCGCGAAGTCCTGCCGATCTGGCTGCTGCGCAAGAACGGGCCGGATTTCCCGGTGGAGGCAGACCACACGCTCGGCCTTTCGAAAGCATTTGAAGAGGTCGTGCCGGCGGCCCGCGTCGCTGAACTGCTCGAGGAAGAACGTCGCATCAATCCCGAATTCGACGCATGGGTTAGTGAGGGCTTCGTCTCGACCTACGACAACGAGCACTTCAACCAATATGCACCCGGAACGGTGGGCGGCATGATCGGCTACCAGATCCGCGAGCACGGCTTCGACCTGACGCTGGGCGTCGGCAATGACCTGCCGCAGAAAATGACGACGATGGAATACTGGAAGATCCGCGGCCGCCAGAGCCACGATTTCGAACACATCCTGACTGGCGGCCAGTTCAACTCGCTGGGCGAAGTGGCGATCACCTTCGGGAGGGTCGCGAACCAGTCGCGCCACCTCAGCCCGGAACTTGCCGGCGCAGTCAATCCCTACCAGGCCTTCGCGGGCCTGCGCATGGTGACGCGCTCGATGATCCATTATCCCGAGACGCTGGTGCCGACGTTGCGCTGCCTCGAACAGGGGATCGCGGTCGGCCTTGCCTCACCGCCGTTCTGGTTCATGAAGTGGGAAGAGGTGTTCCACATGACGCCCGTCGAGGCGCGCGCGCATTTCGGTGTTCCGCCTATCGCGGAAGTCGATACCCATCACGAAGCGATCGTGTTCCGCCAGGACCCGGACGATATTGCGCTCGCGGCGGAATAGACAAGAACATCGCCCTCAACGGGGACAGGGAGAGAAATACTGAAATGAAGACAATCTACGTTACCGGTGCGACCGGCATTCTCGGCGCGAACCTGTGTACTCAGCTCCTCGCCAAGGGGTATGCGGTGCGCGCCAGCGTGCGCGATATGGACAATTCTGATGCGCTCGCCCTGCGCGATGCCGGTGTCGAGATTGTGCCCGGCGATCTCAAGGATCGCGCCAGCCTGTCGCGGGCTATCGAGGGTGCGGACGGAATTATCCATTCGGGCGCGATGCTTGGCCGCCCCGGCGCAAGCTGGGAAGAAGGCTATGCTACCAACGTGGGGGGCACGATGAACCTGCTTTCGGCTGCGGCCGAGGCAGGCAACGTGCCGGTCGTGCAGGTGCTGACCACCACCTTCTTCGACAGCAGCAAGACCTTCAGCGAGGAGAGCGCGCTCGATCTGACCTGCGCCTTCATGGACGTCTATACCGTGACCAAGCGGCTCGCCTATCTCGAAGGCATGGGCCGCGTCCGCGAAGGACAGGACATCCGCTTCATGGTTCCCGGCGCGATCTATGGACCTTCGATCTGCGTGGAAAAGGCCAATTGGGCCAACACCTTCAACGACCGTTTCATCAAGGCGATCACGGGCGAGATGCCCAAGCAATTGCCATTGCCGATGCCGTGGAGCACGGCGGATGACTGCGCCTGGTTATGCATCGCGGCACTCGAAAAGGGCGACGCGGGCAAGCGTTATGTTGCGCACGGCAGCGCGGATTCGACCGGCACTGTGGCTACCGTGATGAACCGCGCCTGCGAGGTGGCCGGGGTCGATCACCGGATCGGCGAATATACCAAGGACGAGCTGGATTCGCCCGAACTGCTCGAGATATTCGGGCCGACTATTCCGCTACTCGCCAAACGCACATACCCCGAACCATTTTCCACCAGCACCAGGACGCAGAGCGCGCTTGGCTATGTCCCGACCGAGCTAGGGGATGGAGTGCAGAAAATGATCGCCTGGCTGCGCGAAGTCCGCGCGATCTGAGCGCGCCGTCATTCAGCCGTAACCAAACCGCTTCACGGAGCACGCCAATGTTCAAACGTCTTGTCCTCGCCGTTGCCCTGCTGGCCAGCGCTCCCGCGTTCGCCGATGCGACCGACCGCAAGTTCACTATCGCGGCCTTGCCAGATACCCAGAACTACATGGATTACACGCACCAGACGGCGGAGAATTTCCCGTTCGATGCACGCGAGATGTTCTTCGATCAGATGGAATACCTTGCGGCCAACGTCGAAAGCCAGGGCGGCGAGATCGCCTTCGTCACCGGGCTAGGTGACGTCTGGCAGCACCAGACCATGACTATCGATCCCGATCACTACATGCGCGGTTTCCGGGTCGATCCCAATTCGGTTTTCAGCAAGATCTTCGCACCCTCCCAGAAGGTGCTCGACGTCGAGATGCCCGCGGCGAAGAAAGGCTACGAATTTCTGATGGGCAAGGTGCCGTTCTCGGTCGTGCCAGGCAACCACGACTATGACGCGATGTGGACCGACTCCAAATTCCCCTCGGCGACCAAGGTAGAACCCAGGGACATGTCGACGATCGGCGTGCTCCATCCCGGCGGCCTCAGCAATTTCCGCGCCGTGTTCGGCGAGCATACTCCGTTCTTCAAGGGCAAGGACTGGTATGTCTCAGCCAACGACGGCGGTGCCGACAGCGCCCAGGTATTCGAGGCGGGCGGCTACAGGTTCCTGCACATCGGATTGCAGTTCGATCCGCCCAACTCGTCGCTCGAATGGGCGGCGCGGGTGATCGAGAAATATAAGGGCCTGCCGACGATCGTTTCGACGCACGACTATCTGAGCACGCAAGGCGAGCGCAAACCCAACCAGATCATCGACGGGCACCTGGTCGATCCGCAGGACAACTCGCCTCAGATGGTGTGGGACAAGCTGCTGAGCCAGCACGACCAGATCTTCATGCTGCTGTGCGGACACCAGCATGGACAGGCGGTGCGCACCGACAAGAACATGTTCGGCCACGAAGTCTATCAGGTACTCTCCGACTATCAGGACCGCGGACAGACGGCGCTGGACGCGGGCGTCAAGTCCGAGCGCCCGGTCAACATCGGCGATGGCTGGATGCGGCTGATGGAGTTCGATTTCACCGGTAAGGCGCCGGTAATCAAGGTTCGCACCTATTCGACGCACTACAAGAAGCTTAGCACTCAGGTCAGGCAATATGCAGCCTGGTACCGCGACCATGAGGATCCGGGCATGAGCGACAAGGACTTCGCGCGCGAGGACGATTTCACCTTGCCGCTCAACGATTTCGTGGAACGGTTCGGGCAGGCAGCTCAAGCTCAAAGCGCTGCGGCGCAGCCCTAAACCCCCGGCGTCTTGACCTCGACGAATTGCGGCTTTCGCTGGCCTTCGTCGTCGCGCTTGATCAGTTGCATCGAATAGTTTCCCGCCGGTAGCGATTCGAGCGGCATTCCCGCCGCCGCGAGCGCATAGGGCGAGATGCGGTGACGGGTGCACAGCCCGCCGGCACCGTCGTTGACCAGCGGCGTCTCGAACTCGACCCAGATCATTGCGTCGCGTGAACGGCTGACCGTACTGACCGCGAGTTGTCCGCTGCCGAGGTCGAGCACGATTTGCGTACCGATCGGAACCCCGAGCAGGCCTTCGACCCGCGCCCCGGTGCGCGAAATGTCGCGCAGCACGCCGGCATAGCGGTGATCTTGGTGGATGATGCCAATGCGGCGGAACACGGTGCGGCGGTCCGAACGGTAATGATCGGGACCGTCAGGCTCGATACGGAACTCGCCGCTGGCCAGCCGCTCGTTGACCTGGTCGATCGCAATTGCCTTCGAATAGATCCAGCCCTGGATGAAGCGGGCGCACATGTCCTTGACGACCTCGAGCTGGTCGAGGGTCTCGACGCCCTCGACAACCACTTCCATTCCCAGCGCATTCGAAAGGCCGATGATCGCGGCGATGATCTTGGCGCTGTTGAGATCTTTCTGCGTACAGGTATCGACGAAGCTCTTGTCGACCTTGAGCTTGTCGAACGGTGCCGAGCGCAGGTAGCTGAGCGAGGAATAGCCGGTGCCGAAATCGTCGAGCGCGAGCCGCACCCCAAGATCCTTGAGCGCCCTGAAGGTAAAGTCGATGCTTTCGCTGTCGCCCATGAACACGCTCTCGGTCAGCTCTAGTTCGAGCCGCTCGGGTTCCAGGCCCGAGACCGTTTCGGGAAAGGTTGGATCTGTGAACTGGAGCGCTGAAACGTTGACCGAGATGGTAATCGACTTGGGCATCTGCGCCGCCTCGCGGCAGGCCCGGTGCAATGCCCACTCGCCAAGCTGGATAATGAGGTTCGATTCCTCGGCAATCGGGATGAACAGGGCCGGGCTGACCGGGCCACGCTCGGGATGGTCCCAGCGCATCAGCGCCTCGAAGCCGATCACCATATTGTCCTCGACACGCACGACTGGCTGATAGTGAAGATCGAGCGCGTCGTTGGCCAATGCCTCGCGCAGGTCTTCCATCAGGATCCGGCGCTCTTCGGCCCGGTCCTTGAGGTCGGCAGTAAAGAACCGGAACTGCCCGCGCCCGCCGTTCTTCGAGACATAAAGGGCGAGGTCGGCGCTGTGGACGAGATCTTCGCGATTGATGCCGTCGTACGGCGCGATCGCGATGCCCACCGACGCGCCGATGGTCGCGTGTTCTTTACCGATCGGATAGGGCTGCGAGAGCACCTGGATGATCTTGTCGGCCAGATCGCCGAGTGCGCCGCGATCGTCGATATCGGGCAGGATGATCTGGAATTCGTCGCCGCCCAAGCGACCGATCTCGCCTTTTCGAGGACGACATGATGAAGCCTGTCGGCTACCTGCTTGAGCAGGTCATCGCCTGCCTGGTGGCCGAGCGTGTCGTTGACCTGCTTGAAGCGGTCGAGGTCGATCATCATCACCGCGCAGCTTCGTTTTGCCGAAACGTAGGCGGGAATAAGCGTATCGAGGCGCTTTGACATGCGATGCCGGTTGGCTAGGCCGGTCAGCGAGTCATACTCCGCCATCCGCGAATCCATCAGCTTGCGCTCGTATTCGGTGGTGATGTCCTTGGTGATGCCGCGATAGCCCTTGAAGCTTCCCGACTTGTCGAGGATCGGCTGAGCCGAGAACGACCACCATGTCTGCGATCCGGCTGCGCGCGCTCAATTGGAACTTGAACGGCCTCTCGGATCGTTCTTCGGGATTGTCGGGATCGGTCTCGAACAGTTCGGTCAGGTGTTTACCAAGCAATTCAATCGGTTCACGCCCGGTGCTCTGCGCTGCGCTTTCGGAAATGTAGATGAGACGACCCTCGGGATCGCTAGCCCACAGTCAGCCGAAGCCCGCCTTCTCGAAATCCTCGAAAACGCCAAGCCGTGCTTCGGTATCGCCCGGAAGGATGGCGTTCTTGGGCAAGTCCGCGCCCGCGTATGGCGAAGCAGATTGCGACCTTTCGGTCAGGCCTCGGAAGAAGCCTCTCGCGCCCATCGGTCCTCTTGATGTCCTTTCTGCGCTTGCTCAAATTCACTTTTCGGTCACCAATTGTATGAAGCTTTCATTGATAAGCCCCTAATTAGGTTTCCCGAGGGGCAGAGGACTTCTTGACACTGCCGCGAGCGCCGTTAAAGCCCGCCCCGCATCGCGGCCCCTTAGGTCGCGTCCGTTCCATCCGTTCGCCGAGTCCTGTCGAAGGGCGATCCGGATCCACCTGGCAGGTGGAGTCGCGTATCCATGGCCAACGTCACCGTCATCGGCGCCCAGTGGGGCGATGAAGGCAAGGGCAAAATCGTCGACTGGCTGGCAAGCCGCGCCGACGCAGTGGTGCGCTTCCAGGGCGGCCACAATGCCGGACACACGCTGGTAGTCGGCAACCAGACCTACAAGCTCAGCCTTCTGCCTTCGGGGATCGTCCGCGGCACGCCGTCCTATATCGGCAATGGCGTCGTGCTCGATCCGTGGCACCTCAAGGAAGAGATCGCCAAGCTCGAAGGCCAGGGGGTCGCGATTTCGGTCGAGAACTTCGCCATAGCCGACAATTGCCCGCTGATCCTGCCGATCCACCGCGAGCTCGACGGCCTGCGCGAAGCTGCCGCTGGCGCGGGCAAGATCGGCACCACCGGGCGCGGCATCGGCCCTGCCTACGAGGACAAGGCGGGCAGGCGGGCGATCCGGTTATGCGACCTGGCCCATCTCGACGGCCTCGGCCCGCAGCTTGACCGGCTTTGTGCGCACCACGACGCGCTGCGCGCCGGGTTCGGCCAGCCGCCGGTCGATCGCGCGGCCCTGCTCGACGATCTGCGTGCCATCGCCCCGTTCGTGCTGCAATATGCCCAGCCGGTTTGGAAGCGCCTGGGCACGATCAAGAAGGAAGGTGCGCGCATCCTTTTCGAAGGTGCGCAGGGCGTGCTGCTCGACGTCGATCACGGCACCTATCCTTTCGTCACTTCGTCGAACACGGTCAGTGGCACGGCGGCCTCCGGCTCGGGCCTGGGTCCGTCCGCTACCGGTTTCGTGCTTGGCATCGTGAAGGCATACACCACCCGTGTCGGTGCAGGTCCGTTCCCGACCGAGCTGGAAGACGAGGTGGGCCAGCGACTGGGCGAGCGAGGCCATGAGTTTGGCACTGTCACCGGCAGGAAACGCCGCTGTGGCTGGTTCGACGCGGTGCTGGTGCGCCAGTCCTGCGCTATCTCGGGCGTCACCGGAATCGCATTGACCAAGCTCGATGTGCTCGACGGGTTCGATGTGGTGCGCGTTTGCACCGGCTACCGGCTCGGCGACGAAGTGCTCGATTACTTCCCCTCTCACTCTGCCGATCAGGCCGCGGTCGAGCCGATCTACGAGGAGATGGACGGCTGGAAGGAATCGACCGAGGGCGCGCGCTCGTGGGCCGATCTGCCCGCGCAGGCGATCAAATATATCCAGCGCGTGCAGGAGCTGATCGAAACGCCGGTTGCTCTGGTCTCGACGAGTCCGGAACGCGAGGATACCATCCTAGTCAGGGATCCGTTCGAGGACTGACCATATGGCGCGGCTTGCACTGACCGGACTGGCGATTGTTGCGCTGGCCGGCCCGGTGCGATCGAGCATGCCGGAATCCGAATTGCCGGTTGCCGACCAGATGGTCGTCGACAAGAGCGCCCGCACGCTCACGCTCTATGCCAACCGTCGGCCTTTCGGGGTAATCGGCGGTATCCAGCTTGGCGACGCGCCCATCGGCCACAAGCGCTTCCAGGGCGACGAGCGCACCCCGGAAGGGCGCTACTGGATCGACTGGAGCAACCCCGACAGCAGCTATCATTTATCGCTGCACATATCGTATCCCAATGCCTCCGACGAGGCCTTTGCGGCATCGCAGGGGCGCAGCGCGGGCGGCATGATCATGATCCACGGCCAGCCCAACGGAATGGCGGGCCGGATGCGAGGTGACTGGACTGACGGCTGCATCGCGCTCGCCAACGAGGAAATTGAATACCTCTGGGAGACAGTGCCCGATGGCACCGTGATCGATATAGTGCCATGAGCGTCAGCATGACCGAGCAAGTTCCACATGACGCTATCGCCGCTTATGGGCGCGTAGCGAAAGACTATCAGTACCGCACGCAGTATGGAGAGAGCTTCTTCGAGGGGCTTGCCTCGCGGGTCGAGATCGGGACCGAATCAGTCGTCCTTGACCTGTGCTGCGGGACCGGAGCCGTGGCGGCAGGGCTAGCTCAGTATTGTAAGGCAATAGAGGCTGTCGACGGCGCGCCGGAAATGATCGCCCTTGCCTAACCCGACAGGCGCGTCTCCTATCATTTGCTCGACATCGGCTCACCAGCTTTTGCCGAATGGATGCGCGGACGGACTTTTGACTTGATCACGATCGGCATGGGCGTTCACTGGCTCGGGGAGGCCGTGCTTGAAGGGCTGCGGCGCAACCTGAAGCCCGGGGGCAGGATAGCCATCCTGGCGACAGGGATTTCCGGCCCGAGTTACAACCCCTGGTTCGCGGACTTTCACAGGGTTCGCGGTGCACTTACCCAGCCGGAAAAAAGGGACTGGACCGGGGAGGCACAGCTATCGGCTCTAGGCTACTTCAGGGCTGATCTGCTAGAGAAGACCTACCGGGGCAAGGTCAGCCCGACCGATCTGGTCAATCATCTCCTGTCGTTTTCGGAAGAGGCCCAGATAGTCTCGAAGAATTATGACGCGGTGCTCGCTGCAGTCGAGAAAGCGCTCAAGCCATATCTGAGCAATGGCTGGATCGATTGCTGCTGGACAAGTTCGGCGCGGCTCTTCGTTGATCAGAAATCTACCGCGATTCCCTTGAGCACCCAGTCGCCGTAGCGGGTAGGGGATAGCTCGTCCGATGAGTCTGTTTCGTCGGGTTTCGCGGGCGAGGGCGCGGGATCGTTGGTCCAGTGGGCCGGCTTGACGAAGCCTTGGGGGCGCTTGGTCGCTCGCTTGTCCATGGCCTAGATGTGGGCGCGCTGGCCTGCAAATGCAATTGCTACTAGGGGCGGGGAATGGACATTCCCGGCTTGCCTGCGCGCCGTTCGGCGCTTTCCCTGCTCGATGCGGTACTGCGGCGGGGCGAAACGCTCGATCAGGCGGCGAACGCGGCGTTGCGGCGAGTGCGAGGCGAGCCGGACAAGGCGCTTGCGCGCGCCATCGCTGCCGAAGTGCTGCGCTGGAAGCAGGATTTCGACGCATTGATCGATTCAGCCACCAAACAGCGCCTCGCCGACGATGCCAAGCCTCGGCAGGTGCTGGCGATGATGCTGGCGCAGTGGTTGCGCTTTGAAACGCCGCCGCATGCCGTGATCGCGACCGGGCTGCCCTTGCTAACAGGCGGGCCAAGGCGACTTGCCCACGGGGTGTTCTCCACGCTCGTAAAGCGCGAGGTAAAGCTTCCCGCCGCTCCGACATTACCCGAGGCAATCCGGCAACGCTGGGGTGAGCGGGCCGATGGGATCGCTGCCGGGCTGGCGCTGCCGCCGCCGCTGGACCTGACGCTGAAGGACGCCGGGAGCGCTGCCGAATGGGCACAGAAGCTCGGCGGCGTCTCGCTGATGCCGGGCCACGTCCGCCTGCAACGCGGTGACGCGATAACCGGGCTTGCCGGATATGCCGAAGGCGCATGGTGGATCCAGGATCTCGCCGCCAGCCTGCCCGCGCGGCTGCTAGGACAAAAGCAGGGCGGCCGCGTGCTCGACCTGTGCGCCGCGCCGGGCGGCAAGACCCTGCAGCTCGCGGCGGCGGGCTGGGATGTCACTGCGCTCGACATCAGCAAGCGGCGGCTGGAACGATTGGCCGACAATCTTGAGCGCACCGGTCTAGCCGCGCACGTCGTCGCGGCCAATGCACTCGAATGGGAACCAGATGCGCCGTTCGATGCCATCGTGCTCGATGCGCCGTGCACGTCGACCGGCACCTGTCGCCGCCATCCCGACGTGCTGCATCGGATCGGGCCAGCCCAGATCGCCGAGATGGCACAGTTGCAGGCGCGCCTGCTGGAGCGCGCGGCCGGATGGCTCGTGCCGGGCGGGCGGCTGGTTTACGCGGTTTGCTCGCTGGAGCGCGAGGAAGGCGAGGATCAGCTGAGCCGTATTTCCTTGATGCCCGATCCGATCCGGGCGGACGAATTGCCGCCCGGTCTCACACCCGGTGCGGAAGGATGGCTGCGCACCGATCCCGGCATGGTGGCAGATGCTGGCGGGCTCGACGGGTTCTTTATCGCCCGCCTTGTGAACGAATCTGTGGGCAGTGCGTAGACAGCTTGTGGGATGAAAACCTCAACCCTGCTTGAGTTTGTTCGCGAAGCTCTTGCGCAGTTTCTGCAATTTTGGCGGGATCACCGCGAGGCAATAGGGATTGCGCTGGCCTTCGCCCTCCCAATAGACCTGATGATAATTCTCCGCCGGATACCACTCGGCAGGTCCCTCGATCGTCGTCACCACCCGTTCGTCATGATCCTTGTTGGCGCGCGCAATCGCTGCCTCGGCTGCCGCGCGCTGGGTTCCG
>CAMDQY010000085.1 GCA_945906005.1 Novosphingobium sp. Chol11 | reverse complement strand
CAGCATGGACGGCGGCAACCTTGGGGTCGTCCTTGAATTTTCCGCCATCGGAAAAACTGTCCGGTGTGACATTCAACACGCCCATGACCTGAGCCTGATCGAGCCGGATCGTACGCTCGCCGCAGCATAGCGGCGCGTGAACCTGCCGTAGAGCGGCCCACTGCGCTTCGCCTTCTGCCGCGAGAACGTCAGGCAGGCGTGCGAGAGCATCGGCGGTATCCCCCGTGCCGAGCAGTTCGCGCGAAACGATCGTGCCATTGCTGCGCCGGATCAGCGCGAAACGGCTGGCCCAGGCCATCGATCCGCCGAGCCTTATCGCCTCGCCGTCGTGTTCCTGTGGACTTGCCGCCAGCGCAATCGGACGGATATAGACGTGTTCGCTCACGGTTCGGTGGCAAGCAGATAAGTCTGGCGTAAGTCGTCGATCGGCTTCAATTCGCCGCCCTGCTCGACATGCCAGAAGGTCCAGCCATTGCACGAGGGTGCTTGCTGCAACACCGCCCCGAGCTTGTGGATCGATCCAGTCTGTGTGCCGGATATCAACGAACCATCGGCGCGGACAGATGCCTTGAACTTGTGCTTTCTGTCGAACAGACGGGTTCCGGGCGCGAGTAAACCGGTTTCGACCAAGGTGCCGAACGCCACCTTAGGTGCTGTCTTCGCGCTTTGCATTGTGACCAGCGCGCTCTCGTCGAGCGGCAGCGCCATTTCGATCCGCTCCATCGCCGCCTTGCTGTAGTCCGCCTCGCGTTCGCAGCCGATCCACTGACGGCCGAGCCGCTTGGCGACCGCGCCGGTGGTGCCGGTTCCAAAGAAGGGATCGAGCACTACGTCGCCCTTGTTGGTCGTCGCCAGCATCACGCGGTACAGCAGCGCCTCGGGCTTCTGTGTGGGGTGAACCTTGGCGCCGTCCTTGCGCAGCCGTTCTGGTCCGCCGCAAATCGGCAGCACCCAGTCCGAGCGCATCTGCAACTCGTCGTTGAGCGTCTTCATCGCCCGATAATTGAAGGTATAGCGCGCCTTCTCGCCCATCGAGGCCCAGATCAGGGTCTCATGTGCATTGGTGAACCGTGTGCCGCGAAAGTTTGGCATCGGGTTGGCCTTGCGCCAGACGATGTCGTTCAGCAGCCAGAATCCCAGATCCTGCATCGCCGCGCCGACGCGAAATATGTTGTGGTAGCTGCCGATGACCCACAGCGAACCGTCTCGCTTGAGTACGCGTCGCGCTTCGGTGAGCCAGGCGATCGTAAAGCGGTCGTAGGACGCGAAATCGTCGAACTTGTCCCAATGGTCGGTAACAGCATCGACATGGCTGCCATCGGGCCGGTTGAGATCGCCACCAAGTTGGAGGTTGTAAGGCGGATCGGCGAAAATCATGTCGACGCAGGCGTCGGGCAAGCTGCGCATCGCCTCAATACAGTCGCCAGCAATGATCTGGCCCAGCGGCAGTTCAACAGCCTGCTCCGCCCGGCGTACGCGCATTTTCGTGGATTCCACCACCCCCATCGATCAATCCCCCGTTACGACTTATCCACAGGGTGAGTCCTCGCGGACTCCCCGTCAAGCCGGGACGTGATGGCGAGCCTAGGCGATCATGGTTAACGCGGCGTCACCATTGGCGGAACACAACGAGTCCGCCACCATATGAAGCGGTCCGGATTCCCGGCAGGACGCAACATATAGTGGTGTTCCTGGCAGGACTCCCCCAGCATCTTTTTTTTGTCGCGACGCCGGCCGGCTTGGCCTAACTTCGCTGATACATCACAAAGGCAGGGGATTTCATGGCCCTCAAAGTCATTGGAGCGGGTCTTGGACGGACCGGCACTCTTTCGCTCAAGCTCGCGCTCGAACATCTCGGTTTCGGACCATGCTATCACATGATCGAGGTCATGAGCGCAGCGCGCGAACGCCTGCCGCAGTGGATCGAGGTGGTTCGCGGCAATCCCGACTGGGACGCGATGTTCGAAGGATTCCACTCCTCGGTCGATTACCCGACCTGCTATTTCTGGCGCGAACAGGCCGCGCAATATCCGGACGCAAAGGTCATCCTCTCGACCCGCGATGCCGAAGGCTGGTTCGCTTCGGTCAACAAGACGATCATGGCACCGGGTAGTGTCGCCAGCATGCGCGCCGGTCCGTTCGCGGAATTCATGGAAGGCTCGGTGCTCAAGGATTTCGGCGAACGGACAAATAACCGCGACTTCATGGTCGATTATTTCCGCAAATGGGAAGCTTCGGTGATCGCCGAATGTCCGGCGGAACGGCTGCTGGTGCATCGCCCTGGTGACGGGTGGGTGCCGCTATGCGCATTTCTGGGCGTTGACGTGCCGTATGAACCTTATCCGCGCGTCAATTCGAGCGAAGACATGCTGGCGCGAAACAGCAACGTGGCCGAGCGACTCACGGCAACTCCCGAGGAGTCCGAGGCATTTGCGCGCGACTATATCGAGGCCATGCGCACCAAGACATTCGGAAGCTAGAGAGCCATCCCGCACTGTGCGACCGTTGCGAAACTGCGTCGATGATGCTGGCATGGTCCGTGACTGCGCAAAGCATCGAGATGCGCTGGGGTGCCGTAGCCCTTATTGCTCGCCCACCCATAGTGAGGGTGCGCCTTCGCCAGTTCGCGCATCAGCCGGTCGCGATGCTCCTTGGCCATGATCGACGCTGCCGAAATGCAAGGCTCGAGGCCGTCGCCGCCGATTATCGCTCGCGCCGGCCAGCGCCAGTCGGAACAGCGCCCCCGCGGCGTCAGGTTGCCGTCGATCAGCACTTCGAGCACATCGCCGATGTTGTCACACAGTGCCGCAACCGCGCGGGTCATCGCCAGCATCGTTGCATTGAGGATATTCAACTCGTCGATCTCGGCCACGCTGGCCACGCCTACCGCCCAGCGGCAATCGCGCAGCACGACAGCTTCGAGCGTCGCCCGTTGATTTGCGGTCAGCTTCTTGGAATCGTCCAGGCCCGCAGGGAGCCGGTCGCACAGGACCACCGCGGCGGCAACAACCGGCCCTGCGAGTGGTCCCCGGCCCGCCTCGTCCACCCCGATGATCACGGCGCTTTCGCTTGCTCCGGCACTTTTGTCTCGGACTGTGTTAATATCGCCATGATGAACCGAGTGCTTTCAACCGCATTTTCGCTGCTCGCTTTGGCGACGGCAAGCTGTTCCGCACCTGCAACCGGGGATAATGGCGGCTCCGCCTCCGCCGACTTCGGCTCGCCCCCGTTCCGGATGGAAGAACTGGCTAGCTTTGAGGAGCCGTGGGCGCTCGCCTTCGATCAGGGTACCGGTACTCTGTTCGTGACCGAGAGAAAGGGTGCGATCAGGTTTCGCGAGCCGGGCGGCAGGATCGGCACGGTCACCGGGGTTCCGAAAGTCGATTATGGTGGTCAGGGCGGGTTAGGCGACTTTGCCTTTGCTCCGGGACAGACCTCCTCCGTAATCGACCGGCGGATCGTGTATCTGAGCTAGGTCGAGGCTGGCGGAAACGAAACGCGCAGCGCCGTCGTCGGGCGAGCCGACTTGGTCTGCTCAGACAATGCTTCGTGCGCGCTCAACGACCTCAAGGTCATCTGGCGGCAAACGCCCAAGGTTACGGGACGCGGTCATTTTTCGCATCGCCTGGCGTTTTCGCCCGATGGCAAATACTTGTTCGTCGCCTCGGGCGACCGACAAAAAATGCAGCCTGCGCAGGATACCCCGTAACTCTCGGCAAGATCGTGCGGCTTCTTCCCGATGGCTCACCCGCTCCGGGCAATCCGCTGGCCGCAAGGGGATCGCCCAGCGACCAGATTTGGTCCTGGGGACACCGCAACGTGCTCGGCCTGCGTTTCGACACGCAAGGCCGACTGTGGGGACTGGAGCATGGACCGCGCGGCGGCGACGAGCTTAATCTGGTGCAGCCGAACGCGAACTACGGTTGGCCCCTCGTGTCGAACGGCAGCCACTACGACGGCACGCAAATACCCGACCACAGCTCTGGCGACGGATTTGCCGCGCCCGCAACAAGCTGGAACCCGGTGATCGCGCCCGGCGACATGATTTTCTACACGGGCGAACTTTTCCCGCAGTGGAACGGCAACGTGCTCATCGCGGCAATGTTGCCTGCGGGTATTGTCCGGGTGGAGATCGACGGCACAAAGGCGCGCGAGGTGGCGCGCTATCCAACCGAGCATCGCATCCGTTCGATCGCGCAGGCACCCGATGGCTCGATCTGGATCGTCGAGGACGGCGAGGGTCTGTCCAAGAGCCGCCTGTTCAGGCTGACCCCTGCGGCCAGCGAATAGGCTCGACAAGCTCAACTGTGCCGCCTATCGGCGCGCGGCTATGTAAGGCTGCGGTGACCATTTAACGATTGAGCTGCGCCGCTGGGAAAATCCGTCAGTTCAAGGAGCAAGGAGGGAGCTATGCGAGCATATAGTGACCGACGAGAGACGCTGAAATGGCGGATTTTCACGCGGCCCCTGCGGGGTTGGGCCGCAATGGCCCCTGAAGGCGTCGAAGACCTTGCCCGTAGTCTCGCTACGCGCTGTGGCCTTCTCCTGTTCAGGAACCATTGCGGCTCCAACGCAGCCAAATGTTAAGTGGTCACCGCAGCCTTGAAGCCAAGATCATCCCGCTCGACAGCGTTGACCCGGAACTCGTCGAAGACCTGCTCGATCAGGCGTTCGAGCCGGGCCGACACAAGCGCACTGCCTACAAGGTTCGCGAGGGCATGGACTGGCTTCCCGCGCTCAGCTTTGCCGCGCTCGACGAGAACGACATGCTGGCCGGGACGATCCAGTGCTGGCCGGTCGCGCTGACCGATCCGAAGGGTCGGCGCTTCCCGCTGATCATGGTCGGGCCGGTCGCGGTGCTGCCGCAGTTGCAGGGTGCGGGATACGGCAAGGCGCTCATGGCGGCGAGCCTCGGCGGGATCGAGCCAGAAGCGCCGCTGCCGCAGGTGATGATCGGCGACGAGGACTACTACGGGCGGTTCTGGGGCTTCACCGCCCAGCATACCGGCGAGTGGTCCCTGCCCGGCTCTTACGACCCTGCCCGGCTGCTGGTGCGCTGCGACAATCCCGCGATCCTTCCACGTGCGGGTTCGCTCGGCCCTTGGCGTAGCTGAGTGCATCTGGCATCGGTCTTTCGGTGCCATATGACCCGCCTCCCGAACTAGCCTCTCTGTCTCTCGCGGAAATCGCCGAGCTGGTCGAGGCGCGCAAGCTGCCACCGCTCGAAAAGTGGTCACCCCCGGAACAAGGCGATTCGCAGATGCGCATAGCAGCGGACGGGCGCTGGTTTCACCAAGGCGGCGAGATCAGGCGGCCGGCGATGGTTCGCGCCTTTGCCTCGCTGCTCACGCGCGATTCCGATGGGCAGCACTGGCTTATCACCCCGCATGAGAAATTGGCTATCGAAGTCGAGGACGCGGCCTTCATTGCCACCGACGTGCGGCAGGATGGCGATGCCCTCTCATTCCGACTCAACACCGACGATCTCGTTATCGCCGGGCCGGACCATCCCATCATTGCGCGCGGGACCGTCGATGAACCCGCAATTTATCTGGGGACCAGGCATGGCCCCGAGGCGCGGCTCAATCGCAGCACCTGGGGCCAGCTTGCGGAGATTGCGCTCGACGGCGATCGGCTCGAGGTCAGGAGCGGAGGCGTGAGCTTCACGTTGCTACCATGAGCGGTGCCTTGTTCGATCGGGTCCAGCGCAAACTGGAACTCGGCCACGCAGCCACGCCGCAGGGCATGTGGCTCGATCCGCGCATCGATTCCATCGAGACTTTCACGCCGGCTTCGGTGCTCGTCGGCATCACCGAGCGCGAAGAACCGGGCTTCATCCTGCTGCATCGCCCTTCGAACATGCGCGCGCATCCTGGCCAGGTCGCCTTTCCGGGAGGCAAGCGTGATCCCGGAGAGGACGCTGTGGAGGCGGCCCTGCGCGAGGCGCACGAAGAGCTGGGGATCGCGCCGGAGAGCGTTCGCGTGATCGGCACCAGCGACACTTATCGCACCGGTTCGGGTTTCGAAATCACGCCGGTTGTCGGCATCCTGCCGCCCGACATCGAGATCCAGCCAAACCCGGCGGAAGTGGCACAATGGTTCGAGGCTCCCGCCGGGTTCGTGCTCGATCCCGCCAATCAAGCGGTCGTGACCATGGATTTTAACGGCAAGGCGCACAGCTTCATCGAGATCATGTGGCGCGAGCACCGGATCTGGGGTGTGACCGGCGCGATCTGCCACAATCTCGGCCGCAGGCTGGACTGGCATGGCTGAACGTCTTCCCGATACGCCGTGGCTTGAGCGAGAGGATCTCGCAGCCTTGATCGCAGCGCTCGGGTTCGGAAATGCCCGCTATGTCGGTGGGGCGGTGCGCGACACACTGTTTGGCATCGCGGTGAAGGACATCGACGTGGCAACAGCGCTGCATCCGGACAAAGTGATGGAACGGCTCGGCGCAGCGGGCATTCGCACCGTTCCGACCGGGATCGAACATGGCACCGTAACCGCGATCCTGCCGCAGGGTGGAGTCGAGATCACCACATTGCGCCGCGACGTGAGCACCGACGGCAGGCGGGCGACCGTCATGTTCAGCGACGATTGGCGCGAGGATGCGGCGCGGCGAGATTTCACCATCAACGCACTCTACGCCGATCCCCAGACCCGCGTGATCGAAGATTTCTTTGGCGGACTTGATGACCTTGCCGCGTGCCGGGTGCGCTTCATTGGCGATGCGCGAGATCGAATCCGCGAAGACCACCTGCGGATCCTGCGTTACTTCAGGTTCCAGGCACGGTTCGGCTCCTATCCACCTGACGAAGAATCGGAAAATGCCTGCCGCGATCTTGCCGCCACGCTCAAGGGCCTTTCGCGAGAGCGCGTCGGCATGGAGACGATGAACCTTCTCGCCCTGCCCGATTCAGCGCCGACCATAAGCCGGATGGCCGAACTGGGTGTTCTGGCGGTAATCCTGCCCGAGGCTGCGCCAGATTCACTAACGGCACTGATCCAACACGAGGCAAGCGAGGGTCACCCGCCCGACGCACTTCGGCGCCTCGCAGCGCTGCTGCCACCCGATCCGACACTCGCGGCGCAGGTCGCATCGCGGTTCAGACTTTCGGGCGTGGAGAAAAAGCGGCTCGTTGCCGCGGCGAAACGTGACGAACAGCCCGGCGATCCACGCGGGCTCGCCTATCGTCTTGGCCGCGAGCAGGCGCTGGATCGGTTGCTGATCGCGGGCGCGGATACAACGGCACTGTCAGGCTGGGAGATACCGAAAATGCCCATGAAAGGCGGTGAGATCGTTGCTCTTGGCGTGGCCGCCGGGCCAGAAGTCGCGCGTGTGTTGCAAGCGGTCGAGGCGCGCTGGATCGAGGAACATTTCCCCGACCGGGTACGCGTCGAACAAATCCTGGCAGAGGAACTGGCGCGGTGATCCCGGTCAGGTCAGGTCAATACGGTAAGGCCTAGGGCTGGCGCGATGACCTTGGCCGATCTTTCCGAATTCCTGCGCGATCAACCGCTACTGGCGCTGGCAATCGTGGCGATCTTCGTCACGGTAGCGGGCGGCATGCTGCGTGGCACGGTGCCGTTGCTTGGCCGCTTGCTGCAAGACGCGGGCAATTTGGGGTTGGTTGCGACGCTCCTGCTCACAATCGCGCAGGTTACCCGCCTGACAACCTCCTCCGACCTCGCCCTGCCACAATTCGGCATGCCCGAGCAGAACGTTGCCGGCGGTGAAACGCGCGTGCCGATGAGCCGCGACGGACATTTCTGGCTGACCGCGAGCATCAACGGAACTCCGGCTCGGTTCCTCGTTGATACCGGCGCGACTTTGACCGCCATATCCGATCAGACCGCTCTGGACGCCCGTATTCCTGAGAAAACCCTTCGCCAGACGGTCAACATGCGCACTGCCAACGGGGCGATCCGCGCCGAACTGGCGACGATCAGCGAACTGCGCCTTGGCAATATAGTTGCGCGCGATCTCGATGCTGTGGTGGCTCCGGGGCTTGGCGATACCAATGTGATCGGCATGAACCTGCTGTCACGGCTCAAAGGCTGGCGAGTCGAGGACGGCGTCCTCATCCTCGTTCCGAACAATCCGCAGCAATCGATTCAAAACTAGAAGCGATTATCCTTGGGAAACCCAGTTGGCGGCAACCGCCCGGCCCCGCCGCGTGCCACCCGCCACATCAGCAGATCGGTCTCGGTGCGGGTGCGGCCGGTCTCGCCGCCCATCGTCCAGCTCAGGCCATCTTCCAGCCTGAGGGTCTTGGCATCCGATAGACCGCCGTCGCGATAGCGTTGAAGGGTAACGCCCTGCCCCTTGGTCATTTCGGGAATTTCGGACAACGAAAACACCGCCAGCTTGCGGTTGTCGCCGATCACTGCGACCTGATCGTGTCCCTGCGACACTTCGCGCACCACCTTCATCGTCACGCCGGGCTTGCAAGTCATCACCGCCCTGCCCTTGCGCGTTTCGGCAACCAGATCGTCGGCGGGCGCGAGGAATCCCTTGCCCGCGCTGGATGCCAGCAACAGCTTTGCACCCGCGCGGAACACGAGGACCGACAGGATCTGCGCCTCGGTCTCGATGTCGAGCATGGAGCGCAGCGGCTCGCCAAAGCCGCGCGCAGAGGGCAGCTTGTCCGCACTGAGCGTATAGAAACGTCCGTTATCGCAAGCGATCAGCAGCTTGTCGGTGGTCTGCGCGTGCAAGGCGAAAGCGGGGCCATCGCCGTCCTTGAACTTGAAATCGCCATCAAGGGCGAGATGCCCGCTCGCGCCCCGGACCCATCCCTTGGCCGAAAGGATCACCGTCACCGGCGCCTTTTCGATCATTGCGTCCATGGAAAACTCGACCGTTGCCGCAGCCTCTGCAATCGTCGTGCGGCGGCGGCCGAGCACGGTATTCTCCGCATAGTCCTTGCGCAGCGTGGTCAGATCTTTGCGCAGTCTTGACTTCTGTCGCGCCGGGCTCGCCAGCAGCTTTTCGAGGTCGTCCTGTTCGGCGAGTAGGTCTTCGCGCTCCTTGCGCAGTTCCATTTCCTCAAGCCTGCGCAGGCTGCGAAGCCGCATGTTCAGGATCGCCTCTGCCTGTCGGTCAGTCAGGCCGAATTCGGCCATCATCACGGGTTTAGGCTCGTCCTCGGTACGGATGATCTCGATGATCCGGTCGAGATTGAGGTAGGCGATGATATAGCCTTCGACCAGTTCGAGCCGCGCGGCGATCTTCTCAAGCCGGTGCTGGGCACGGCGCTTGAGAATGTCGATCTGCGACGCAATCCAGTGCGTGAGCAGTTCCCGCAGCCCCATCACCATCGGCGTGTGGCTGGCCTCAAGCACGTTCAAATTGAGCGAAAAGCGGCTTTCAAGGTCAGTCAGCCGGTACAGGCTTTCCTTGAGCAGTTCGGGATCGATGTTTCGGCTCTTGGGCACCAGCACGATGCGCAACGCCTCGTCGCTCTCGTCGCGCACATCCTCGAGGATCGGCAGCTTCCTGTCGCCGATCAGCACGGCGATCTGCTCGATAAGCTTGGCCTTGGGCAGCATGTAGGGGATTTCGGAAATGACAAGCTGCCACTGGCCACCGCCCAGTTTCTCGATGCCGGTCTGCTCCCAGCCCTCTCCTTCGCGCCCGGTCGAAAAGCGCCCGCGCATCCGGAACGAGCCCCTGCCGCTCTCGTAAGCGGCAGAAATCGAATGCGGACTGTCGACCACGAAGCCCCCGGTGGCGAAATCCGGACCCCTGAAAATCTGCATCAGTTCACGATGTTCGGCGAGAGGATTGTCGATCAGCAGCAGCGCAGCGTCGATTACTTCGGCGACATTGTGGCTGGGGATCGAGGTCGCCATGCCCACCGCGATACCGGAAGAGCCGTTGGCCAAGAGATTGGGAAACAGGCCGGGGAAGATTTCCGGCTCTTCCTCCTCGCCGTTGTAGGTGGGATGGAAGGTGACCGTTCCCTCCTCCAGCCCGGCCATGAGGTGGATCGCGGTTTTGGTGAGTCGGGCCTCAGTGTAGCGATAGGCGGCGGCGTTATCGCCGTCGATATTGCCGAAATTGCCCTGCCCTTCGACCAGCGGGTAGCGAAGCGAAAAATCCTGCGCGAGGCGCACCATGGCGTCATAGACCGACTGGTCGCCATGAGGATGATACTTGCCGATAACGTCGCCAACCACGCGGGCGCTCTTTTTGAATGCGTCGGTGGGATTGAGTTTCAACTGCCGCATTGCCCACAAAAGGCGGCGGTGAACCGGCTTCAGGCCGTCTCGCAAATCGGGAAGCGAGCGGGCGGTAATCGTGGAGAGTGCATAAACGAGATAACGCTCCGACAGCGCCGCATCGAATGGCGCGTCGACTATCGCATCGAACGGATCAGGATCGTCTTGCGTGGTGGTGGGCATGGTCGCAAGGCCCTAGCAACGCGATGGACCGGGCGGAACACGCAGTGTTGCCTTATCCGCAGGCATGCGAGGCACAGCTTGAATCCTAGCCGATCTGCATGTCGTGCCACAAGCCGGGCATGTGCACCTCGATCCCGTCGAGATCCTCGGTGAGGTCGATCTGGCAGGACAGGCGACTGCGCGCCGATACCCCGGCGGCAAGGTCGAGCATGTCTTCCTCGTCTTCGCTTGCGGGCTTGAGCTTGGCGAACCACTCCTTCGCAATCACGACATGGCAGGTCGAGCAGGCCATCTGACCTTCGCATGTGCCTTCGAGCGGCATTCCCGATGCCTGGCCTAGCGCCAGCAGATTGGTGCCGGGCGCGGCCTCAACGAACTTTTGTTCTCCG
>CAMDQY010000084.1 GCA_945906005.1 Novosphingobium sp. Chol11 | reverse complement strand
CCAATGACGATACCCTGCGCGCGCTGGCGCGGCACGACATCAAGTTCGACTCCAGCTTCGCGCCCGCGCTGACCGGAGGCGATTGCCGGATAGGCCTGGGGCTAGACGATCTTGCGCCGGTGCTGCGCCTCGGCATATGCGAGGTTCCGATCGCGGCGATCGGCACACTCGGCGGCCTGCGCCATGCGCAACTGACCGCGCTATCGCTGCGCGAACTCAAGGCAGCGATCCGCCATGCCGCCGAGGAGGACTGGCCCGCCTTCGTCCTCGTTTCGCACAGCTTTGAAATGATAAACCGCGACAAGGGCATGGCGAACCGCGTGGTCCAGCGTCGCTTCGAGGCGCTGTGCCAATGGATCGCCAGCGCGCCGGGAGTGACCACTGGCACCTTTGCCGATGCGTGGGTGCTTGAGCGCTTGATGTCACCGCGAGGCTCCGCCGGTCACCCTCAGGCCTTGCCTCTCGCGCCGATGCGCGAGGTGTTGCGGATTGGCGGAGCAAGCCTTTGCCAACGCGGTGTACGGATGAGGTTGCCAATCATCACCAAGCGGTTCGCAACCCTGCGAGGGGCCATGCGGCTGATCCTGTCCTATGGCGAAGTGACCCTGGGCATGGCGGGGCAGCGCAAGCCCGAACCCGGCGAGGTGGAACGGCTGGTGTTCGTTTGCCACGGCAACATCTGCCGCAGCGCCTATGCCCACGTGCTGGCGAAGCGAGCGGGCGCGCAGGTCGCCTCGTTCGGCCTTTCGACCGCGACCGGCAGGAGCGCTCATGCGCCGGTCATCAAGCTGGCCGCCCGGCGGGGCATCAACATGACCGCGCACCGCTCGACAGACATCGACGATTTCGTGCCGCGGCAAGGCGATTTGCTGTTGGCGATGGAAACGCGCCACCTGAGGGTGCTCGCCGCCGAACCTGCGGTTTCGCACCTGCCGCGCATGCTGCTTGGCAGCTTCGCGCCTTGGCCGGTGCCGCACCTGCACGATCCCTACGATGAGGATGAAGCTTACCTGCCGGTCTGCCTGACGCGCATCGAGCGCGCAGTCCAGGGTCTGCTCAGGCGGTATCCGACTTCGTCGGGGTCTTGAAACGCATCGCTGATTGCGAAAAATCGGTTCCCACTTTTTCGCGCGATGCTTTAGCTCCGTCGCTTCCTGATGCCTGCCAGATCGGCGAGCATCGGACGTGGGTCGCGCCATGACCAAACGTAATAGCGCACGCGCGGATCGAGGAAGTCGGCGAAAAACCGCAGGCCAAAGCCGATCCGGCGAAGAATCGGCAACGAGCCGTCGCGCAGCACCGCGACCAGATGCTTGGCATCGGGAATCGCATAGCGTGCGCGGCGATTGCGCCACGGCCTTGCGGTTGGCCCCGCGTGCTGGCCGAGCGCTTCGATTCGCACCTGCTCCCAGGCGAAATGCGCACCGCAATGGTACGCAAGCGGAATGCTGCCCCAAAACCGGCCATTGATTTCCATCAGCCGGTAACGTCCGCTCGCCGGATCGTGACGGTATTCGACCATCGCCGGCCCTTGCCAGCCGATGGAGCGCAGCAGTTCTTCGGACTTTTCCATCTGGACCGCATGGAGCGTGGGATGGACCGCCTCGCAAAAGCTTGAGACGCCGCCGGTTGGTGGCCATTCGCGCAGTCGGCGATGCTGGAAGGTCAGCGTCGCGTGCCCGTCATGCATGTTGAGCATCTGGCCAAGGCCTTCGCCGGGGCACCATTCCTGCACGATCGGATAGAGACCGAGCGCGTCGTAGCGCGACAGCACCGCCAGCAGCGCCTGTGCCGAGGCAGCATATTCGACCTTTTCGAGCGAGAGGCCCAAGGCTTCGAGGCGCGGCGCGATCTCGCCTGGATCGGCCCACTTGATCGCAACCGGATAGGTGAGGCTGCCAGCTCTGGCCGCGCGATCCTCGTTTGCCTGCGGTTGTCAGCTTTGCGGAATGTCGATGCCGAGGCCCTGCGCGATGTCTAGGGTGCGGCGCTTGTCGAGCACCACGGCAAGCTTGTCGGGATCGGGACACAGCACCCGCGTGTTCCCCAGCCTGCCCTTGAGCTGCGCGAGTTCGACGTGGTGGTGCTCGGAAATCGCCAGCACTGCCAGCGGATCGTGCCTCGCGACGATACCGGGCAGGCATTGCGCCAGCGGGCCGTCGATGGTCTCGAACATGGTCGCATGGCGCGAAGCGCGCGAAAGCGAATCGGGTGATTTGCCCAGCGCCAGTACCGGCAGGCCATGTTCGCCTAGCTCGCGCACGACGGTGAGCCCGATCGGGCTGTCCGGGCCGATCACGGCGATAGGGCGGGCGGGGCCATTCATCGGCAGCCAGCCATAGCGCGCAATGCTTCACGCCGGTTTAATCTTGGCCCGAAAAGCGAAGGGCGCCCGGATCGCTCCGGACGCCCCCTCGGTGATTGCTAATGCCAGAGTTTAATGATTCCGACCCATTCCCGTTCGCCCTGAGCCTGTCGAAGGGCTGTTCTTCATTTTCAAAGCATTGAAAGATCAGGACGATGCTTCGACAAGCTCAGCATGAACGGGTTCTCTGGAATGAGTCAGCGATATTGTGCCTTGGCATAAAACTTGAAAATCAACCGCTGTAGTACATGTCGAACTCGACCGGCGACGGCGACATTTCCCACCGCGCCACTTCGGGCCACTTCAGTTCCATGTAGGCCTCGATCTGGTCCATGGTGAAGACGCCGCCTTCGAGGAGGAAGGCATGGTCGGCTTGCAGCGATTCGAGCGCTTCACGAAGCGAACCGCACACGGTCGGAACTTCGGCCAGCTCGGCAGGCGGCAGGTCGTAGAGGTTCTTGTCCATTGCCTCGCCGGGATGCATCTTGTTCTGGATCCCGTCGATGCCCGCCATCAGCATGGCTGCCGTGGCGAGATAGGGATTGGCCAGCGGATCGGGGAAGCGGAATTCAACGCGCTTGCCCTTGTCGCCCGAACCGTATGGGATACGGCAGGAGGCGGAGCGGTTGCGCGCCGAATAGGCGAGCAGCACCGGTGCCTCATAGCCCGGCACCAGCCGCTTGTAGCTGTTGGTGGTCGGGTTGGTGAAGGCGTTCAGCGCCTTGGCGTGCTTGATGACGCCGCCGATGAAATAGAGGCAGGTGTCGGAAAGACCGGCATAGCCATTACCGGCAAAGGTGTTCTTGCCCTTGTTCCAGATCGACATGTGAGTGTGCATGCCGCTGCCGTTGTCCGCCTTGATCGGCTTGGGCATGAAAGTCGCGGTCTTGCCGTAGGCATGGGCGACCATCTTCACGACGTACTTGTAGATCTGGATGCGATCACAGGTTTCCACCAGCTTGCCGAAGGTCAGGCCAAGCTCGTGCTGGCTGCTGGCGACTTCGTGGTGATGCTTGTCCATGGGCAGGCCCATTTCCATCATCGTGGACACCATTTCGGCGCGGATGTCGGTGGTTACATCGACCGGGCCAACCGGGAAATAACCGCCCTTGGCGCGAGGGCGATGGCCCATGTTGCCGCCTTCGAGGCTGGTTCCGCTATTGGTGGGCAGCTCGGTATCGTCGAGCTTGTAGAAGCTGGAATTGTAGGTGTTGTCGAAGGTGACATCGTCGAACATGAAGAATTCGGGTTCGGGACCGACATAGATCGTATCGCCAAGACCGGTCATCGACAGGTAGGCTTCTGCGCGCTTGGCGGTCGAGCGCGGATCGCGCGCATAGAGCGAGCCGTCTGCTGCTTCGACAATGTCGCACACGATGATCATCATCGGCGTGGCGCTGAACGGATCGATATAGACCGCGTCGAGATCGGGCTTCAGGATCATGTCGGAATCGTTGATCGCCTTCCAGCCCTCGATCGAGGAGCCGTCGAACATAAGGCCGTCTTCAAGCTCATCCTCGCCGATCACGCTGGAACACATGGTAAGGTGATGCCACGCGCCTTTGCTGTCGGTGAAACGAACGTCGACCCACTCGATCTCTTCGTCCTTGATCTGCTTTAGGACGTCCTTTGCACTAGCCATTAATTGTACTCCAGTTTGATCCTTGCCTGCTGGCAAGCGGCGATAGGGGTGAAAGATTGCGGGAATGAGCCTGGCCCCCGACGGGCCCATTCCCGCAGGATCCGGCGAAGTGGCTCGCCTGGACCCGGATAACGCTACACGGCGTCGTCGTCGCGTTCGCCGGTGCGGATCCGCACCGCGCTTTCGATGGGGATGACGAAGACCTTGCCGTCGCCGATTCTGCCTGTTTGCGCTGCAGCGGTTATCGCTTCGACCACGCGGTCGGCCATGCTGTCGGTGACGACAACCTCAAGCTTCACCTTGGGCAGGAAATCGACGACGTATTCCGCGCCGCGATAAAGCTCGGTGTGGCCCTTCTGGCGACCGAAGCCTTTTGCTTCGGTCACGGTGATACCGGACACGCCGACTTCGTGAAGCGCCTCCTTTACCTCATCGAGCTTGAACGGCTTGATGATCGCTTCGATCTTCTTCACGCTTTTCTTCCCACCTTGCGCACAGATGCCGGTTACGGTCCCGTCGCTGCGAACCGACCTGCCCGCCATCTGTGAATCGTTTCAAGAATCGTGCCAGAGACGCACGAACCCCGGATAGGCGATGACTCTCGCCGCGAAAAGACCGAAATCTACGATTTGCAATGACCAGAAGCGGGAATCTTGGCGCGGTCTGGCCAGCAGTGGGTCGCAAGTGGTCAATATACCGGCAGGCGCTGCCCAAAAAATGGGCTCACAAGCGGACAGATCAGAGTCTCAAACCTGCGGTTTCGTCCAGACCCGCCATCAGGTTGAGGTTCTGGACGGCAGCACCGCTTGCCCCTTTGCCGAGGTTGTCGAGCTTTGCCACGAGCCGCGCCTGGCTACGATCGGCGGAGGCGAATACGAACAGCTCCATGCCGTCGTTTGGCTCGGCATCGCGGGTCAGCAGCACTTCGTCGAGATGCTGGTCGCGCACCGAGATAACCGGGCTTCCGAGATAGGCCTGCTGGAGACTGGCGAGCAGCACCTCGGGAGAGGCTGCCTTTGGCATCGCCGCGAGCGGCAGCGGCACTTCGACTACCATGCCGCGATAGGCGGAAATCACGGCGGGCGCGAACAGCGGTTGCTGCTTGAGGCCGCAGCGGGCCTGCATCTCGGGAACGTGCTTGTGGCCGAGCGCAAGGCCATAGCCGCGCCAGGCGATGTCAGGCTCGGCCTCGAAGCGGGCGATCAGCGATTTGCCGCCGCCCGAATAACCCGAGACCGCATGACAGATGAATGGCCAGTCGGCAGGCAACAATCCCGCGCTCACCAGCGGCGCGATCAAGGCGATGAACCCGGTCGAATAGCAGCCCGGATTGCTCACCCGCCGGGCGCGCGCCACTTCGCGTGCGCCAACGACCTCGGGAAGACCATAGACCCAGTCCTTGGCGGTGCGGTGCGCGGTGGAGGCGTCGATCACGCGCACATGGTCGCTTTCGATCATGGCGACGGCCTGACGCGCGGCCTCGTCGGGCAAGCACAGCACCACGAAATCGGCCTGGTTGAGCACTTCGGCCCGCGCCGCATCGTCCTTGCGCCGTTTTTCGTCGAGAACGAGCAGCGTGAATTCAGGGCGTGCCGCCAGCCGCTCGACGATTTCGATGCCGGTCGTGCCAGCCGCTCCATCGATGAATACCGTTTTCGTCATATCAACCACCGATCCTTGAACTTTGGTCGCTTGAGATAAAAATCCGTTCGTCCTGAGCCTGTCGAAGGACCGTTCTTTCTTCAAGCCGTGGTGAAAGAGAAGCACAGTGCTTCGACAAGCTCAGCACGAACGGGCCTGCAAAGTATCAGTCTCGTCGGACTTCAAGCTCGGCCAGAGCAACATAGCCAACTTCGCCCAACCTGCCAGCGACCTCGCCCCACGCCCATTCGCCGGCGATTTCGAGCACGTCGAACTGAGCGCCGGGTTCGAGCGAGGCGATCACCTCGGCATCGTCGGTTCCGGCCTTGCGCACCGTCGCCCCACCGGCTTTTGCGATGTGCGGCATCGGAACGGCATAGTGCGGCACGAAATGGATACCCGCGAGCCGGATATGCGCCAGATCGCCGCGCACCGGAAGCGCGACACCATCCGCGCGCGGGCTCGGCCCGGCAAGCGACAGCTCGCGACCGGGCGCCGACTTGCGCAGATATTCATCCAACGGATTCACGGGCTCGGGGTCCCCAAAGGCGAAGAGCGGGGCGCTTATACGGGCCATAAGGTCAACGCAAGCTTACGCATAACGCTGCTTCAGCATGTGCCATGCCGCGCGCAGGCCGAGCGCATCTCCGCCCTTGGGCCGCCCCGGCTTTGTGAACGGACGCCAGGCGAAGGTATCGAAATGCGCCCAATCGACGCCTTCCGGCACGAACCTGTCGAGGAATAGCGCAGCCACGCTCGCCCCGGCATAGGCATTGGCGTGCGAATTCATGATGTCGGCGATGTCGGACTTGAGCCATTCGCGATAGGCATCGTGCAGTGGCAGTCGCCAGCACGGATCATCGTGCTCGAGGCCGGCCGAAAGCAGCGCCGAGCCAGTCTCGTCGCGCCGAGCGAACAGAGCGGGCAGATCCGGCCCTAGCGCAGAGCGGGCGGCGCCGGTCAAGGTGGCGAAGTCGATGACGAGGTCCGGGCTTTCCTCTCCGGCGCGGGTCAGCGCATCACCCAGCAGCAGGCGTCCCTCTGCATCGGTGCTGGTGATCTCCACTGTCATGCCGCTGCGCGCCTTGAGCACGTCTCCGGGCCGCATGGCATTGCCGGAAATGGCGTTCTCTGCGGCAGGCACCAGCAGGTGAAGCCGCACGGCAAGACCCGCCTCCATGATAAGGCGAGCCAGTGCCAGCGCGTGCGCCGCGCCGCCCATGTCCTTCTTCATCAGCAACATGCCCGAGCCGGTCTTGATATCGAGTCCGCCCGAATCGAAGGTGACGCCCTTGCCGACGATGGCGACACGCGGGTGCTTCGGGTTGCCCCATTCGAGCTCGATCATGCGCGGCGCATGGCTTCGCGCCGCCGCACGGCCGACCGCGTGGACCATGGGAAAGCCTCGCTCGAGCAGGTCGCCTCGCGTCATGGTGAGCTGCGCATCCTGCGCCTTGGCGAGCGCTTCGGCCTCGGCCTCCAGCTCGGCCGGCCCCATGTCCTCTGCAGGGACGTTGACCAGATCGCGGACCATCGCGACGGCCCGCGCCTCGGCCAGCGCTGGTCCAATCGCCTTGGCTTCCTTGGTGAGCAGAACGCGCGGGCCTTCGGATTTGTCTTCGGACTGGTACCGCCCGAACCGGTATTGCCCCGTCACCCAGCCGTGCATGGCAGGACCTGGCTCACCTTGGGCGCGGCGATAGGTGCCGGCGGGCAAGGTCTCGGCCAGTTTCGCCATGCACCAGCTTGAAAGGCTGGCTGCATCGGCGACCCCGGAGACAACGAACCAGTGATCACCGTCGGGCACGATCGCCGACTGGTAGCCGTCGGCTTCGAACTTTTGCGCGGCAAGCGCGGCACGCTGCGCGGCGGACAGCGATTTGAGGAACGGATCGAGTCCGTCCTTGTCGATGAGGTGGATCGCGGTCGCCTGCTGCCCCTTGTCGGGCTGGATCAATGGGTGCTTGTCGGTCATGGTGGGCGGGTCTCTAGCCGGTATGGAGCCGGTATCGCGAGAGGAAAAGACGCATGATCTGCAAAGCCCCGATGGCATTGATGGCTTTGGCACTGACAGCCTGCTCTTCGCAATCGCCTGCAACCGATAAGGCGACGGCAGACAGGCAGCCAAGCACCAAGGCAACTGTCAGCGCTGCGGCAAGCGTCAAGGCGAATGACTTTCCGGTTGCCGCGCGCAGCGAATCGGTCGAAACCGAAACCTACAGCTTCGACTATGCCTATCCAACCGAGGCTGGCGCGATACCGGCCCTCAAGGCAATGCTCGATGCCGATCTCGCCAAGCACAAGGACCGGCTTGCGAAGTCCGCCGCCGAGGGCAAGCAGATGGCCCGGCAAAACGACTATCCGTTCCAGCCATACAGTTTCGGGAAAGGCTGGGAGGTCGTCACAGACCTGCCAGCATGGCTCAGCCTGTCCGCCGGGTTCAGCACCTATGAGGGCGGCGCCCATCCCAACTACGGCTTCGATTCACTATTGTGGGACAGGCGCGCAAGCAAGGTGCGAAGTGTGCTCGAACTGTTCGTGTCCGACCGCGGCTTTGCCGAAGCGATACGCGCCGATTTCTGCAAGGCGCTAGACAAGGAACGCGCCGAGCGTCGCAAAGGCCTGGCCATGGAAGGCTTCGATGATTGCATCGACCCCGCCGAGACGGTGATCATCCTCGGCTCTTCGAACGGCAAGGCGTTCAATCGCTTGCGTTTCCTGATCGCACCTTACCTTGCCGGACCCTATGTGGAAGGCGAATATGAAGTGACCCTTCCGGTTACTCCTGCGCTGCAGGTAAGGGTGAAACCGCAATACCGCGCGAGTTTTGCGACAATGTAGGCTCGCAAGATTGCGAACAATTCGCTACATGACCGGCATGGATCAATATCAGATAGTGGACGGCAGCGAACTTGCGCTGCGCGACGGAACCATCAAGCTGCACGCGCCCGATGCCTTCGAAGGTATGCGCAAAGCGGGTCGGCTGGCTGCGGAAAACCTCGATGCGCTGGCGCCACTGGTGCAGCCGGGCGTCACCACGGCGGCGCTCGATGATTTCGTCCGTGAGTTCACGCTCGATCATGGCGCGGTCCCGGCAACACTCGGCTATCGCGGCTATGCTCATTCGTGCTGCATCTCGATCAACCATGTCGTGTGCCACGGCATTCCTTCGGACAAGGCGCTCAAGGACGGCGACATCGTCAACATCGACGTGACCCCGCTGCTCGACGGCTGGCACGGCGATTCAAGCCGGATGTATCTGGTCGGCGATGTGCCGCTCAAGGCGCGGCGGCTGGTCGACGTGACGCATGAATGCCTGATGCTCGGAATCGAGCAGGCCAAGCCGGGCAAGCGCCTGGGCGATATCGGCGCGGCGATCCAGGCCCATGCCGAGGCGAACCGCTATGGCGTGGTGCGCGAGTTTTGCGGCCATGGCCTCGGGCGGCTGTTCCACGATGCGCCAGAAGTGGTCCACGCCGGGCGCGCTAGCACCGGTCCCGAGCTCAAGCCGGGGATGTTCTTCACCATCGAACCGATGATCAACCTGGGCAAACCGGCGGTGAAGTTGCTGTCTGACGGGTGGACAGCCGTAACCCGCGACAAGAGCCTGTCGGCGCAGTTCGAGCATTCGATCGGGATCACCGAGCAGGGCTGCGAGGTGTTCACGCTCAGCCCCACGGGCCGCGACAAGCCGCCTTACGTTTGAGACAATTCAGCCTGGCTTGAACAGGCTCGCGTCGAAATAGTCGCGCCAGCCGGCGATAAGCCCGTCCTTCACGTCGAACGCGCCCATCACCGGGAACGACACCGGCCCGCTGGCGAGGTGCAATGTATCGGTGCGCTCGGTCATCACCACGCCTTCTGCGTTCTCGGCGATGGTGTGGATTACCGAAGTCATCGGCGTGGTTCCGTCGATCAGCGCGGCCAAAGTCGCGCGGACCGCTTCATGGCCCACGGCATCGGGATAGCCGGTGTTCTTGTAGACGATGTCCGGCGCCATTAGCGCGAAGGCCGCGTCGAACCGGTTCTCGTCCCACGCCTGGAGGAAATCGATAACGGTCTGGCTGTTCGACATTGTTCTGAAGTCTCCTAATGCCCTGCCGCGAACGGGCTCTTGCGGATCGTCACCAGCGCGAGGCTGCTCGTCAGCATGGCGGCGATGGTGATGGCGAGGAACGTGTCATAGCTCCCCTGCCAATCGTAGATCGCGCCCGCGGTCAGTCCGCCGGTCGCCGTACCCACGTTCATTGCAGCCGTCATCGATCCGTAAATCGCGCCGTATCGTTTCAGGCCGAACTGGCGCGTCGTCAGATAGGCGATGATGTCGATCTCGCCGCCGACCGTAAGTCCCAGCAGCGCGGCCGCAATCGCCTGGAACAAAGGGTCATCGCCGTGCAACAACAGCAGCGCGCAGGACATCGCCGGCAAGGTGCAGACCGCACCGCCCAGCAAATTGGCGGGATAGCGATCGAGCAGTACACCCATCCCAACCCGCCCGATGAAGGCGAACACGCCGACCAGTGAGGCGATGCCCGCCGCCGCCATCGGCTCCGCGCCGCTATCGGTCAGGATCGGAACGAAGTGGACGGTGGTGCCGACCACGGTGAAGGCGAACAGGGCCGAGGCGAGCAGCAACTGATAGAACGAAGGCCCGCGAACCGCTTCTGCCACGGTCAAGCCAGGCAGTTCGACAACGGGAGCATTCTGCGCGCGCGCGGTGACAGCCGAGAGATCCTCGTACGCGCTACGGAAAAACAGGAACACCAGCGGCCAGACGAATAAGGCCCATACCACCGCGACGCCGAAGAAACCTGCGCGCCAGCCATAGGCGAGCGTGAAGGCAGTTGCGACCAGTGGGATGAAGGTGGTGGTGATCGGTGCGCCGCTCAGGGTGATGGCGAAGGCAAGGCCGCGCGAGTGTTCAAAGCGGCTGGCGACCGCCTTGGTCCACGAAACCACCGAGGCCCAAGGATTGCACAGGGCAAGAACCACCCATAGCGCGATCCAGTTGGCCGTGGTTCCGGTCGCGGTGCCGAGCAGGCCGAAGGCGCAGCACATCACGACCACGCCGATCATGCCGATCCGGCGCGGGCCGAACTTGTCGATCAGGATCCCCATCGGTATCGCCAGCAGCGCTCCGCCAATCCCGGCGATGGTCAG
>CAMDQY010000083.1 GCA_945906005.1 Novosphingobium sp. Chol11 | reverse complement strand
AGGTTGCCCGAATTGGAGGCGGACTGCGGCTGGTTGACCATCACCCGGCTGGTCTTGGTCGCCATGGCGAGTTTCATGATGTTCTCGTCGCTGGTCGAGTAGATACCGCAGGAATGACCCTGTCCCTGATAGGCCTGGATCTCATTGGTCAGTTCAATCGCGTGATCGATGTCGCGGGCACGATAGAGCGCCATGGTGACCGTCATCTTCTCGCCCGAAAACGGATGATCGGGACCGGCGCCCTCTTCGGGCACGATGAAGAACAGCTTGCCTTCCGGGATCGAGAAGCCCGCCATGCCTGCGATCTTCTCGGCATCCTGCGCCACTACCTTTGCGTTGATATGGCCATCCTCCCAGATAACCGCCTGCAGCTTGGCCTTTTCAGCCTCGTTCACGACATAGCCGCCCTGATGCTTGAGCCTTTCCAGCATCGGATCGTAGATCGCGTCGAGCAGGACCACGGCATTGTCCGACGAGCACGACGCTGCAAGGTCCAGCGTCTTGGAGGTGCGGATCTTGTCGGCCGCGTCATCGAGATCGGCGGTATCGTCCACGGTGATGACCGCATTGCCGACACCCACGCCGAGAGCCGGGGTCCCCGAGCTATATGCCGCCTTGACCATCGGCCCACCACCCGTCGCCAGCACGCGGTCGACCTGCTTCATCACCTCGTTTGTCTTTTCGACCGAGGGCTGCTCGATGGCGATGACGAGATCGGCAGGCGCTCCAAGTTTGACCAGCGCCGCGCGCATCCGATCGCAGATGTTCTTGTTTGTGATCTTGGCGCGCGGGTGCGGGCAAACGATGATCGAATTGCGGCCCTTGACCGCGCAAATCGCCTTGATCACCGGCGTCGCCTCGGGATTGGTCGACGGCGTGAGCGCGCCGATCACGCCAACTGGCTTGGCGATCTTGACGATGTTGCGCTCGGGCAATTCCTCGATCACGCCGACCGACTTGTCGGGCAGGATGTCCATCAGCGCGGCGCGGGTCTTGCGGAAGATCTTGAGATATTTTCCATCGTAGTTGCCGAGCTGCGTTTCCTCGACAGTGTCGCGGGCGATCTGTTCGGCGATGTCCTCGCGCGCGACGGCATAGACCATGCCGCGGATCCACAGGTCGACCTGTTCCTGCGTGGCGTTCTCGATCTGCGCCTGAGCGGCGCGCGAGCGCGCAACCAGTTCGGCGACCTCATCGGCAACGGACAATTCGTTGATTTGCAAGGAAGTGGCCATAAATCTACCCAATTGATCGTCAATGACGTAGAAGGTTCCCAATTGGCACCTCCTACGTCTTGATAGTGGAACCTATTAGCGTATCTTCTTGGAATACGATCCGCAATTCAACGATTGGAAATTCACGAATTTGCAATCGGACACTCTATTAATTCGATTTTTAAAATGGCCCCGACGGGCTTTCCCGCCGGAGCCAAATATTTATCAGTTATATGCTCGCTTCAGAGATGAAGTGCCTCAGTAATCTACGCTTATTTGTTACCGAACAGACGCATCCCGTTGCCGCCGAGGATCTTCATGCGGTCCTCGCCGTGGATGTTGGCTGCCGTGAACTGCTTGTCGATGTGATCGATCGAATTGGGCCACGAGGTCGCCGGGTGCGGGAAGTCGGTCGACCACATCAGCGAATCGGGGCCGAAATATTCGTAGGCGACCTTGAGCCCGTGCGGCTCGTACATGAAGGTCGCGCCCATCTGGCGCTGGAAATACTCGCTCGGCAGCATCGAAAGCTGCGGGAATTTGTAGTGGCCCTGCTTGATGCGCCCGTCGAGGATCACGTCGAACAGGAACGGCAACCAGCCGAGCCCCGGCTCGACGAACACGACCTTCAGCTTAGGGAAGCGTTCCAGCGTTCCTGGCAGGATCCAAAGGCAGATCGTCTCGGCCATCTGGAACGGCGGCATGCCCAGGGCAACGGCGCGCTGCTCGGTCGGATCGCGCTGGACCAACTCGAACATCTTGTTGTTGTTATCGAGGTGGTTGAGCACAGTGATGCCCATTTCCGAGCACGCGCCCCACAGCTTGTCGTAGTGCGTGTGGAAATAGTCCTTAAGCCCCATTTCGCTGGGGAATGGCGGCAACTGGATGCAGCGCGCACCACGGGCGGCGAGGCGCTCCACTTCTTTCACCGACCAATCGATGTCGAACGGCAGCAACTGGTAGGCGCACCACAGCCGGTCGGTATCGACCGAAGCGAAATCGGCCATGGCATCGTTGTATCCCGACAGGATTTCCTTCCAGTCGTCCCCGCAATATTTGGGTGAGCAGACCTTGGCCGCGCCAACTTCCGGGAAGATCACTTCGGACCACACGCCGTCCTTGTCCATCGACTTCAGCTTCTCATTCGGCTCGTAATGGCCCGGATCTTCCCAGGCCAATTCGTCGAACATATCATTGATATTGGGCGTCCAGCCACCCCGCAGATCAGCCTGATCCTGATTGAACTGCTTGTTGGCGTTGATGTAGGTTTCCCGGTGTTTTTCCGGCAGCCGCGCAGTCACCCACTCGTCGGTGAAGAATACGTGGCTGTCGACCGAAATTAGCTTCTCGGGTAGTTCTATTTTTGACTGCACATTCATGAGATTATCTCCTTCCAGTAATTCTCGATGGCGAGTGACCTGCCATCAATTCCGTTTTCTCACTGTTTCCCGCCAGCATTTCTTGTTTCTGTCGCGCGCGGATCGTCAATTCCCTGCCATTGCCGGCATCATGGAAGCAGGCAGATAGGTTTCGGAAACCGTGCCCTCCGCGACATATGCGTCGATGGTCGCGCTTTCGTAGCCGAGCTCTTCCATGATTTCGCGTGTGCATTCGCCGACGATAAGCGGCGAACGAGTCATCCGTCCCGGCATGTCTGACAGGTTGCAGAGCATGCCGATCTGATCGATCCGGCCAACGGACTCGTGCGGAAAGGAGACGGTCCATTGCCGCTCCTTGTAAAGCGGATTGTCATGGAGGCGCGGGCCGAACGTCGCGTCAACAATTTCGACCGGAACGCCAGCGCGGTCCAGGAGGCCAAACCATTCACTCGCAGATGCATTTCGGAAGGTCGCGGCAATCGCATCGGCCAGAAGGCCTCGCGCCTGAAGCCGATCGGGATCACCGCTCGATGAGGAACATGCTCCGCCCTTGTCAGCCAGGATTCTCAGCAGCCGGTCCCAATCGGCGCCGGTCTTGACCGCCAACATCAGCCAGCTATCCGCAGTCTGATAAAGCCGATGTCCGGCAGTGTAGCCGTAGAGCATGGCATCGAGTTGCTGACGCTCGGGTCCGGTGCCATCGGGGAAGGCATAGGTGAAGCTGTCGTTCATAAGAAATGCATTGACGATCGAGGTGTCGACCATCTGGCCCTCGCCGGTACGATCGCGGTGGTAGAGCGCCTGGACGCAGGCAATCGCTGAGAGCAGGCCGTTGCCGGTATCGCCCAGCGAGGTGCTCGCCCAGATTGGCTTTCCACCATCGCTAACACCGCCGTCCTCGTGCTGGACGCCTGTCAGGCAGGCACCCAACTGATCGTTTCCGGGATGCAGCTTCCTGGGTCCGTCCTCGAAGCCGCGCGTGTGACAATAGATCAGGCCGGGATGCCGATCCTTGAGGCTGGCATAGTCCATGCCCATGCGCTCCAGCGCATCATAGCGCATGTTGGAATGCAATATGTCGGCCTCCGCCACGATCTTCTCGAGCACTTCCTTCGCCCGGGGATCTTTCAGGTTCAATGCGATGCTGCGCTTGTTGCGGTTACAGCAATAGGCAATGTGGGTTCGGTGCCAGTAATGCTCGAAAAGCGAATTGATCTTGATGACCTCGGCACCGAGATCGGCGAGAAGCTGCGTGCCGTAAGGTCCGGCGACCGCCATTCCCAGATCAACAACCTTGATACCTGCAAGCGGCGCATCAAGTGTCTTTCCAGCAGGAGCGCGTTGCCGCGAACGTCCGACAAGAGCACTTGCCTTCGCCCTGATCGCCGCGGTATCGCCGCCCGGCCCCGAACCAATCATTTTCACGAGACCCGGCGTCCGTGACATCTTGTACGGAATTCCGGTTTCACGCAGCGGCCCCAGCTCCGGATCCTGTACTTCGGCCACACAACCATCAGCGAGAAAGAGCGGGTCGGTGAGCCCTTCTTCGATCGTTCGCACATCCTTCAGCGTCATGTCGGCCTTGACGGCAGCCTTGACCCATTCGGCGGACGTAAACTTGGCGAATCGCTCGGCAAAGAGCGGCTGATAATAGGCCATCACCACAAGCTCGCCCGGTTCGGTGCCGAACCGGTCCGGGTCATCATGCGCTTTCAAATCGGGCGTCGCGTCAATCGCATCACCTTCGGACACGGCCATAACAAAGCGCGGATTTGGAACCCAGTTCTGGATCCATCTGCCATCCTTGCACAGAAAGTGACCCTTGGGTGCGTGCGCCAGCATGACCCAGGAATCAAAGCCTTCAACGTCCGGGTTCTCGGCGCGCTGGTAGACGCCGGTCATGCAAACCAGCGCCCCTTGGAGAAGGGAGGTTTCTACCCACTGGCCTTTGCCGGTAATCTCGCGCGCGCGTAAGGCGGCGCTGGTTCCAAGGAAGGCAGCGTAAAACGCACCCAGGCTTGGCCATCGCGATCCCGACATCAGCGGCCCATCGCGCGGCGGGCCCATCTGGTGCTCGCGGGGGACCTCAACGTCCTGCATCTCGCCCGGTCGTCCAAGCATATGGTTGAGCGCGCCCTCGCGCCAACCCCTGATCTCGTTGAACAGACCGGTGCGCGCAGCAACCAGCGTATCTTCGGCCGGACGATCCTGATCAGGAGTGTCCCGGCCATAAGCCGTGATGCTGACATAAATGAGGCCGGGATTGAGAGTCTTGAGGCTTTCATAGTCGATGCCGAGCCTGGCGGTGATGCCGGGCGTGTAACTTTCGATGAAGACATCGGCATGAGCAGCGAGCGCAAGCAGTTCTTCGTGCTGTGCAGCGTCGGCGGGATCAAGGAAGGCCCGCTGCTTGCCGCGGTTCCAGACCCGGTCGGAGAGCGGATCGCGGGTTGGATCGTCGGGGGACTCGATGCGGATAACCTCGGCGCCTTGATCGGCCAGCGCCATGCCCAGCATCGGACCGCTGATGCCGGTTGATAAATCGAGGACTGTTACCCCGTTCAGAACGGTCGTCATTTCTCTCTCCCGCCCCACAAGTGGACTCGAATCATGTTATCCCGTGTAACACGTACCTGTTATATCATGTAACATGGACATGCAAGCCCATTCGGCTATTACGCCGCAAAATGCTGGGCAATTGTTTCGCGATTCTAGGAGAAACTCAGATGGGCACAAAGCTGTCAGGCTATGCGCTAAAAAGGGGACAGGCCAATTTGCCCGTTTCTTCGGCTCATGGGCGGGTTCTGGAAACTCGTCAGGCAATTGTGGCAGCGGCTAGGGACGTGCTCATCGAAAAGGGATACAATGCGACGCGGATCGAAGACATTGTCGCCCGCGCAGAGATCTCCCGCCCGACTTTCTACCGCTATTTCGAGGACAAATTTGAGGTTGCCAAGGCCTACCACGCACAGTCGCGAAGCAATTTCATCCACCCATGGAGAGCGCTAGGAGCCAGGGACTTCCGCGGGCTGGAATCCGTGGCAGCCTGGCTAGACCAGCTGTTCGATGCCTATGCCAGCAACCGGGAGGAATTGGTTGTCTGGGCCGAAATGAGTTCGGTCGAACCGGGCTACCTTCTACGAATGCCTCGGCAAATGCCCGAATTGATCGAGAAACTAGCAGAGACCATCCCGGCATTTGCCCGGGCTCAGACAGAATCTCCTGGCGCGTCTTCCTTTAAACGGGAAGCGGGACGCGTCTGGGTAGAGGCCTATCTCCTGCTTGAGCACCTTTCCTACACATGCACATGGATGGCCTTGGGCAAGCAGCAGATCACCCGCCAGCAATCAGTCGAGTATTTCGCGGAACAGGTCTCGCGGTTCATCGAACGTTACGACGATATTGGCACTAGATAGGGCAGGGATCCCGCGCTTCCCCTTGCCTCAGTGTCTGATCCGTAAGCCACAAATCGAGAATTTCGATTAAACCTGTCTTTCATCGACGAGCCAAATCCCGCTCAGGAGCTGGGACCGCCGAAATTTGCCCAAACCGGACTTGGCTAACGCGTGCTACCATTCGGTGTCTGTTCACTCGCCCACGCACGAGCAGCGAACTCGAACCCCAGCCGAATGCCGGTAGACCGACGCTGTGTGCCAATCCCGGCGACACATGAGTTCGACCGCGATATCGAGCTGCCTCAGTTCGCGCTCGCTGGCATGCATTGCCACAACAGGGACAACCGGATCCAGCGAGCCATGAATGAGCAGCACGGGTGGCCGCGAGCGGATTTCACGTCGAAGGCCCCAGTGCATCGACAGAAAGCTCAGCCAGTATGCGCTGAACGAAAACAATCTTGCGATTGTCGATTTTCAGCCAGGGTACAATTCGGCCAAATTTGATACGCGGCACCCGATTTCAGGGGGAATCGCGCGAACCTTCCCGGATGGGCGATTTAGTCCATGACCATGCGCGATTTATCCATTCATCGATTCATTAATCGGCCTAGACCTTCACATGAAGACTGCGCAGGCCACTTGTGGCCGATCTACAGATTCCGCCTGGAAAGGCGAACATTGGGAAGCGATGGAAATGGGTTCAGGGCTCGACAGTCGGGTGGCATTCATAACCGGGGGACGCCGGGGAATCGGTAGAGCGATCGCCAAGCGACTAGCGGCTCAAGGCACTTCAATCGTGATCGGCGCCGAAGGCCCCGCGCCAGAGGTCGACGAGACAATCGAGATGTTCGAAAGGGCGGGTCAGAAACTAGCTGTCGTGCATGGTGACCTGTCAAATCCCGCGGCGCGCGGGGATACAATCGCGCTAGCGTCCGAAGCCTTTGGCCCGATCGACATTCTGGTCAACAACGCCGCGTGCAACCCGCGCACAAATCCTTCGATGATGACGCTCAAGGACCGTCGCTGGATGTTCGAAATCAATTTCCATTCAGCTGTAGACCTGATCCAGCAAGCATTGCCCTCGATGCGCGAGCGCGGATACGGGCGAATTCTCAATATCCTGAGCGGCGGCATGTTCCAGGCGCCGATCCCTTATCCGGGGGCACCCGATTCCTCGCATTCAATCGCTGTCTATGGCGCTTCGAAAGTGGCGCTCGAACGAGTTGGTACCGGGCTCGCACGCGAGTTGCACGGCACCAACATATGCGTGAACGGACTACGCCCCCACCGGGTCTGTGTCACCGAAGCCAACTCGAAGGCCGCGATCGCTGCCATGCGTGGCAATCCCGAAGTGGCTGAAGGTCTAGAAATGATGGCCGAGGCGGGGCTGCTGCTAATCAAGGGATCGCTTACTGGTGTCTCCGTCAGTAGCCGTGAACTGCTCTTCGCAACGCAATCGCCGCTGATGTCGCTGGATGGATCCACGGTGATTGGCGATGCCAACACCCTTCCAGATCTAGGATAAGCTCATGACGCCCATTAAAACTCTCGATGGCCGCGTGGCCCTCATCACAGGTGCCACCCAGGATGGCATCGGACGTGCGACCGCACGCCGACTGGCCTCCGCAGGCGTAAGTGTCGTCTTGCATGGCAGCCGGGATTCCTCGGTTCCCGGTCTGGAGGACGGCTGCCGTATTATCACTGAGGCGGGAGGCAAGGCGGCGTTCGTAGTTGCCGATCTCGCTTCTGACAGCGCGCGCGCCAACTTGCTGGAGCGCGCCGCCGCGGATTTCGGGCCGATCTCCATCCTCGTCAACAATGCCGCCGCGATTACTGCCTACGCACCGGCGAGCAAGATCGATTTCGCTGCTCGCGACGCCATGTTCGAAATCAACTTCCATGCACCGATCGACCTGATCCAGCAGGCGCTCCCCGCCATGCGCGAAGCAGGCTGGGGCCGAATCATCAACCTGTCGAGCAACTCCACCAGTCCACCCGATTTGCCGATGGTCGGCTTGCCCATGATGCACAAGCTTGCGCTCTATGGCGCATCTAAAGGTGCGCTGGACCGCTATACTGTCGGGTTGGCCGCCGAACTGCACGGCACGGGCATCAGTGTTAGCGGGGTTCTCCCGCATGCGGTGGCCTGGGTCAGCAACGCGGACAACCTGGCGAGGATGATGCTGAAGGTGGCTCCACACAAGGTGGAAACTACAGAGATGATGGCAGAGGCGATCTACCTGCTCACCGAAACCGGCCTGACCGGAATCGTTAGCGAGAGCCGCGCCATCCTTCAGATGCTCCAGCGCCCGCTCCATGCGCTCGACGGAGTGACAGTGATCGGCGATGCCACCAGCCTAGTGGAAGAACCGGCAGCTTGAAGTCGGATGGGGGAAAAGGGCGAATCTTGAGGGCTCCGCGTCTCTCTTCTGAGATCAGCGGGACCTGTCTGGCATGCGCCGGACGCGTGTCGTCACTGAATGGAAGCGGCGCCGGTAGTGATCTGGTGCAAGGCCGAAATGCTGCTTGAAGCGGCGCGAGAAATAGAACGGATCGTCCCAGCCCACGGCTTTCGATATTCGCGCAAGCGGAACATCGCTTTTAACCAGCTGTTCGCGCGCCTTGGCGAGGCGGATCGAGTCCCGCCAGCGGATCGGGCTGGTTCCAAATTCCTGCTTGAACAAGCGGATCAGATGGCTCGCTGAAAGACCCACCCGGGCGGCGACATCTTCCAGACTGTCGGTGCTGTCGAGATGGTCCATGAAAAACGCAGCGGCGTCGCGCACCCGCGCGTCGCGCCGGCCCGTGGAAATCGCTGGTGACGCCCTGCTTCGAACCTGCATGCGGCTACAACTCCACCGGATTAAAACGTTCTGAATGAGATTAAAGCACAGCGCATCGGTCAGGTTGCGCGGTGCATGCCGCGGTGCCGACAACTCCTGCAAGTCGCGCCGGATCGCATCGAGCACATTGCCTGCCAGCTTAGCAGGTACGATCGGCCGCAAGGCAGGGAAATCCATCCGGAGCCACGGCAACCATTGCGCGCGCGGACGAAAAGCCAAGTAATAGCAATTCCAGTGATCGGCCTCGCGCGCTCTTGCAACTTTGCCGGTGAATTCGGGCTGCAGCAGGACAATGTCGCCCGGAGCGAGCGTGACTTGCGTCTCTCCGCTTGTGATCCTGCCGCAACCCGAATCGGTCAGACACAAGGTCCAGAATTCCGGCGAGAAAGGGTGGCGAATCTCAAGATCGAGCATGCTGTCCGGTGTTATGGCTGGAGCAATCGAGAAAAAGTCATGGTGCAGATGGGGCGAACGTAGCTGAAAATCGAATGCAGCCTTCAGGAACCGGTGAACGTCTGCTTTGGGGGCTGGCGCACTATCGTCATCGATGGCTTCCGGCCACTGCCGACAAAAGCGCTCAAAGCCGCTGTGGCGCAGATTTTGTGCAACGGCTCCCAGGTACGAGGCATCAGCCAGCGATGACCCTTCTTCTGGGACGGACTGAACTTGCGCGAGCGCCAGGCGGTTCCAAGCCACCAGAGCCTTGCGCTGCTGCAGTCCACTAATGTCCTCTCCTACCGCCAAGCGGTAGTAAAAAACGGCGAGCGCCCGTTCGCCCTCCAGTCCTGCCTGTTCGGTTTGGCAGTCAGACAAATCGCTGGCCATCTTGCTGACGCTCACTCACGACCAATAGCGTCGTCCTTCACCCATCAGCACGCGCCCTAGCCGCAGTTCGGGAAAATGCGGCCCTCCGACCATAGTGTTGGTCCCTTCGATCTCCCGGAATATCCGATCGCGGGTGCGGATCGCGAGTTTGGGATCGGCATCGGCGGCAATCTCGAATTCCGGGTTCTGAAGCTGGAGCGGGCACGATATGGCATCGCCCAGCATGATTGCACGATCGGTCCCCGAAGAAATCACGTAGCACATATGGCCCGGCGAATGTCCCGGTGTTGCCAGTGCGGTAAGGCCGGGAAGCAATTCGCCGTCGCCCTCGATGAACGTGATCCGCCCACTGTCGCGCGCCTTTTTCATGCCCTCTCGAAAATGTGGATTTGGCGCATTTTCCACCCACGGTTCCCAGTCACCTTCGCCAAAACGGATCGTGGCGTTGGGAAAGAAGTCTTTCCCGTCAGGAAACAGCCAACCCACATGATCGCCATGAAGGTGGGTGGGAATGACGTAGTCGATATCCTCGGGATTTAGCCCTTCTCTCGCAAGGCTGGCCGGCAAAGCACCTCCGCTCAATTCCAAACGGTCGCCGTTCGGCACGTTCCAAGTGAAGCTTGCGGGACCCATGCCGGCATCGAGCAGCACGTTTTTCCCTCCAATCCGCAGCAGGAACGCTGCAATTGGCAAGGTGATCGTTCCGTACTCGTCCACAAGATCTGCGTGTGGGCCATCGGTGGGTCCGAAGAAGTGTCCGGGGACCACGCTCTTTCCGTCGTAGAGTACGGTCAATTCTATGTCGCCAACCTGCATCGAACACTGCTCCCAAACGCGCTTTTGTCGTATTACTCGTACTTATCCAAAATCGGGACCCGTACAAATCTCCATAGGAAGATCATGTAACCGGGTAGGCAAGTTTTTGGCGACAGCAGGAAAAGTCTCTCACTGATTACCAATAGACTGGACGGCAATCCGGCCGAGCGGACTAAATGCTGGGAAGAGAATCCTCCGGAGGATTCTTGTCTGCGCCCGGAGGTGTCCCGAAAGCATTTCGCCCGGCACGCCAGTCTTCAAGAAATTGCGTCGCCGCTCGGGTGAAGGCTGCCGGGTGGGGCCGATAAACCCCGTGGCCGGTGTCGCGAGCAGCCAGCACTCGTGTGGGGCCGATGAACCGCTGCCGGAACAGCGCAATATCCTCCTGTTGCACCAACGAATCTTCAACGCCGTAGATGAACAATACCGGGCGCGGAGCCAGTTCACGCGCGAGCCTCCAGGTAGGCAACACACCG
>CAMDQY010000082.1 GCA_945906005.1 Novosphingobium sp. Chol11 | reverse complement strand
AGTCCCAGTGTCAGCCCTGGTGCCAGCGTGAACAGGTAGATCGTGCCGCCGATCGCCATGATCACGTTGCGCAGCGCCACCGATACGGTCGTGCCCACCACCTGCTCGACGATGGCGGTGTCGGCAGTCATCCGCGAGGAGATTTCCTTGGGGCTATTGTCCTCGAAGAAGCTGGGCGAGAGGCGCATCAGGTTGCGGTTCACGCCAAGCCGGATGTCGGCGACGACCCGCTCGCCGAGCCACGAGACCATGTAGAACCTGACCGCCGTGCCGAGCGCCAGCACCACCACGATCATGAACAGGTACTGGAACCAGCGACCGATGTCCTCCGGGTTGCCGCCCGAAGCAAAGCCGCGATCGATGATGAGGCGAAAGCCGGCCGGGATCGCCAGGGTCGCCAAAGCCGTGACGACCAGCGCCATGCCGGCCACGACGATGCGTCCCGGATAGCGCGCGGCGGCGTTGAACACCATGCGCAGCGGGCCGAGGTTGCGCTGTGGCAATTGCTGCTCTTGCGGTGCCGCCTGCTCGTCGATGGCGTCGGCGGGCGGAATCAGGGCGGGTTCGGGAGCGTTCATCGCGCGCTCCCATACAACCTGCGTTCGTGAAGGGAAAGCGGTCGCTGGACCATACCGACGCGATTGCGGCACCTACCGGAAAATCGCTGTTGTGCATTGCACAATGGTTTAACCGTGGGCACATAGACAGGAACGAGGCGGAAACCCGCCCGGAGCCTATTTGTTCGCAGGAGAAGCTGGTGCTTTACAATGCATACGAGCTGCAGCGCACAATGCTGAGCGGCGCCGCGGCCTGGGCCTCGATCACCTCCGAACTGCTGACAAACCCTTCGCTGCCGATAGGTCATTTCCGCTTCGCCCCGATCATGGCGTCCGCGCTCGAAGTGTTCGCCCATGCCACGGCACCGCGCGGCAAACCTGCCTTCGGCATCGAGGCGGTCGCCGTCGGCGCCAAGGTCCACCGGGTCACCGAGTCGATCGTGCTGCACAAGCCGTTCGGCAATCTGCTGCGCTTCTCACACGAGGGACTGCCGGACAACGCGCCCAGGCTGCTGATCGTCGCGCCGATGAGCGGCCACTATGCGACGCTGCTGCGCGGAACACTGTCGCGGATGCTCGAACATGCGGTCGTCTACATCACCGACTGGTCCGACGCGAAAATGGTGCCGACCGAGGTCGGCCGCTTCGATCTCGACGACTACATCGACTACGTGATCGAGTTCCTCGAATTCATCGGTCCAGGTGCCCATGCGCTGGCAGTATGTCAGCCCTCGGTGCCCACGCTCGCCGCCACGGCGATCATGGCGGGCCAGAAAAACTCCTGCCGCCCGGCTTCGCTGACCATGATGGGCGGCCCGATCGACACACGCGAATCGCCGACCACGGTGAACGATGTCGCAATGCAGCGCCCGATCAGCTGGTTCGAGCACACGGTTGTCGCCACCGTGCCGCTCACCTATCCCGGTGCTGGCCGCAAGGTCTATCCCGGCTTCCTCCAGCTCGCTGGATTCATGTCGATGAACCTCGGCGCTCACCTGATGAGCCACTACGCGATGTTCAAGCACCTCGTGCGTGGCGACGAGGACAGCGCCGATTCAACGAAGGCATTCTACGACGAATACCGCTCGGTTTGCGACATGACCGGCGAGTTCTATCTCCAGACCGTTGAAACGGTGTTCCAGCGCCACGCCCTGCCCAAGGGCGAGTTCGTCCACCGCGGCAGCGTGGTCGATCTCGGCGCAATCACTGACACCGCGATCCTCGCGATCGAGGGTGAGCGCGACGATATTTCGGGCCTGGGGCAGACTAAGGCCGCGCTCAAGCACACCACAAGCCTGCCGCCTGAACGCAAAAAGTATTTCATGGCGCCAAATGTCGGCCACTACGGCATTTTCAACGGTCGCAAATGGCGCGAGGAGATCGCGCCGGTGGTCGAAAACTGGATCGCCCAGCACCAGGCCAAGGCACGGCTGAAGGCCGTCGCATAGCCCCCGCGAGGACGCAGCACGCGTCATGCTGGCAATTTTCGCGCAATGTTGATACAGGTCGGCAATGTCCGGGATGCTTGACAGGCGCGCGATGCTGCTGGGAGGTGCCGCTATTGGAGCATCGCTCTGCCTGCCTGCACGCGCCGCGCGTGCCGCCGAGGCCACCGCACTGACACCCTACCAGCGCCGCGTCGTCGACATCGCCTGCCAGCAACGCAACCGAGTCATCGGGCAGCTGTGGCAGAAAGACGTGGTCGGGATCGCTGATTTCGCCTTGCCGTCATGGCAGCCACGCATGCACCTCGTCTCGATGGAGAGCGGCACGGTCCGCTCGTTCCTGCTCTCGCACGGCAAGGGTTCCGACCCGGAACACGATGGCTGGCTCAAGCATTTCTCGGACCAGCCGGGCTCGGAGGCGACCTCGCGTGGCGCCTTCCGCACCGACGAATGGTACACCGGAAAATATGGCATTTCGCTGCGCTTGTCGGGGCTGGACGCGGAAAATGCTACCGCGCTCGAACGGCATATCGTGATCCATCCGGCCTGGTACGCCGAGGCCGACATGATCGGCAAATGGGGCAAGCTGGGTCGCAGCTCGGGCTGCTTCGCGCTAGGCCATCGCGATTATTCCGACACGCTCATGAGCCTCTACGGCGGACGGCTGTTGTTTGCCGACCGCATCGGCGAAGGGTAATCCCACCCGAATCGACAGGTTCGTTACGCGGTGTTACGGGAAACCCATGTCAGTCAGCTTGATCGCCGCCCGGATCGATGTTCCGCAGGACGCGCGCCAGGTCCGCTCGCGCAAGGCGCTGTGCGGGGCACTGCTCGATCTGCTCCAGGAAACCGCCTTCGACCAAATCACCATTCGCGAGATCTCGACGCGCGCCGGGACCGGCTATGCCACCTTCTTCCGCCATTACCCGACCAAGGAAGCCCTGCTCGGCGATGTCGCGGCGGAAGAAATCTGCACGCTGATGACCATGACCGCCACGATGATGTCGGGGCCGGACCGGTTCGGATCGATTCTGGACCTGTGCAACTACGTAGACGCTCACCGCAAGCTGTGGTCCGCGCTGCTGACCGGCGGCGCAGCGTCGATCGTGCGCGACGAGATGCTGCTCCAGACCAGCCAGCTCGGTGACGAGCGCCTGTGCCCTGTCTGGTTGCCGCCCGAGCTTGCCCATCGCGTCGGCGTATCCTCGGCGATCGATGTGCTGGTCTGGTGGCTTGAACAGAAGGAGCACTATTCGCCCGATCAGGTCGCGATCATCCTCGATCGGCTGGTGATTGACCCGATTGTCGACAAGCTGGTCGCCGTTCCGGGGCCAGCCTCGGGCTGAGATTGACCGAAGTGATGACCGAACACGCCACCATCGCGGCAGGCACGCTGGCCGATGCGGACTGGCCGACATTCGGCTGGCAGGTCGACGTGCGCCCTGCGCTAGCGGATGCACTCGCTGCCGGCCGCGCAGTCGCGCTGGCCACGCTATACCGCGTTGAGGGCAGCGCCCCGCGAGGGCCGGGCGCGCAGATGCTGTTCGATGGCGAAACGGCGGTCGGCTATTTCTCGGGCGACTGCATCGAGGGCGACGTGAGCCGACATGCCGCCGAGGTGCTCGCCAGCGGCGAGCCGCGCCACCTGCATTATGGCATGGGCAGCCCGTGGATCGATATTCGCCTGCGCTGCGGCGGGGCGCTACACGTGTTCGTCGAGCGTCTCGATGCGGACAGCGCGGCTGCGCGCGAGTTGATAGCGTACGGGCAAGCTCGGCAGGCCTGCACCTGGATTAGCGACGGCCACAACCAAACGGTAAGCGCTGGGGCAGGGCCGAGCCTGACCTTCGAGCAGGAAACATTCCGGTTTGCCCGCAGGTTCGATCCCGCGCCACGGATCATCGTTTCCGGCGGAGATCCCGGAGCGCTGGCAGTGGCGCAAATCGCATCGATCGCCGGGTTCGAGACCGTGCTGGTGCGGCCCGGCGGCCCCGAAATGCCGCCGCCTTTTCCCGTCTCGCGCTATTTGCGCTGCGAACCATCCGATGCGCTCGACGCATTGGGCGTGGATGGCTGGACCGCCTACGTCGGCGCCACTCACGAGGATCACCACGACCTCGGCGGCTGTCTCGCGGCGCTGCGCGGCAAGGCGACATGGGTGGGCATGATCGGTGCGCGCTCTCGGACCGAGGGGCGGCTCGCAGCCCTACGCGCTGGAGGGGCGAGCGAAGAGGAACTGGCGCGACTGCATTTGTCGCCCGGCGATCCATCGCTCGGCAAGGCCCCGTTCGAAGTCGCCACCGGCATCCTGGCGGACATCATGAAAGCGTTCGCCCGCATCGGCGCTAGCGCGTGAATCTCGCCGCAATCGTGCTGGCGGCTGGCTCCTCCACGCGGTTCGGCAGTAACAAGCTCTCCGCCATGCTGGAGGGAGCGCCATTGGTGCATCACGCGATCCGAGCCGCACGCGCCGCGCCTGTTGGAAATGTTATCGTTGTTGCGCGCGACGGTCTGGACATTGGCGACTGGCCGGGTGAGCCAGAAGTGCGACGCATCGCCATCGAGAGCGAGGCATTGTCGGTCTCGCTCAAGGTGGGAGTGGCGACGGCGCAAGGTGTGGACGGGGCTTTCGTTTTCCTTGGCGACATGCCGCGCGTACCGCACGAGGTTGCGGATCAACTCGCCGCAATGCTGGGCGACAATTACGCCGCCCTGCCCCGCTGCAATGGGCGAACTGGCCATCCGGTGCTGCTTTCTGCGCGCAGCTTTGCCGATGTGGCGACGCTTTCCGGCGACTCTGGAGCAGGCGGGCTGCTCAAGGCGCGCGACGATATTACCTATCTGGATTGCGACGATCCCGGCGTTTTGCTCGATGTCGACCGTCCCGAGGATCTGGAAGAAATTTAGGCCCGGCCCGTTTCGGGCGAAAGCTGCGCGAGATCGATGCCCTCGGCGCGCCATGTCGCCATCCAGCGCCCCTCGACGCCGGTCTCAAACAGAACCTCTGCATTGCCCTGCGCGGCACACCAGCCGTGGCGCTGCATCTCGCCCTCGAGCTGGCCGGGACCCCAGCCAGCATAGCCAAGTGCGACCAGCCAGTGGCTCGGGCCGTGCCCCTCGGCAATGGCACGCAGAATGTCGAGCGATGCCGACATGGCGCCGATCGGTTGCACCTCGATAGTGTCCGCGCCTGCCCAGTCGGTCGAATGCAGCACGAAGCCTCGTCCCGGCTCGACCGGGCCGCCGTGGTGGATCGCGCAATCCGGCGCCACGCCGGGTTCGATACCGAGCTCCTTGAGGATCGCATGGAGCCGCACTCCTTCGCGCAGGTGGCCTACATCGATCCCGAGCGCGCCGTTCTCGTCGTGAATGCACATCACGTTGACGCTGCGCGCGAATCGCTGGTCGAACATTCCGGGCATGGCTAGCAGGATCCGGCCCGACAGGTATTGCGGCTGTGCCATGGCCTTCGATCCTAGCCATTTATCGCGTTCGAACAAGGTGATTGCGGCGCACCAACAGGCCGGTTTATCGCCGCCCCGCCAGCGGCTATGCACTGTCGCCCAGGGAGAGAAAATGACCTATCTGTTCGAGCTTGCACCAGTCCCCGTCCTCGAAATGACCGACGGGTCAGCGCGGTTTCCGGTGGGGAGGATCTTCTGCGTCGGCCAGAACTATGCCGCCCATGCCCGCGAAATGGGCTTCGAGCCGCAACGCGACAAGCCGATCTTCTTCACCAAGTCAGCCTCGGCAGTGTGCCTGTCGGGCAGCACGATTGCCTACCCGCCCGGAACCGCGAACTGCCACTTCGAGGTCGAGCTGGTGGTCGCGCTGGGCAGGCCCGCCTTCCGCTTGCCCGCTGCCGAGGCGCTGTCGGTGGTGGCAGGCTATGGCGTGGGCATCGACCTCACCCGGCGTGACCTGCAGAATGCGGCGCGCGACAAGGGTCATCCGTGGGACACCGGCAAGGATTTCGAGAATTCGGCGGTGCTCGCCCCGCTGACCCTTGCTGATCGGTTTGGCGCGCCGGGAGCGCAGCGCATTACGCTCAGCCAGAACGGCGAGATCAAACAGGATGCAGACCTTGCGCAGATGATCTGGTCGGTGCCCGAACTGATCGCGGAATTGTCGCAGCTCTATCACCTCGCACCCGGCGATCTGATCTACACCGGCACCCCGGCAGCTGTCGGCCCGATCGCGCCCGGAGACAGGCTGGTGGGCAGCATCGAAGGGCTGGCCGAACTGACGCTGACGATCGCGGACCCGGATTAAGTGCGCATGATCCGCATCTGGTTCCTTTCCGCCTGTGCAGCACTGGCGTTGCAAGTGCCTTGCAGTGCCGTTGCACAGACCAGCGATCCGCTGTCGCCGATCGTGGTCACCGGCCGCGGGTTAGGCGATACTCCGTCGACTCCAGCCTATCGCAGCAGCGAGATCGAGCGTGAGCGGATCGTATCGGGCGCTTCGGGCCGGATCGAGGACGTGCTCTCGGGAGTCGCTGGATTCCAGCAATTCCGCCGTTCCGACAGCCGCTCGGCCAATCCGTCGGCCCAAGGCGTGACCCTACGCGCGCTCGGCGGCAATGCGACGAGCCGGGCCTTGGTACTGCTCGACGGGGTGCCGATGGCGCATCCGTTCTTCGGCTACATTCCCTTGAGCGCGATTGCTCCGGAACGCCTTGAAAACGTGCGGATAACCCATGGCGGCGGCTCGGGTGCTTTCGGTGCTGGAGCGGTATCGGGCACGATCGAACTGGCAAGCGCCGGGCCGGACACAATCGGACCGTGGTCTGCCTCCGCCCTCGTAAACCAGCGGGGCGAAAGCGAAATGTCAGCGCTCGCGGCACCTCGCCTTGGCGCAGGATATGCTGTTATTTCAGCACGTTGGGACCGGGGACAGGGCTTCCATACCACGCCGCGCGACCAGCGCGTGCCTGCCACTTCGCGCGCGGCATTCGATGGCTGGTCAACCGCGTTGCGAGCGGTTGCGCCACTGGACGAACAGACCGAACTACAGCTTGGTGGTCTGCTGTTCGACGATCAGCGGACGCTGCGTTTCAGGCAGGCGGATTCTACCTCAAGCGGGCAGGACGCGAGCCTTCGGATCGTCCATCGCGGGCCGTGGCAGATCGATGCGCTCGGCTATGTCCAGGCGCGCGATTTCAGCAATGCCGTGATCAGTTCGACCCGTTTCAGCAAGACGCTCGACCAGCGCGCCACCCCTTCGACCGGGCTTGGCGGCAAGCTGGAACTGCGCCCGCCCACGGGCGAAGACCGCACGTTGCGGCTCGGCGCGGACCTCAGGATAGCCCAAGGCCGGATGGAGGAGGAAGCGTTCAACGCGGTTTCGGGAGCGCGCACCGCGATCCGCACCGCCGGTGGCCGGACTCAGGACGTCGGCCTCTATGGCGAGGCGGACGCAACGCTCGGCGATCTTGTCGTCACTGCCGGAGCCCGTGCCGACCGCTGGAGCGTGACGGGCGGATATTTCACCGCGCAGGACGGGAGCGGCGGTCTCGTCTCGTCGCAGCGCTTTGCCGACCAGTCCGGCTGGCAGGCCTCGTTCAGGGGCGGCGCGCTATGGCACGCAGGCGGCGGGCTTTCGCTGCGCGCCGCTGCCTATACCGGCTTGCGCCAGCCTACGCTCAACGAGCTTTATCGGCCCTTCGTGTTGTTCCCGGTCGAGACGCGCGCCAATGCGGAACTCGGCAACGAGAAACTCGAAGGTATCGAGGCGGGGATCGAATTTGCGCGCGGCGAAGCTCTTCACCTCTCGCTCACCGCGTTCGACAACCGGCTGAAGCACGCCATTGCCAACGTCACAATCGGCGAGAACCTGCGTCAGCGCCAGAACGTCGATGCCATTCGGGCGCGCGGGATCGAGGCTGCGGCAGGGCTGCGCATGGGCGCATGGTCGCTCGACGCATCGCTGGCATGGACCGACGCCGAGGTGCGGGGCAGCGGCTCTGCCGAGGCGCTGAACGGCAAGCGGCCTGCGCAAGTTCCGAAGCTTGCCGCTAGCGCGTCGATGGCCTGGCAGCCGCGCGAAGGCTGGCGCATGGCGGCGACGCTGCGCCATCTGGGCCGGCAGTTCGAGGACGATCTCGAGACCGACGCGCTGCCCGCCGCGACCACGCTCGATGCCTTCGCACAGGTGCCGCTCAGCAACGCATTGGCGCTGGTGCTGCGCGGCGAGAACCTGACGGATGAGCGCGTCCTCACCCGCAACCAGGCCGGTTCGATCGATCTTGGCGCGCCGCGCACGCTGTGGATCGGCGTCAAATTGCGCGGCGGCAACTGAACGGCTAAGCGAACTTCGATGCCCCGCCTCACCGTCAACGAACGTCCGATCGAATTTCGTATGGACCCGCAGACGCCCTTGCTTTGGGCGCTGCGCGATGCCGCCAATCTCACCGGCACCAAATATGGTTGCGGCAACGGCGATTGCGGGGCCTGCATGGTGCTGGTCGACGGCGAAGCGCTGCGCTCATGCCTCATTACCCTGGGCGAGAGCGAAGGCCGCTTCGTCACGACCATTGAAGGCCTTTCGCACGATCGTTCGTACCCCGTGCAGCAGGCGCTGGTCGCCGAACAGGCGATACAGTGCGGCTTCTGCACGCCGGGCATCGTGATCGCCGCAGCAGCCTTGCTCACCCGCAATGTCAGTCCGAGCGACGATGAGATCAAGGCCGCGTTGCCCAACCTGTGCCGCTGCGGCGTCTATCCTCGCCTGTTGCGCGCGGTCCGCCGGGCAGGCCGGGTGATGCGCCGCGAGGAGACGATCAGCGCCGCGCCTGCTCCGGGCATCGCTCCGGACGACGCGGCCAGGAGGGTACCGGCAATGCGAACTTCCGACTAAAAACTAATGGTAGTCATGATCCCGAGGAACGAAGGAGAGAGGGCGATGAAGGCAACGATCTGGCACAATCCGAATTGCGGCACCTCGCGCAAGACGCTCGCGATTCTCGAGGAAGCGCCGGGCGTCGACGTGACCGTTGTCGAATATCTCAAGACCCCGCCATCGGCAGAAAAGCTGACACAGCTCTATCGCGATGCTGGCTTGACCCCGCAACAGGGCCTTAGGACGCGGGGCACCCAGGCCGAGGAGCGCGGCCTGCCCGACGCGAACGACGCCGTGGTTCTTGCCGCCATGGCAAGCGAGCCGATCCTGATCGAGCGACCGCTGGTGGAAACCGACAAGGGCGTCAGACTGTGTCGCCCGCAGGAGAAAGTGCACGAAATCCTGTAGTTGGCCCCGCTGCCGCTCATTCCAAGACACTCTGCTTGCAATGCCAAGACGAATCTGCAACTTCCCGGTCCAAGCAGATTAGTTAGATACCACGCGGGGTTTGCCTTCAGCATGACAGGTTCCGAGTTCGTCCGGCAGGCCTTGCCGCAGCGACTGAGCACGAAAATCAAGCGCACGTTCGGGGCCTGGGGAGTGTTTTTCGAGGGCTTCCTGCAGCACCCGGTGATGGTCGGCTCGATCATCCCAAGCTCGCGCTTCACCATCACCAAGATGCTCGACCCGGTAGACTGGGACGAGTGCCGGTTGTTCGTCGAATACGGCCCCGGTGTCGGCACGTTCTGCCAGCCGGTGCTCGACCGGCTGCGGCGCGACGGCGCGCTGATCGTGATCGATACCAACCCGTTGTTCGTCGACTATCTGCGCAAGACCAATGCCGACAGCCGTTTCACCGCGGTTCTTGGCAGCGCCGAGGATGTGCGCGAGATCGTCGAAGCACACGGCCATGACCATGCCGACTATGTGCTGTCTGGCCTGCCGTTCTCGACCCTACCCAAGGGAGTCGGCCCGGCAATTGCCCGCGCCACCCACGACGTGCTTCGGCCTGGCGGCGCGTTTTTGGTCTATCAGTTCTCGGCCCGCGCGCGCGATTACATGGCGCGACACTTCCGACGCATCGATCAAGGCTTCGAGGCGCTCAACATTCCGCCGTGCCGCCTGTTCTGGGGCTGGAAGGATGAGCAGCCGGAAGGCTGGCCTGGTTGCTTGTTTTCGAATCGCTTATTGTGACACCGGCACCTGCTTTTTCGCGCGTTGCTCTATTCGAACACGCCGGAAGCCGAAGGCCCCGCCAACTGGCGATGGGTCGCAGCGACCATGGCCACGAAATAAAGCGCCATCAGCGCATTGAGCGCGGAAGAGATGACCGCGCCCGCAATCGTGCGCGCCTGTGCACCGCCGATCAGCGCCGCGATAATGCCGGCCACCGCCACGATCACCGAAGTGACGACGAGGAAGGCAAGGCCCACCAGCAGATAGAATAACCCGATGCGCAGACTATTGCCCTCGGTGAGTAGCCATGAGCGCTTGAGCGCCGCGACCGGATTGCGTTCGCCTTCGACCACCACGACCGGCGCGACCAGCGAGGTCTTGATCCCGGCGTAGATCACCAGAAGGCCCACCACGGCCAGGCCGACGACGGTCAGCAAGGCAAGTCCGGTCGCGGAGCCGATCGCCAACACGGTTCCGCCGATCAGGCCGACCGCCACGCCGAGCAGGACCTGGGCGAGGACGTAGGCAAGCACGCCCCTCGCTCCGTCGCCGATCGCCTCGCGCACGGTCGGGAGGCTACGGTCGGTTAGCAAGGTGAGGATTGCCAGTGTTCCCGCCGACTGGAAAACCCACAGGGGCAGCAGGAACGGAAGGATCGAAGTGTAATAGTCGGCGATCACCGCCGCAGCCTCTTTGCTATTCATGCCGGTGGTCGGCTCGGGGGCGGGAAACAGCAGTGCCATGCCAAGTCCCGGCAGCAGGAAGAACACGCCTGCAAGCGCGATAACGACCTCGCGGTTTGCGGCAACCGCGGCCGAAGCCTCCTTCCACGCCAGATTGCTATCGAACTTCATATCGTTCCTTCTCCCGCCTGCAAGCTGGCACCCCCTTGATAAGCGCAGCCAATGTCGCCACGCAACGCATCATGGAGAGCAGCCCCCAGATTGAACGTCGTATCGAGAGCGAGCCTATTGATTATCGCACTG
>CAMDQY010000081.1 GCA_945906005.1 Novosphingobium sp. Chol11 | reverse complement strand
AAAGCGTGAGGTCGACGGGGCGCGAAGCTGCCTCGATCAGCGCGGAGGCGCCGCCTGCCGTCTCGATGCCGGTTCCGTCGAGCAGGTCGCGCAGTTCGGTTAGCCGCGCCTCGTCGGCGAGCACTGCAATCTCGGGGCGGAATTGCCGCGCCAGCCGCGCCAGTTCCTGCGCGTTGCCGTTGGCGGTGAGCGCGACTACGCGCCACTTGCCGGGCTCGCGCGCAATCAGGTCGAGCGCAGAAGCTCCGACCGACCCGGTCGCGCCAAGGATCGAGAGTGAGCGTGTGCTCACAGGCCGCCTGCAAAATGGCCGAGAAGGATCAGGTTTCCAATCACCACCAGCACCAGTAGCAGACCGTCCACCCGGTCGAACAGCCCGCCGTGACCGGGCAGCACTTTTCCGGAGTCCTTGACCCCCGCCTTGCGCTTCATCCAGCTTTGGAAGAAGTCGCCCGCTTGGGCGATGATGGCAATGAGCGGACCGGCAAGGTAGGACCACCAAGGAGCGTCCTCATGACCTTCGAGAAAGTAATGTATTCCCAACTGCATATTTTCGGCGAGCGTCGGTAAAATCGGCTCGCTGATTGCCAACGAAACAGCAATTAGCAACAAAGCGGCCAACAGTACGGTCGTTGCCCCTATCATCCCCCCGACCAGCCCCGCCCAGGTCTTGGAGGGACTGATCGAGGGCGCGATCTTGGGGCCGCCGATGGTTCGCCCGAATATGTAAGCTCCGATATCGGTGCCTATCACCGCGCCGACGATCAGCAGCACCCAGAATGTGCCTAGAGGCAAGTCGCGCAGCGCCAGCAGCACCGCGCAGGCGATGCCGCAATAGACCGCGCCGCCGTAGCGCCACATGGTCCGCTTGCGGCCAGGCGGATACATCAGCAGCACCAGTGCGCTCCATTCGAACCACACGCCGATGCCGACAATGAGCACGAACACCATCCAGGCCATGCCGCCCGCCCACAGCGCAAAGCCCGAGACCGCGAGCATGACCAGCGCACTGATCGCGCGCAGGCCGAGCTCGGATTTGCGGGCGGGGGATTGGGTCAAGCCAGTTCCTCCCAAACTTCGTCACCCTGAACTTGTTTCAGGGTCCATGGATGCTGAAACAAGTTCAGCATGACGCGCCTGTGCGCTTCACCGCCCGCCATAGTGACGCTCACGAATGGCAAATGCGTCGAGCGCCTGCTTGAGGTGATCCGCCGTGAAATCGGGCCACAGCACCTCGGTGAACCACAGTTCGGCGTAGGCCGCCTGCCACAGCAGGAAGTTCGACAATCGCTCTTCGCCCGAGGTGCGGATCAGCAAGTCGAGCGGCGGCAGGTCGGCAGTGTCGAGATTTGCGGCGATGGTCTCGGGCGTGATCGCGCCTTTGGCGGCCGCCAGCCGCGCCGCGCGCGCGATCTCGTCCATCGAGCCGTAGTTGAGGGCAACCGCGATCGTCGAGCCGGTGTTTGCCTTGGTCCGCTCCAGCGCTCGCTCGATCAGCTCGACAAGATCGGGCGTGAATGCGCTGTAATCGCCTATGATTTTGAGGCGGATATTGTTGTCCGCCATCTCGTCGAGGTCGGACAGGATGAAGCGCTTCATCAGCCTCGTCAGATCGGAAATCTCGTCTTCCGGGCGCTGCCAATTCTCGGTCGAAAACGCATAAAGCGTGAGCACCTCGATGCCCAGCCCAGCCGCCCCGTGCACCAGCGCGCGCACCGCTTCGACGCCCTTCTGGTGGCCCAGCGCGCGCGGTACATGGCGCTTCTTGGCCCAGCGCCCGTTGCCATCCATGATGATCGCCACATGGCGAGCCTGGCCACCGCCTAGCCCACCCGATTTGGCGGCAGGCACGCTCACTGCGCCATGATATCCTTTTCCTTACGCGCCAGTTCCTCGTCGATCAGCTTGATCATGCGGTCAGTGAGCTTCTGGACCTCGTCCTCGCCGCGCTTGCGCTCATCCTCCGACATTTCCTTCTTCTTCTCGTCTTCCTTCAAGGATTCGTTGCCATCGCGACGCACGTTGCGGATAGCGATGCGCGCGTTCTCGGCATAGGTTCCGGCGAGCTTGGCCAGATCCTTGCGGCGCTCCTCGGTCAGGTCGGGGATCGGCAGGCGCAAGGTGGTGCCATCGCTGATCGGATTGAGGCCGAGGCCGGCAGACCGGATCGCCTTTTCCACCGGCTGGACGTTCGACTTGTCCCACACCTGCACCGACAGCATGCGCGGCTCGGGCGCAGAGACCGACGCGACCTGATTGAGTGGCATCTGCGATCCGTACACCTCGACCATCACCGGATCGAGCAAGGTGGTATTGGCGCGTCCGGTTCGCAGCCCGGAAAAATCGCCCTTCAGTGAATCCACAGCCCCTTCCATGCGCCGCTCCAGATCGGCCTTATCGTATTTGGCCATATCAAGCCTCCTCCTGCACTATCGTAAACTTCACATGATCCTCGATATGCTTCGACAAAGTCGCTTTAAGACCTTGGTTGATGACGCGAGCGAGATTGCCGCGCTCGCGGATCGAGAAGACCACAATAGGTATCTTGTTTTCACGGCAGAGCGCCACTGCGCTGGCATCCATAACCTTGAGATTTCCGGCGAGCACCGTGTCATAGTCCACTGTATCATAACGCTTCGCCGCCGGGTTCTTCTTGGGATCGCTGTCATAGACGCCATCGACGCTGGTGCCCTTGAGCAGCGCATCGCAACGCATTTCCGCCGCACGCAGCGCCGCGCCTGAATCGGTCGTGAAATAGGGCGCGCCTACGCCGGCCGCGAAGATCACGATGCGGCCCTTCTCCAGATGCCGCTCGGCGCGGCGACGGATCACCGGTTCGCAAACCTTGTCCATCTCGATTGCCGACTGCACGCGGGTGGGCACGCCGAGCTTTTCGAGCGCGCTTTGCATGGCGAGCGCGTTCATCACGGTCGCGAGCATGCCCATGTAATCGGCTTGGGCGCGGTCCATCCCCTTGGCTGCGCCTGCCATGCCGCGAAAGATGTTGCCGCCGCCGATCACGAGGCAGATCTCGAGTCCGGTGTCCTTGGCAGCCTTCACTTCCTTGGCAAGCTCGGTGACGAACTCGGTATCGATGCCATAGTCCTGCGCGCCCATCAGGACTTCGCCCGAGAGCTTCAAGAGGACGCGCTTCATCTCTGGCAGGCTCATGGAGTGGCACGGTCCCGGCTGATTGTGGTGGCCACGCTCTATAAGCGCGTGCTCAGAAAGCCAAGGCTGGACTTGGTGCAATGCCCGGCCATTGCAAGCCCCGCCTGCGCGGCTACAACGGCACTGCAACGGACGTACGATCCGGACAGCGAGGAGGGACCATGCGCAGACTCGAAGGGCAAGCCGTATTCGTCGCCGGAGGGGCCGGTCGGCTTGGCACCGCGACCTGCCAAAGGCTGGCAAGCGAGGGCGCGCGAGTATTCGTGACCGACATCGACGAGGCAGCGGCACAATCTGTCGCCCAAAGTATCGTCGAAGCCGGTGGCGAGGGCCACTCCGGGTATCTCGATCTTGCCGACCACGCCTCGATCGACGCGGCCTATACTCAGGCTGAAAAAATGCTTGGTCCGATTCTACGGCTGCATGGCAACGGCGCGGCGCTCAAACTCATGTACGAACGCGATCTCGGCGCGCTCGATATCGACATCGAGGCGTGGGAGCTGACCCTGCGCACCAACCTCACCGGCCACCTCGCATGCGTCAGGCGGGCGCTGCCTGCCATGATCGAAGCTGGCGAAGGTGCGATCGTGCTGACCAGTTCGGGCGCCGCCCATACCGCCGAGACGATCCGCCTCGCCTATGCAGTCTCCAAGGCGGGGATCAACCAGCTGGTGCGCCACATTGCCCACACCTGGGGCAAGCAGGGCGTGCGATGCAACGCGGTCGCGCCCGGCCCGGTGCTGCCCGATGACTTTCCCAACATGGACCTCTACAAGCAGGCGATGCGCAGCCACAGGGTCGGAAAAGGAGACGACATTGCCGCGATGGTGGCGATGCTGTTGTCAGCGGACGGCGAGTGGATCAACGGCCAGATATTGTCGGTCGATGGTGGGATGTCGATGCGGAGTTAGGGTCAATGCGGGCTGGCGGGCTTGTCCGGCTTGCCTTCGATCTCGCAGAGCAGCGTATTTGCGGCTTCGCTCTCGTCGTCCGTATCAACGTTCGCTGCGCACATCGGCAACGTGGCGTGAAAATGGGATCGGACCACGCAAGCGACGAAGTTTCGCTTTGCCAGAATGACGGCTTGGCCGCGTTTACTGCGCTCGCAAAGGTCAACCTGGCTTAGCTTCTGGCACCCCCGCGAGAACCATCCAATGCAGAAATTGCTTTCCGAACGGCGTAATCTGCACTGTTTGAGGGTCTGAACCGTCAACTAACAGAACGTACGCCGCATCAACTAAAAATTGGCCCCATTGCTCGAAGCTACGGTCCTTATGCATTGCTTCCCACGCAGGATTTGTTCGCACAGCTTCGTAGAACGCTTCGAACTCACCAACCGCACCGGTACCCACTACGTTCAACGCCTTTAAAGCTTGAATTTGTGAACCGAATATAACGCGATAATTCGTTTCGTGAATGCGCGTTGCTTCACTGATAGACCGTTGGCGGATTGCCCACGCGAGCTTGACGTTATTGTCACCTTGAACATGCCGTTCGAGTAAAGCTGCCAACTGCCCGTCAAGGAGGTCGAACACGGGATCTGGCGGGGGAAGATTATTCGTATCAGCAAGCGCCGGAAGCGAAGCCGTCGCCGAACCTTCCGCCGATTGCTGGTGCGAAATCGCGTCACCTGCGGTAAAGTCAGCTGATCCACCAAAACCGCTAAGTTGACGTACCCGACCGATCATGGCCTTTACAGGTTCGCGAAACACCCACGCGATCACGCCGACGGCAATGGGCCATGACGCGTTCGAAATGGGGTCGAGAACGGTTTTCACGCCTTCAAAAATCAACTGCCAATCGACGTTCATTACATTCGCCTTTCACGCTTAATAATATCGTCGTGTCGCCTGAGCCCGTCAAAAATGAGTCTAGCGCTGATTTGCCCGGTCAATTTTATCTCAGAATAAGCGGAATTTCAGTGACCGTGCACCGAATTCGCATCCTCCGCGCATCTCCTTCTCCTCCGCGCCCTCCGCGCGAACCCTTTTTCCGCTTCGTGTCCCATCGACAAGCGCAAGGCAGGCTTCGTGTAAAGCACGTGGATGCCGCCCTTCGGCCTGGACACCCCTCCCCCACCCGCTGCGCGGGCGGTCCCCCTCCCCGTGCCGGGGAGGATCTTCGCGCCTCTGCGCCTTTGCGTGAACAATTCAAACAGCGCGGGGCCAGCCACCCCTCTCCAACTCCCCCAAGGGGAGAGGACTAGAGAGCACGCAAAAAACTATTTTCCTACAGACCCGCCATTTGCATATACCCCCCGCGTCCGGTGCGGCTGCAGGCGCTTCGGACGGCCATCTCGCGGCGCGTGCTTCGGCCCCCGCGCGCGGGAGACGACCGGCGCGGGCGTCCCGGCAAAGAGCCGAACGTTCGCAATGGCAAGCCGCCACGACTGGTCCCGCTCCGTCGCATCGCAAGCTGGAGCGAGGCCCTCGGCCGGTGGCATCAAATCTCGACGCGACTTCTTTCTACCCTGAAATACCCAAAGCGTCGTCGAGTCCGGGCATGAAATGCGGCAACCCCGCGCCGGTCGTTCGTCCTTGCCCTTCCCGGCAGCCCACTGGCTGGCCGGGCCGTCTTTGTGGTCGCATCGCTTCCCACTGGCCTTCGGTCTCACCCCCGATCGCACACCACGATCGCGCCGTGCAGCTCGTATCCGCCGATCGGATCGCACCAGCCGACATTGGGCGGGGTCTCCAGCCTGATGCCCGGCACGCGCAGCAGCGCATCGATGAACACCCGCGTTTCGGCGAGCGCCACCTGCGCACCGGGGCAGCGGTGCGCGCCGTCGCCAAAGCTGAGCCACGCGCCGGTGACCTTCTCGCGCCGCGCGCGCTCGGCATCGAACGCATAGGGGCAGGCGCCCGTCGCCGCCGTGTCGGTATTGGCAGCGCGAATATCGAGCGCGAAACGCTCGCCCGCCTTGATCGCCTCGCCGTCCGGGCCGGTCATGTCCTCTTCGGCGCGGCGATAGAGCAGCGCCGCGACCGGCTCCAGCCGAAGGATCTCCTCGAGAATCTCGATCTGCGCCGCTTCGTCGGCGGCAAGGAACTGCGCGCGCAGCTCATCGCGATCCAGCATGTACCAGGCGACCATGACGGTGAATTCGCGCGTCGTCAGCATCCCCGCCGTCGCATAGGTGAGGCAGTCGACCAGGATCGATCGTTCCGAATAGCCCAGCTCGATCAGGTGCGAGATGATGTCGGCCCCGGGGCTTGCACGCCGCGCGCGGATCGCCGGCTTCACGTCAAGCCAGAAGAACGACAGCGACTTGTAGATCGTCTTGGCCTTCTTGATGAGCGGCCCGATCAGCGCGAGCGAATCGGCGCGCGAAGTCTCGAAGGTCAGCCGGATGCGCCGCGCCATGGCGGCCTTGTCGCTTTCGGTCAGCCCGACGATCGCGGCGGCAACATCGCAGGCAAGCTGCATCGACATGAGGTCGATCTGCCCGCGCCCGGTGCAGCGAAGCTGCGCCATCAGCGCCGCCGTCGTCGCTTCCATCACCGCGCGGTGGTGATCCTTGATCGCCTTCGGCGAAAAGAACCGCGCAAGGCTGGTGCGGCGTTCGCGGTGGATCTCGCCATCGAGCATAATGACCGGGAGCTGGTCCTGGCCGGCGCCGGGAATCTCGCCTTCCAGCGGCAGATCCTGACGCGCGGTGGGACTGCGCAGCAAATGCCTGACCAGAGCGAATTCGCGGGCAGGCTTTGCATAGGGCGGGATTTCAACCCGGCTCGCGGCGATGGCGGCGGACCTGCGCTCGTCGGGGCCTGGCATCGCATCGCTGGCAATTTCGTTCATGGCCCATCCTCCGTCAGCGAAACTCTATCCGCGTGCTCGGCAAAGGAAAGGGCCGGTAGGCGATTTTCCCCGGCCCTTTCAAATCCTTTAGCAATCGAAGCGATCAACCGGCGACTGCCGCAGCGACCTCCGCTGCGAAATCGCTTTCTTCCTTTTCGATACCTTCACCAAGCTGGAAGCGCACATAGTCCGTCAGCACGATTTTCGCGCCAACGTCCTTGCCTGCCTGCTCGACCACCTGGGCAACAGGGGTCTTGTTGTCCATGACGAACAGCTGGCTCAGCAGCGCGTTCTCCTTGGCGAACTTGGCGACCGCGCCGTCGATCATCTTGGCCTGAACCTCGGCGGGCTTGCCGCTCTCGGCAGCCTTGTCGCCAGCGACCTTGCGCTCGCGCTCGATCAGGTCGGCGTCGAGATCCTCAGCCGCAAGCGCCAGCGGGAAGGCAGCGGCGATGTGCATCGCGATCTGCTTGCCCAGTTCCTCGAGCTTGCCCTTGTCGCCCGCGCTCTCGAGCGCGACGAGCACGCCGATCTTGCCCAGATTCGGGGCGGCGGCATTGTGCACGTAAGGAACGATCACGCCCTGCGAGACCGAAACGGTCTTCATCCGGCGGATCTGCTGGTTCTCGCCGATCGTGGCGACATTGTTGGTGAGTACGTCGCCAATGGTGCCGCCAGCCGGATAGGCTGCCTGCTTGAGCGCTTCGACATCGTCCGAGCCAGCACCGAGCGCGACCTGAGTGGTGTTGCGCACGAAGTCCTGGAACTGGTCGTTCTTGGCGACGAAGTCGGTCTCGGAATTGACTTCGACAGCAACCCCGCGCGTGCCCCCATTCCCGTCAGATGTGACGGCGACGCCGACAAGGCCCTCGGCAGCGGTGCGGCTCGACTTCTTGGCAGCAGCGGCGAGGCCCTTGACGCGCAGCGCATCCTCGGCGGCGGCGAAATCGCCATCGGCCTCGTCCAGCGCCTTCTTGCAATCCATCATGCCAGCGCCGGTCTGTTCGCGCAGCTTCTTCACGTCAGCGGCTGTGTAAGCCATGAGTGGTATCCTCTTGTTGTGTGGCCGCACTGCGGGCCGATGGCCCGACAATGCTGAAATTGAGTGACGGACCGGGCGCGGACCGCGCCCGGTCTAACGTCAGGCCTGTGCGCCTTCGGCAGGCGTTTCGACCGCGGGAGCTTCCTCGGCAGGTATTTCCACGGCGGGAGCTTCCTGCGCTGGAGCTTCCACGGTGGGGGCTTCCTGCGTTGGAGCTTCCACGGTGGGAGCTTCTTCCACGATCATCACTTCGGGCACTGGCTCGTCGAGCGCGCCCATGTCGATGCCCGAGGCGGCCATCTGCTCACGCCCGCCCTTGGTCGCGGCCTCGCGGACCGCGTCGCAATAGAGGCGGATCGCGCGGCTGGCATCGTCATTGCCCGGAACCGGGAAGGCGATGCCGTGCGGATCGACGTTCGAATCGAGGATCGCGACGACCGGGATGCCAAGCACGTTGGCTTCCTTGACCGCCAGCTCTTCCTTGTTGACGTCGATCACGAACATCACGTCTGGAATGCCGCCCATGTCGCGGATGCCGCCCAGCGACATTTCGAGCTTGTCGCGCTCGCGCGTCAGCTGGAGCACTTCCTTCTTGGTGAGGCCCGCGGTATCGCCCGAAAGCTGTTCCTCAAGCTGCTTGAGGCGCTTGATCGACTGGCTGATCGTCTTCCAGTTGGTGAGCATCCCGCCCAGCCAGCGATGGTTGACGAAGTGCTGGCCGCAGGCGCGCGCCGTCTCGGCGACGGGCTGCTGCGCCTGGCGCTTGGTGCCGACAAACAGCACCTTGCCACCGGCCTGAACGGTCGCGGCGATGAATTCGAGAGCACGCGCGAACAGCGGCACGGACTGCGAAAGGTCGATGATGTGAACGCCGTTGCGAGCCCCGAAGATATAGGGCTTCATCCGCGGGTTCCAGCGGTGGGTCTGATGGCCGAAGTGTGCGCCGGCCTCGATCAATTGCTGCATGGTGACGACTGGTGCCGCCATAGGTATTTCCTTTCCGGTTCATGCTCCGAAGAGCCCTGGCGGGATGCTGGAACCGTGCGGAACAAAACCCGCTGCGGCACCGGTATGTGAGTGCATCCCGTGTGAATTTGCCGAGCGCGCCGACGTCAGGATGACGATGACGGGCTAGGCGGGAGCGCCCTTAGCGCCAATGTGGCCTCAAATCCAGCCCCAATTCACCGCGCCGGCGATTCGCCTGGTCGCAGATAATCGGCAAACCGGGAACCAACTGTGATCACTAAGGGTTTGCCAGCGAGAACATTCCAAAAACATTACCGCTTGACAGTATGGAACATATAAAGAACAACGCGCTTAGGAACATTTGTAGAACGATTTCCGTGTGTCCACAAGTGTTACCCCAGCCTGTCAACAGGCGGTGAGTGAAAGGAAAACGCGAAGATGATGACCAGCATCCTGATTGCCGCCCTTTTTACGGCTGGCGCGGCATTTGCGGTGATTACCATCGCGGCCACGCTGCGGGCCTATTGGCCTGCAGTGCTGGCCCTGCGCGGATCCGTCAATTACCAGCCCGAAGAGAACGAACTGCGCATCACCGACATTATCGTCGAGGTGAAGCGGACCGCAGTAGTGCTCCGCCGCGAGTTCAACCGCTCGCGGTTGGCGTCCGGCGCGCTGCGCGCCGCCGCCTGACACGGGCGTAGGCAATCACGCCGACGGGTATCAGCGCAAGGTAGATCGCGCAGATCGCGATCAGCGCCATCCATGGTTCAGTAAGCAGCGCTGCCACGAGCAGTCCTGCGACGCCGATCATCCCCAGGCGCAGGCTGCGCCGGGGCCGCAGTTTCGCCCAACTGAGTGTCGGAACGCTTGAAATCGCCAGAATGGCAATCGCAACCAGCCAGACGCCGACCAGCCTTGGATCGGAAAACTCCGGGCGATCGGTGACGAACGACAGATACATTGGCAGGAACGCTAGACCAGCTCCCACCGGAGCGGGAACCCCAGTAAGAAAACCTTCCAGCTTGCGCGGCTCGTCAGACAGGTCGATGCGCGCGTTGTAACGTGCAAGCCGCAGCGCCATGCAGACCGCGAACGCGAGCGCGGCAAACCAGCCAAAGCGCGGCACGTCCTTCATGGACCACATGAACAGCACCAGCGCCGGTGCGACGCCGAACGAAACATTGTCAGCAAGGCTGTCGAGCTCCGCGCCGAAATGCGATTGCGCCTTCAGCAGCCGCGCGATCCTGCCATCAAGGCCATCGAGCACGCCGGCAATGATCACCGCTGCCACCGCCATGCGGAAATCGCCGGTTATGGCAAAGCGGATGCCGGTGAGCCCCGCGCAAAGCGCTGCCGCAGTGATCGCATTGGGCACCAGCGCGCGCAAGGTAAGCCCCTTTGGCACGCCTCGGCGCAATCCTCGGGGGGGAACGTCGTCAATCACTGGGCCACGCCTTCGATCATTTCGTCGACACCCAATTCGGCCAGCACCGTCTCGCCCGCTACGATCTTCTGGCCCATCAAAACGCGCGGACTTGTGCCTTTTGGTAGGTAGACATCGACGCGGCTGCCGAAGCGGATCAGCCCTACCCGTTGCCCCGCCGCAACGATATCGCCCGGCTTTATGAATGGAACGATCCGTCTGGCTACCAACCCGGCGATCTGGGTGAGGCAGATCGCCAGCCCGTCGCCACGCTCGATCAATATGTGCTGGCGCTCGTTGTCTTCGCTCGCCTTGTCGAGATCCGCGTTGAGGAACTTTCCGGGAATGTAGATCACCTTGCGCACCGTCCCACCGATCGGCGCACGATTGATGTGAACGTCGAACACGCTCATGAAAATGGAGACGCGGGTGACAGGTTCACTGGTCAGCACCGGCGCGCCGCTACCGTCGTCGAAAGTAAGCTCGCGCGGCGGCGGCACCTGCTGGATCAGCGTCACCAGCCCGTCTGCTGGAGCGACGATGAAGCGATCGTCACGCGGAGTCGTGCGCCTTGGATCGCGGAAGAAGGCAGCGATGCAGATCGTCAGCAAACCGAGTGGCCAGGCGATCGTTTCCCATGTCATCAGCGCCGCCAACAGGCAGGCGAGTGCGCCAATTCCCGCAAACAGTCGAGCTTCGCGATGGATGGGAGGCCAGGACCACGACGCTTCGCCGCGCCCCTTGTTGTCAAGAATGTCTCCGGGCATCGACGTTCAATAGGCGCTGACCTTGTCCTCGTCCAGCGTCTCCCTTGACGTGGTGACTATGCCGCCAGGCTGATCTGTCCGGCAAGCCATTTCTGTTCGAAAGCCATCGGGCTGGTATAACCCAGCGTCGAATGCAGCCGTCTGTGGTTATAGAAGGCAAGCCAGT
>CAMDQY010000080.1 GCA_945906005.1 Novosphingobium sp. Chol11 | reverse complement strand
CTGCGCAAATCCATCGATAGTGGTTGGCCCATCCATGCCGGCCTCCTTCACCAGCACGGATTCTGAATCAGAAATCACGCTCAGTGGGAATCCCTCGACGATTCATAACGGTCGAAAACCGCTCTAATTTACCGCTGCGGTGGGCACAGCACCCGCAACCGCATCGACTGTGCTCGCCACCATCGCTTCGACCCCCTCGGCAGTAGGGTGCACCCTGTCCGCCTGCACAAAATCCGGATTCTCGATCAGCGGCTGCATGAAAAAGGGCACCAGCACTGCGCCATGCTGTTTCGCCAGGGCTGGATAGATCGGGTTGAACTCGCCCGCATAATCCTTGCCGTAATTCGGCGCGGCGAGCATCCCCAAAAGCACAACCTTGATCCCGCGCTTGTCGAACTCGCGCAACACCGCCTCGAGGCTCTTCCTCGTCTCCTCGGGCGGCAGGCCGCGCAGCATGTCGTTGCCGCCAAGGCTGACCACGGCGAGATCGGGCGCGACCTCCTGCGCGTCCAGTGCAAAGGCCAGCCGCTGCGCCCCTGCCTGAGAGGTGTCGCCCGAAACCGCCGCATCGATCATGCGCGCGTTGATCCAGCGCGCCCTCAGCGCCGCTTCGAGCCGGGCCGGATAGCCCTCGCCCTGCTTCAGCCTGTATCCAGCGAGCAAACTGTCGCCAAAAGCCAGCATACGCACCTCGCGGCCCATGACCGGCAGATCGGGATCGACCAATGCGGCGGCTTCGGCAGGAGGCGTCACCGGTTGCTGCGGCTTGTCGCATCCGGCCAGCAAGGCCAGCACGGCAATGGGGGCAACATACACTTTCATACATCTGGCTCCTTGCCGCCTGACTATTAGCTATGCCATTGCGCGCGAGTGACAACCCCCCCTCGAGACATGGTTATAGCGGCGCGCGGCGTCAGGCTGACGCTTGGGCAAGGCAGCGGTGCGGTCGAGATCCTGCGCGGCATCGACCTTGCGGTGCCGCGCGGGCAAACGTTGGCTCTGCTCGGCCCCTCTGGCTCAGGCAAAAGCTCGCTGATGGCGGTGCTTTCAGGGCTTGAACGCGCGAGCGGCGGCACGCTTATGATCGCTGGACAGGATTTTACGGCGATGAACGAAGATGCGCTGGCTCTCGCTCGGCGCGGTCGAATCGGCATTGTCCTGCAGGCCTTTCACCTGCTGCCGACGATGACCGCGCTAGAGAATGTCGCAACGCCGATGGAACTGGCGGACATGAAGGATGCGCACGAGCGCGCGGCGGCGGAACTGGAAGCAGTGGGCCTGGCGTCCCGCCTCACCCATTATCCCGCCCAGCTTTCGGGCGGCGAGCAGCAGCGCGTCGCCATCGCCCGCGCGACTGCGCTGCGCCCGGCGCTAATCTTCGCCGATGAGCCAACCGGCAATCTCGATGCCGCGACCGGCGAGGCAATCCTCGATCTTCTTCTCGCCCGCCGTGCCGAGACCGGCGCGACCCTTGTGACAATCACTCATGACGCCGCGCTCGCTGCCCGGTGTGAGCGAGTGGTCACACTGGCCGATGGCCTCATCGCGAGCGACACCTCTCCCGCATGATCAATCTCGCATGATCAAAAGCCTACCCTGGCGCGTGGTATGGCGGATCGCGCGGCGCGATCTCTCCTCGCGGTTTCGCGGCCTTCGGCTGCTGTTGGTCTGCCTTTTCCTGGGAGTCGGCGCGCTCGCCGCGATCGGCACCCTAACCGGCTCGATCGAACGCGAGCTGACAACGCGAGGACGCTCGATCCTTGGCGGCGATATCGAAGTGGGCGTTTGGCAGCGTGGCCTGACGACCGACGAGATGGCCGAAGTGCGCAAGTTCGGCCCCACTTCGACCGGCTACCGGATGCAAGCCATCGCGGTGAACGGCGAGGCGGCAGCACCCGTCGCGCTCAAGGCCGTGGACGACGCATGGCCGATGGTCGGCAGGCTGGAATTGCAGGACGGGCGCAAAGTCGACGCGCCGCCCGAGGGCGTCATCTACCTGTCCCAAGGCACAGCCGAGCGCCTCGAGGTGCGACCTGGTGCAATGGTCACCGTGGGTGGCGCCAAGCTGAAAGTCGGCGGGATCGTCGCCAGCGAGCCGGAGATGCTGGGCGAAGGCTTTAACCTCGGCAATGTCGCTATCGTGCGCAAGGACATGCCCGAGCGCGCCGGGCTGACCGCGCCGGGGGCGATGTACCAGAGCAAGACCCGAGCGCTGCTGCCTCACGGCGCTGACCCGCAGGCAGCGACCGATGCGATCGAGCGGCGCTTTCCCAATGCCGGGTTCGAGTTTCGCACCCGTGACAATGCCGCGCCGGGTACCGACCGCTTCGTCGCTCGAATGGGCGAGTTCCTGATCCTCGTCGGCCTTGCTGCATTGGTGATCGCCGGGATCGGCATCGGTGGCGGAGTTTCCTCCTATCTGGAGGCGAAGCGCGCCAGCATTGCGACGCTCAAGGTGCTGGGCGCAGCCAGTGGCGATATCGCCCGGATCTACCTGCTGCAAATCGGTGCAGCGGCCTTGGCGGGAAGCATCGCTGGGCTTGCCGTCGGACTGCTGGTGACGCCCATACTTGGCCGATTCCTTGCAGGTCTGCTCCCGATCGCGCCCGGTTTTATTCTCGATTGGCGCGCGCTGGCGACGGCGAGCGCCTATGGCCTGATCGTTGCGCTGGTGTTTTCCGCGCCGCCGCTGCTGCGAGCACGCACTTATCCGGCGATGGCGCTGATGCGCGCGCGGGTCAGCCCCCTTGGCGTTTCGCTCAGGGCTATGGCGCTGCCCGTTGGCGGCGGGCTTGGCCTGCTGGCCGCGCTGGTGCTGGCGACGGCTTCCAACCCGAGACTGAGCGCTATTTGTCTACTCGGTGCGGCTGGCGTGCTCGGCCTGCTCGCTTTGCTGGGGCTGGGTATACGGTTTTCCGCAAGCAGCTTACCGCGTCCGCGCGATCCGATCATGCGCGCTGGACTTGCCAACCTTCACCGCACTTCGGCGCAGACCGGCGCGCTGGTCTGCGCGCTTGGCTTCGGGCTTTCGACCTTCGTGCTGCTCGCTGTTCTCCAAACCAGCCTTGAGGCCAATATCGCGGCCCGCGTGCCAAATCGCGCGCCCGACTATTTCGTTCTCGACGTGCCCAAGGACCGCGAGGCCGAGTTTCGCGCCGCCGTCGCTCGCAACGCTCCCAAGGCGCAGGTGCGCACCGTTCCTGCGCTTCGCGCCCGTATCCTCGCCTATGGGCCCGAAGGGCGCATGACCCGCGTCGATACGCTCGATCCCGACAATCTGCCCGACGATGCATGGGCGTTGCGCGGCGAGCGCGGGATCACCTACCAGGACGAAGTGCCCGAAGGAAACGAGCTCGTGCGCGGAAAGTGGTGGCCATCAGACTGGCAGGGCGAACCGCTGGTTTCGGTAGAGGATCAGCTTGCCAACGCCATCGGCCTTGAATTGGGCGACAAGCTCACCATCGGCGTGCTGGGGGTGGAACGCACCGCACGCGTCGCCTCGATCCGGCGCATCGACTGGCAAGACATGGGCTTCAACAACGTGTTGGTGTTCTCGCCCAACACCCTGCGCGATGCGCCGCACAACCTTGCCGCCACCATCGACCTGCCACCGGGTGCGAAAAGCCATGGCCTGCTCGGGCGGTTGGTGCGAGCGTTCCCCGCCACATCGGTGATCGAGACCGGCGGCCTGCTCCGCGAGGTGCGCGGTTTGCTCGGCCAGATGTCGACCTCGATCCTGTCCGCCGCGTCGGTCGCGGTGCTGGCCGGGCTGGCGGTGCTGCTCGGCGCGATCGCGGCAACACGCTCAAGTCGTCTCTACGACAACGTAATCCTGCGCGTGCTCGGTGCCAGCCGAAGGCAACTGCTGGTGCTGCAACTGGTGGAATACGGACTGCTGGCGATTGTGCTGTCTGCGATCGCTCTAGTGCTAGGCAGCGCTTTCGGCTGGGTGGTAATGACGCAGATTTTTGAGTTTGATTGGCTGCCCGACTGGCCGCGTGTGCTGGCGGTTCTCGGCGCAGGCGCTGCCCTGGTAATTATGTTCGCGCTGGCGGGATCGCTGCCGCTGCTGCGCGCCAAACCAGCGCAGGCGCTGCGGGAATTGTAAAAGTATCGTGCGAAAAGGTAGGAACCGGTTTTTCGCGACCAGCGATGCGATCAACAAAAGCTACTCGAAGACCGCAGCGCTGGTGTTCAATTCGCTCGACGAGCTGGCCTTGAAGACCAGCGTACCCACGATCATGTCGTGCAAGCCCTGCTTGCGCTCGGTGAACGCCACCATGATGAACCCGATTAACAAGATAATTCCGGATAGGATCTTGGCGAAGTAGCGCCCGGTCGCCCGCCCGAAGCCGATGCGTCCGCCGTCAAGGTCGGTGACGATCATGCCGAGCGCCTTTTTGCCCAAGGTCCCCTGCATCGACGAGCTTTCCAGGATCGCAAAGTAGAGCCACGAGCTGACGAGCCCCAGAACGCCGCCGGCGAGGCCTGCAGCGCCCTCGAATGTCTCCGTATCCGCTCCGCCCGACTGCATCTGCAGACCCAGCGCCAGCCCGACGACAAAACCAACTAATGAACCTGCGACATTCACTATGATAGCGTCGATGATATAGGCGAGGACGCGCCTCCAGAACCCACCATACTGGGCCATGTTAAGCTCACTCTCCGGTGGTTCGCGACGAATTGACGCAGCGCGTCTCTCAGATTGAACCAAGGAACACGCCGCAATCCGGCCCATCACTCAGAAGCGGTAACGCACCGAAGCACCATAGGTGCGCGGCTGGTTTGGATAGCCTGAAATCGATCCGATCTGCGCCGGCGAGTCGAAAATTTGGCGAATCATCCGGTCGTCGAGCAGGTTTCGTCCCCAAACGCTGAATTCGAGCCCCATCTCCAGAGCATAGGTTATCGATGCGTTGAGATCGTTTACGCTCTGCCTGAATTCCTTGGCCACTGCGAGCGCGGGCGTAACATCCAGAAAGGCGCCGGTGATCGGGTTCTTGACCACCAGATTGGGCAGGCCCTCGACCAGCCGGAACGGCGCCTCGTAGTGATAGTCGGCGCGCAGGATCAGGCTGTTGCCATTGTCGAACTCGGTGACGTGCTCGCCACCAAAAGTAATCGAGAGCGGCGTCGCGCCGGGAACGGTCATGCCCGAAAGGTCGCCGAAGGCCGAAAGCAGGAAGCTGTCGTACTTCGAATCGAGATAGGTGGCCGCAAAGGTGATCGTCAGCGGATCGGCGGGCTTCAACCGTCCTTCGAACTCGATACCTTTGACCGACTGCTTGCCGGCATTGGCCAGGAAGAAGCCCGTGCCGGTGAACAGGTTGGACTGGAAGCCCTTGATCTCCTGCTTAAACACCGCGATATTAGCTGACAACCAGTCCCAATTGCCCTTGATGCCAAGCTCGTAGACGGACGAATCCTCAGGCCCAGCAAAGCGACCACCCGAAGTCAGGTTGGGTCCGGCCACGCCAGCGGCAATCAGTTGTGCGAGCGCCGGCGCAGTCGGTCTCGCATCGCGCGACAGGTTGATCGATGCGGCCTTGTAGCCTGTCGCATAGCGCAGGTAGACGTTGGTGGTATCGGTAACTTCGTAGCTCGCCGAAAGCGTGAAGGCGACGTTGCTGTCGCTCACTCGTCCGTTTTCGGCCACGTTTGGCACGTTTTGGTAGGGCGGCAGGAATTGCAGAGCGCGCAGCCCAAGGAGGCTCTTCGCGGTCGCAGTGGCGGTCGGGACGATAATGTTAGCGAACGCGGCCGCGCCTGGTGCCCCCAACGCCCCGGAGGACAGCGCCTGAATTTGCGCCGCAGTGGCAATCCCGCCCGGATTGCCAAGTGCCGTCGCAACACCTTGGGCGATGAACAGCTGCGTTGCCGGGGCGACAAAATTTGCAAGCGGTATCGCCGAGAAGACTTCGTTCGACACGATGTTGGTAGAGAAGCGCTTCTTGTCCTTGGTGTAGTTGAGGCCGCCGGTGAGGGTCAGCCGGTCGGTCACTTCGAAATCGATCTGCCCGTACACCGAGAACGCAGTGTTCTTCAGGCGGAAGGATTCGTCCAGCCCTGTCCCGCCTGCGAAGAACTTTCCTGCGTAAAGTGCAGGATTACCTGACAATGCGCCAAGCAGACCTTCGACCAAGGCGACGTTGAAGGCATTGGCGGACTGGCCGCGGATCAGCCTGTCGGCATAGCCGCGGAAATCGGAGCCAAACAGCAGCGCTCCGTCTTGACCTACCTTCTCGTTGGAATAGAGGGCTCCAAGCATTCCCTTGAGGCTGTCGCCAAGGTCCATGTCGAGGCCCAGCTCCTGGGTGAATGTCTTAATGTCGACATCCTCAGGCCTGCGGATGAGGTCGGCGCTGGTGAAATCCGAATCCTGGTTGGTGATCGCCCGGACTCCGCGATAGCCGGTAATCGAGGTCAGCTTCATATCGCCAAAGTCGTAATCGATCTGGCCGGAAACGCCCCAGTTCTTGATCTTGTTGGTCGAAGGAAAATTGCTGTAGATCACGTCGGCAAAAGGCGTGCGGAAATCGGGCACTTTGCCGCCAAGCCCGATCGGCGCTGGCGCAATGATCGCCAGCGTTGAGCTTGACGTGCGAAGGTTCACCACCGAGCAGCAAATTTCGTCGATCTTGCCGTAATCGCCAATCAGGCGGATTTCGAGCTCGTCGGTCGGCTTGACCAGCACCTGTCCGCGCACCGACCAGCGATCACGCTCGTCCGAACGGCCGCCTGCGGGGCCGAGGTCGCGGGTGTAGCCGTCACGCTTATTGATCGCGCCGCCAAGGCTAAACGCTATGGTGTCGGAAATCGGGCCGGTGACCACGCCCTTGAGGCTCATCGCATTGAAATTGCCGTAGGTCGCCTCGACGTTTCCGCCGGATTCGAACTCGGGTTTTTTGGTACGGATCGAAATGATTCCGGCCGAAGCGTTTTTGCCGAACAGTGACGATTGCGGCCCGCGCAGCACTTCGACGCGCTGAACATCGGGCAAGTCGGCGATCATCGCCGCCGAGCGCGAGCGATAGACACCATCGACGAACAGACCGACCGAGGGCTCGATGCCGGCATTGTTGGCACCATTACCTAAGCCGCGAATAATGAAATTGGTGTTAGCTGAGCTTTGCAGCGTGTTCACGCGAAGCGAAGGCACGACCGAAGACAGGTCTTTGAGATCACGAATCTGCGCCCGTTCGATCGTTTCGCCCGTGGTCAACGAGACGGCGACGGGGATATCCTGAAGCGTTGTCTCGCGCTTGGTTGCTGTGACGATGATCGCATCCTCGGCCCAAGACTCTTCTGCGGGGGTTCCGTTGTCCTGCCCCCAGGCCGGGGCCGAGGCCGAGGCTATGGCGGAAATGGCGGCGCCCGCAGCAAGATTTGCGGCTGCGCGACGAATTTGTACGAACGGTTTCATGAATCCACCCCTACTGATTATTTTATTGTGCGTCGGCTTTATTGGCATTGGGTCCTGCCCTTCGCCAATCAAGCGTCATGCAGGCCGGTTATCATAGTCTATAGTAATTCCAGTGGTGTAGGGGAAGCTGTTTCTTCCCCAGCGCGCTTGCCGCAAGCCCAATGATCGGCTAAGCGCGCGCCGAATATGCGGTGCAACAATGCTGCCGCAACTCATCCCAGATACGTCCGCACGCAACGAGGCAACCAAATGTCCGCCCAACTTCCCCTGCGCAATATCGCAATCATCGCGCACGTCGACCATGGCAAGACCACGCTGGTCGACCAGCTGTTCCGCCAGTCGGGCACGTTCCGCGACAACCAGCGCATCGAAGAGCGGGCGATGGATTCCAACGACCTTGAGAAGGAGCGCGGGATCACCATTCTCGCCAAGTGCACCTCGGTCGAGTGGAACGGCACACGCATCAATATCGTCGACACTCCCGGCCACGCCGATTTCGGTGGAGAAGTGGAGCGAATCCTGTCGATGGTCGATGGCGTGATCCTGCTGGTCGACAGCTCCGAAGGCGCGATGCCGCAAACCAAGTTCGTCACCGGCAAGGCGCTGGCGCTGGGCCTCAAGCCGATCGTCGTCGTCAACAAAATCGACCGACAGGACGGCCGCGCGGACGAAGTGCTGAACGAAGTGTTCGACCTGTTCGTCAGCCTCGAAGCCAATGACGAACAGCTCGATTTCCCGGTGCTCTATGCTTCGGGCCGCAATGGCTATGCCAGCGAGGACATCCACGCCCGCGAAGGAACGCTGGAGCCGCTGTTTCAAAAGATCGTAGAGCATGTCCCCGCGCCTTCGGCTGATCCCGACGGTCCGTTCAAGTTCCTCGTCACCCTGCTCGACCGCGACAACTTCCTTGGTCGCATCCTCACCGGCATGGTCGCCAGCGGATCGATCAAGGTCAACTCGCCGATCCATGCGCTCGATTCGACTGGCAAGATCATCGAAACCGGCCGCGCCTCCAAGCTGATGGCTTTCCGAGGTCTGGAACGCGTACCCGTCGATGAAGCACGCGCAGGCGACATCATCTCCATCGCCGGGCTGACCGAGGCGACGGTGGCCAATACCATCGCCGATCCCGGCGTGACCGAGCCGCTCCAGGCCCAGCCGATCGACCCGCCGACGTTATCGATGCGCTTTGCCGTCAACGACAGCCCGTTCGCGGGCCGCGAAGGCACCAAGGTTACCAGCCGTATGATCCGTGAACGGCTGCTGCGCGAGGCGGAATCGAATGTCGCCATCCGTGTCACCGAAAGCGCCGACAGAGACAGCTTCGAAGTCGCTGGGCGCGGCGAATTGCAGCTCGGCGTGGTGATCGAGACGATGCGCCGCGAGGGCTTCGAGCTGGGCATTTCGCGTCCGCGCGTACTCTACGCCACCGACGAGCAGGGCAACCGCACCGAGCCCTATGAAACCGTCGTGATCGACGTGGACGACGAATATGCCGGCACGGTCGTCGAGAAGGTCGCCATCCGCAAGGGCGAGATGACCGACATGCGTCCCTCGACCGGCGGCAAGACCCGAATCACATTCTCCGCCCCGTCGCGCGGCCTGATCGGCTATCATGGCGAGTTCCTGTCAGACACACGCGGCACCGGCCTTATGAACCGGTTGTTCGACAAGTACGGGCCTTACAAAGGCGTGATCGCGGGCCGCCAGAATGGCGTGCTGATTTCCAATGGCACCGGCGAAGCTGTGGCCTATGCGCTCAATATGCTAGAGGAACGCGGCGTACTGTTCGTCAAGCCGCAGGAAAAGGTCTATGAAGGCATGGTGATCGGCGAGAACGCCAAGCCCGACGATCTCGAAGTCAACCCGATGAAGAGCAAGCAGCTCACCAATTTCCGTGTCTCGGGCAAGGAAGACGCGATCCGCCTTACCCCGCCGACGGTGATGACGCTCGAACAGGCGATCGCCTACATCGACGACGACGAGATGGTCGAGGTTACGCCTAAGTCGATCCGCGTGCGCAAGGCGCTACTTTGCCCGCACGAACGCAAGAAGGCCGGCCGGAAGAAGGAGGCAGCTTAGGCAGGCGAGACCGGGGGGTTTCCCTCACCGCGTCAACGCGATAGCATCGGCGGAATGATCCGCCTCAAGTTTCTTGCTGCCTTAGTCGCGCTAGCCCTCGCCCCGCCCGCGAAAGCCAACGACAGCGAAGCCGAGGTCGGCCTAGGTGGCATCGTGCTCAAGTCGGGCTCCGCCATCGTCATGGCCTCCGAAGACCTGTTCATCTCCGAAGAGAAGGTGCGGGTGAAATACCGCTTCGAGAATCCCACCGGCAGCGACGTGCGCACGACGGTCGCTTTTCCCCGCCCGCCCAGCCGCGCGCGACGATGTGGCGCTGGTATTAGGATCAGGGAAAGCAGGACTGGTCGGGTTTCGAATTCAAAACCAGGGTCAACGGCGCGCCGGTCAAATTCCCCAAGGTGGAGTTGGCGGTGATCGGCACCCGCGACGTGACGGCAAAGGTCAGGGCGAGCGGCCTGCCGATGGACTGGTCGGTCGAGGCGCTCGGCACTGAGCGGTGCGAGATGCTGCGAAAGTAGGGGCTGTTGGTCGTCGATCCTGAGTTCGACGGCTATTCCGGTCGCCGCGACAGGCGCGACGGATACCGCTACCGTGACGGCAATTACGGCTATCGCTGGGGCAACTGACCCGGCGTGACGGGGAGGGCCCGGTGCTGGACCGGCCGGGCCCTCCTCACGTCCTTCATAATCGGCTCGGCCTATCGCCAAAGCAGGTGCATATCGTTATGGCCCGCTGGCCATGCAAACCGCAGACCTGCGCATCGCCCTGTTTTCGGGCAACTACAACTACGTGCGAGATGGCGCTAACCAGGCGCTTAACCGGCTGGCCGACTACCTGCTGCGCCAGGGCGCTGCGGTACGCGTCTATGCGCCAGTCGTGGCGGAGCCTGCTTTTGAGGCGACGGGCGACCTCGTACCGGTCTCTTCGGTGGCGTTCCCCGGACGCGGTGAATACCGCATTCCACTGCACCTGTCAGGTAAGACGCGCCGCGATCTTGAAGTCTTTGTGCCCAACGTCGTTCACGTATCCTCGCCCGATCCAGTAGCCCATGCGGCGGTGACGTGGGGGCGCAAACATTCGATCCCGGTGGTCGCGTCGGTCCACACCCGGTTCGAGACCTATCTGCGCTATTACAACATGGCTTGGGGCGAACCGCTGATCGAAGCGATCCTGCGCCGCTTATACCGGCGCTGCGATGCACTGGTCGCGCCGTCTGAATCAATGGCGCAGGTGCTGCGCGATGCGCGGATGAACTACGACATCTCGATCTGGTCGCGCGGGGTGGATCGGGAAACCTTCAACCCGCAGCGCCGCTCGGCACATTGGCGACAAACCTTCGGAATCGCCGACAATGATGTCGCCATCGGTTTCCTCGGCAGGCTGGTGATGGAAAAGGGGCTCGACGTGTTTTCCGACACGGTCGACGAGCTCAAACGCCGCAGTATCGCTCACAAGGTTCTGATTATCGGTGAAGGCCCGGCGCGCGGCTGGCTCGAAGCGCGGATTCCCGATGCGATATTCGCCGGGTTTCAGGTGGGTTCCGATCTTGGCCAAGCAGTGGCCAGCATGGACGTGCTGTTCAACCCATCGGTCACCGAGACGTTCGGCAACGTCACTCTCGAGGCCATGGCCTGCGGCCTGCCGGTGGTCGCCGCCGAGGCGACAGGCAGCCAGAGCCTTGTCGACGATCGCGCCTCGGGTCGCCTTATCCGACCCGGCGCGGTTCACCAATTTGCCGAAGCCTTGCGCGAATATGTCCAGCAGCCGGACCTGCGGGCGAGGCACGGCGCTGCAGGCGAAGCGCGCGCCCACGACTTTTCTTGGGACAGCATCAACCAGACGGTCGCTGACACC
>CAMDQY010000079.1 GCA_945906005.1 Novosphingobium sp. Chol11 | reverse complement strand
ACACCGCGCAGTTGGTCTGCATCACCTTCTGCATCTTCAGGCGCAGCTCGGCGGTCGGCGTGCCGCCGGAGGCGTTGCGCAGCCGGTCGAGGCGCGACAGCGCGAGATCGGCGGAATCCTTCGGCAGTTCGGGTTGCTTGTCGCCCGGCGTCAGCATTTCGGCGCAGCGCAGCGCCGCGGCGCGGCCGAACACCACGAGATCGATCAGCGAATTCGAGCCCAGCCGGTTGGCGCCGTGCACCGACACGCAGCCGGCCTCGCCCAACGCCATCAGCCCGGGCACGACGGGGTCGGGATCGCCGTTCTTCTTGGTCAGCGCCTCGCCGCGCCAGTTGGTGGCGATGCCGCCCATGTTGTAGTGCACGGTCGGCAGCACCGGCACTGGCTCGCGCGACAGGTCGACGCCGGCGAAAATGCGCGCGCTCTCGGAGATGCCGGGCAGCCGCTCGGCCAGCACCGTCGGATCGAGATGATCGAGGTGCAGGAAGATGTGGTCCTTGTTCTTGCCGACGCCGCGGCCCTCGCGAATCTCGATGGTCATCGAGCGCGAAACCACGTCGCGCGAGGCGAGGTCCTTCGCCGACGGGGCATAGCGCTCCATGAAGCGCTCGCCGTTGGAGTTGCGCAGGATGCCGCCTTCGCCGCGCACGCCCTCGGTGATCAGGCAGCCGGCGCCGTAGATGCCGGTCGGGTGGAACTGCACGAACTCCATGTCCTGCAAGGGCAGGCCGGCGCGCAGCACCATGCCGCCGCCGTCGCCGGTGCAGGTATGGGCCGAGGTCGCGGTGAAATAGGCGCGGCCATAACCGCCGGTCGCCAGCACCACGGCCTTTGAACGGAAGCGGTGGATCGTGCCATCGTCCATGCACAGCGCGATCACGCCGACGCATTTGCCGCCATCCATGATGAGGTCGATGGCGAAATATTCGATGAAGAAGTCCGCCGCGTATTTCAGGCTCTGCTGGTAAAGCGCGTGGAGCATGGCATGGCCGGTGCGGTCAGCGGCAGCCGCGGTCCTCTGAACGGGAGGGCCTTCGCCCATATTCTGCATGTGGCCACCGAACGGGCGCTGGTAGATCGTGCCGTCCGCGTTGCGGCTGAAGGGCACGCCGGCGTGCTCAAGCTCGTAAACCGCCGCCGGGGCCTCGCGCACCATATATTCGATCGCGTCCTGATCGCCCAGCCAGTCCGACCCCTTCACGGTGTCGTACATGTGCCAGGTCCAGTGATCGGGCGAATTGTTGCGCAGCGACGCAGCGATGCCGCCCTGCGCCGCAACCGTGTGCGACCGGGTGGGAAAAACCTTGGTGATGCAGGCGGTCTTCAGCCCGGCTTCGGCGCTGCCCATGGTGGCGCGCAGGCCCGATCCGCCCGCGCCGACGACGACGGTGTCGTAGATGTGATCGACGATGGCGTAGGCAGGCTTGGTGGTGGATGCGGTAGCCATCTCATGCGCCTCCCAGCGCGAGGCGAACGATGCACAAGAGGCCGAAGGCGGCACCGGCAAAGACGATGAGGTTTAGCGCGATCAGCGCGGCAAGCCGGTTGGCGCCCTGCAGATAGTCCTCGATGAACACCTGCAGGCCAAGCCGCGCGTGCCAGAAGGTGCTGACGATGAGAAGCGCGATTGCAGCCGCCGGGACGGGGCCGGAGATCCATTCCTTGACGGCCTGATAGCCGAGGCCCGGAAGCATCAGCAGCGAAACCGCAAGGAACGCCACCAGCACAAGGTTGCCGATCGCCGTCCAGCGCTGAACCAGCCAGTGATGCGCGCCGGTCTTGGCCGAGCCGAGGCCGCGCACGCGACCGATCGAAGTTCCGTTGCCCATGTGTCTGGTTCCTTAAGCGAACAGCAGCGCGGCCCAGAAGGCCAACGCCAAAGCGATGCCAATCAGAGGGCACAGCACCGACCAGACCCGGTTGGTGTCCAGTTCATAACCCGCGCCAATATCGAGCACGAAGTGGCGCAAGCCCGAGGCGGCATGCATGAATACCGAGACCGTGATGCCGAACAGCACGATCTGGCCATACCACGTCTTGGCAAGGTCGGCGAAGCTCGTGAACGCTTCGGGACCGCTCGCCAGCGCGCCCAGGAACCAAAGCAGCACCCCCAGCCCGGCGGTCGCGTTCACCGTGCCGGTGACGCGGTGGAGGATGGAGACAAGCATCGCCGGCCCCCATTTCCAGATCTGCAGGTGAGGCGATAGCGGGCGGCTTCTGGTGCCGGCATTGGCCATGCGGTCGAATCCCTTCGTGGAGCGGCAAGCCGGTGTCGCTGCCTTGCCGATTTCCATTAGCCAAAACGCCGGTCCGTGCAAGCCGCCGCAAGTGACTGGTTGGCCTTGGCAGGCAGCCGTCCTATCAGGCGACGATGCCCGACATCTGGAAAATCTCGGTTTCTGCCCCCCGCGCTGCGGTGGAGGCCGCGTTGCTCGCGCACGAGGACTCGCCCGATTGGGACCCCGACGTGGTCATTGCGGGCAGCGAGATCAGCGCCGAGCGGCCCGACGAATGGCTGCTCGAAGCATGGCTCGAGCGCAAACCGAGCCGCGCGGACAGGCGCTCGATCGAGGCGCTATTCGGAACCGCTACGCATCCCTCTCTCGTCGTGGAGAAAGTGCCCCAGATCGACTGGGTGAGCGAGAGCCAGAAAGGGCTAGAGCCGATCCGCGCGGGCCGTTTCTTTGTCCACACGCCCGAACATCCGGCAGATTTGAGCTCCGGCGTGGTGAATTTCGCCATCCCTGCCGGCCAGGCTTTCGGTACCGGCCACCATAAAACGACCGCCGGATGCCTCGCCATGCTCGACCGCATGAAGCTGTCGGGAACCGTGGTGCGCAATTGCGCAGATATCGGCACCGGAACTGGTGTGCTTGCCTTCGCGGCATTGGCGCTATGGCCGCGCACGCTTGTCACCGCCTCGGACATCGACCCGCTTAGCGCGACGGTCACACTGGAAAACGCTGCGCTGAATCACGTTGCGCTTGGCGCACGCGGCGGAGAATTGACCGTCACCGTTGCCGACGGGATGGACAACCCGCTGATCGCGGTACGCGCGCCATACGATCTGGTGATCGCCAATATCCTGGCGGGGCCGCTGGTCGAGCTTGCGCCTGCGTTCGGAGACGCGCTTGTTCCGGGCGGCAGCCTGCTGCTTTCGGGGCTGCTGACTTCGCAGGAGAACGCCGTCCGGCGCGCCTGCTATCACGCGGGCTTTCGTCTGGCTGCGCGGGAATCGCGCGGCGACTGGTCGATCCTGTGGCTGCGCAAGCGACGCCGCGCTATAGGGTGAGCGACAAAGCATCGTGCGAAAAAGTGGGAACCGGTTTTTTGCGAATAACGATGCGGCAACAAGCAAATGGAGCGGGATGCGTAGTTGAGATATTGCGCGGCCCGCTCCGACCAAGGAAAACACAACGATGCGCGTAATCGTGATGGCCGTCGGCGATGACCGGCCCGGACTGACCCAGAGCCTCGCCGATGGCATCGTCGAGGCTGGCGGCAACTGGCTCGAAAGCCATTTCGCGCGGTTGGGCGGCAGCTATGTCGGCTCGGTGCTGGTCGAACTGCCCCTCGGCGGCCTCGCTGAACTCAAGCGCGTAGCCACGCGCATGGATGCCGAGGGCTTTCATGTCACCGTCGAAACCGCCGCCGAAGAAAAGCTCATGCCAGACCGGATACTCGGTTTCGAGCTGGTCGGGGCCGACCGGCCCGGCATCGTGCGCGAACTCTCGACCGCGCTCGCGGGGCTTGGCGTCAGCATCGACTTTCTCGAAACCGCAATCGAACAGGAGGCCTGGACCGGAAGCACGGTGTTTCGCGCCCGCGCCGAGGTTGTGGTGCCCGATTCGGTCTCGTTCGACACCGTGCGCGCCGCGCTGGAAGACATTTCGGGCGAGATCGTCGTCGATTTCGACGAGGACTAAACTGAAAGCCTAGCCGCTCGCCTTGCGAACGAACGGATATTTCGCCTGCGCCCAATAGCCATGCGGCACAGCTTCGGGAACGCCATAGTTCTGCGGCCAGCGACCCGGCGGCAAGTGGAACGTGCCGAACAGCTTGTCGATAAGCGGCAGGTGAATCGCGAAATTCACGTCGACCGCCTCCTTCTCCAGCCCATGGTGCCAGTGATGGAAACGCGGCGTCGCGATCCAGTGGCCCAGCCCGTCGAAGTCACCGGCAAGGTTGGCGTGGAGCAGCGACGAATAGACATAGACGAAGCCGATATAGGCTTGCAGCACCGACGGCGCGAAGCCAAGGGTGAACAGCGGCAGCGAAGTGACCGCCCGCAGTAGCACGATCTCGACAAAATGCATCCGCGCGCCCGCCAGCCAGTCCATCGCCTTGGCCGAATGGTGGACAGCGTGGAAACCCCACAAAAAGGGAACGCGGTGAAAGGCGCGGTGATACCAGTACTGGAACAGGTCTGACAGGATCACCGCGAGAACGAATTGTACGATCCACGGCAGGTTCGCGACCCACAGCCGAAACTGGTCCCAATTGCTCGTCTGGGAATTCACATAGGCTTGCGGGGCAAGCGCCAGGAAGGCGAAAAGCTGCACCATCATCGTGCTGACGAGAAAGTAGAACAGGTCTTCGCGCCACTCGATGCGGAACAGGCGCTGCCCTGGCCGGTGCGGCCAAAACCGCTCGATCGGGGCGAACATGAAGCCGGTGACGAGCAGATTGACCACGAAGAAATCCAGCCCGAAGAACATGCCCCAGCTCGCGGTCTCGCTCGGCTGGACATTGCTGCCACCCAGCAGCGCGGCAGCAAGGCCGATCGCCAGCGCGGTCGCGCCAAGCACTTTGCGAGGCCGAAGCAGTAGGCTCAGCAGAGCGAGCGCATAGCTGGCCAGCAGCACCAGATGGACGGCAGTGCGAAATCCCGGCCAATCCTTGATGACCTGAAGCTCCGGCATCGCGAACCATGCCGGATAGCGTAGCTCAACGACCATGGCGAAACCGGATACGGCGAACAGCAGGGCGAAAAAGCCCGCAAACCAGCCGGATCCGAAACCGCGCACCTGGATCGGCGCATTGAGATCGTGTTCAAGCCGCTCAAGGAAATTGCCCATCGGTTCCCCCTTTTATCCTGGCCTTCAGGCGGCCGTCAGCGTTGCTTCCAGAAACTCCAGCGCACGGCGCGTAAAAACCTGCATATTGCCAATCCGGTCATCGCTGTCGGTTTCGGTTACCTGAGTGACCGCGATGCCGCCCGGCCCGGCAATCGCGACGCAGCTTCTGCCCGAGGCAACTCCCATCGGATGCTTGCTGCTCCCCGCCGCGCCCGATTCGGCGATGCCCCATTGCGCGCCGAAATTGTCGCGGATCGCCTCAGCCTGTATTGCAGCATAGTCGGTGGTGGCCGATTGCATGCCCTTGAACGCATCCGCGCCAAGCCCAAACAGCACGTCGCGCGCCTTGGTCGAATAAACCACGCCGCCGCCGACATAGAACGAAAGCGCGCCGGGCACGGTCAGCAAAGAGGCTGCGATCAGCCCCCCAGTTGCGCCATCGGCCACCGCGATCTTCTCGCCCCGCGCGCGCAGCAATTCCGCAATTCGAACCGCAATGATGTTGAATTCTTCGAGCATTCCTACCCCGCCTGTTCCACGATTCTGGCCCACTCTGCCTCGTCGATTACTTCGATGCCCAGTTCGGCGGCCTTCTTCAACTTCGAACCGGCGCCAGGCCCGGCCACGACAAGATCGGTCTTGGCTGAAACCGAGCCCGCCGTCTTGGCACCAAGCCGCTCGGCCTGCGCCTTGGCCTCATCGCGGCTCATGGTTTCGAGCTTCCCGGTGAACACCACGGTCTTGCCCGCGACCGCACTGTCGCGCGTTTCGACCAGATAGGGCGGAGGCGAAACCTGCGAGAGCAGGTCGTCCCAGACCTGCCGGTTATGCTCCTCGTGGAAGAAATCACCGAGCGCTTCGACGACGGCTGGTCCGATGCCATCGATGGACAGCAGTTCGGCCAATGCTTCGGCTTCGCCCTCGTGCGCCTTTTGAGCTGCTTCTCGCAAGGGGGAGAGCGTCGCAAACTGCCGCATTAGATCACGCGCCGTCACAGCGCCGACGTGGCGAATGCCCAGCCCGAACAGCAGCCGTGCAGCATCGGGTGCGCGCTTGGCTTCGATCGCTTTCAACAGGTTATCCACCGATGTTTCCACATCCTTGCCAAGAGCAAGAAGATCGCCTCGTCTCGCATGGAGGCGGAAAATGTCCGCCGGACTTTCGAGCCATCCAAGTTCGAACAGTCTGACTACGGTCTTGGCACCCAGCCCCTCGATATCGAGCGCCCCGCGACTGACGAAGTGCTGCAGACGCTCGGTTCGTTGCGCCGGGCAGATCAGCCCACCGGTGCAGCGCACATCGACCTCGCTTTCTTCGGCGGCGGCCTCGGAGTCACATTCGGGGCAATGGTCGGGGAACGCATAGGGCGCGCGCTCCACCTCGCGCGTCAAGTTTTCGACCACCTGCGGGATCACGTCGCCCGCGCGCTGGATCATCACCCGATCACCCGGTCTCACACCCAGCCGCGCGATCTCGTCGCGGTTGTGCAGTGTGACGTTGGTCACGGTCACGCCGCCGACCAGCACCGGGGCGAGCCTGCCGACCGGAGTGAGCTTGCCGGTGCGACCGACCTGCACGTCTATGGACTCCAGCGTGGTTTCGGCGCGCTCGGCGGGAAACTTGCGCGCGATCGCCCAGCGCGGCGCCTTGGCGACAAAGCCCAACCGCGCCTGCCAGTCGAGCCGGTCGACCTTGTAGACCACACCGTCGATCTCGTAGCCCAGCCCCGCGCGCATCTCCGCCAGCGCGCGGTAATGTTCCTGCATCTCGGCTAGATCGAGGCACCGCACCAGCGCGGGCGAAACCGGCACGCCCCAATCGAGCAGCTGCTGCATCATGCCGAACTGAGTCGTGTGCGGAACCTCGCTCGCCGCGCCCCAGCCATGCGCAAGGAAGCGCAGCGGTCGGCTGGCGGTGACGCTGGCGTCCTTCTGGCGCAGCGATCCCGCCGACGCATTGCGCGGGTTGGCGAACTGACGAACCTTGTCGGGATCGAAGGCAGCGCCCTTGGCCTCGGCTTCGGCCTTCGCCTCGTCCAACAACCGCTCGTTCAGCCCGGCGAAATCGGCCCTGGCCATGTAAACTTCGCCGCGAATCTCGAACACGGTCGGTATTGACCCGCCCCCGGCCTCGCCATCGAGCCGCTGCGGAATACCCGCGACGTGGGCGACATTGGCGGTCACGTCCTCGCCCACCTGCCCGTCGCCGCGAGTCGCAGCGCGCACCAGCACGCCGTTCTCGTAACGCAGCGAGCACGACAGGCCGTCGATCTTGTCCTCGGCATTGAAGGCCATCGGCTCGTCCTCGCCCAGCGACAGGAACCGCCGCACCCGCCCCACGAATTCGGCCAGTTCCTCGTCGGAAAAGGCATTGTCGAGGCTAAGCATCCGCTGCTCGTGCGTCACCTTGGACAACGGCGAGGCAGCAATCTGGTGGCCTATCTTCCGACTCGGCGAATCGTCGCGGACCAGGTGCGGGAACGCGGCCTCGAGCTCAGCATTGCGACGCACCAACGCGTCGTATTCCGGATCGCTGATCTCGGGCGAATCCTCGGCGTGATAGAGCGCGTCGTGGCGGGCGATGGCCTTGGCAAGGCGCATCAGCTCGTTAGCGACTTCGGCTTCGGTGAGGCTCAACTCCCCCTCCTCTTCAGAGGAGGGGGTTGGGGGGTGGTGGTTGCCGAGTATGGCCAGCGATCCCGCTGGCCTTCAAGCGCGAGTTCGAGTGCAACAAGCACGCCTTCAAGATTGCGCATCACGTCTTCGTTCGTAAAACGAATCGCTACAAATCCGGTCGCATCCAATAGTCGCCGATCACGAAGCAAATCACTGGCTGGGTCATGGGTTTCGCCATCGAGTTCCACGACAAGTCCCTTTGCCGGACAGAAGAAGTCCATGATCCGGTCACCAATGATCGCCTGCCGCCTGAATTTGTAGCCCTTGAAGCGCTTGTCGCGAAGCGCCATCCATAGTCGCCGTTCCGGTTCTGTCAGATTGCTGCGCATGATTGCTGCGCGGCGCAGAAGAGTCTTGCGTTGTGAGGCACCACCCCCAACCCCCTCCTCTGAAGAGGAGGGGGCTTTGAGAGCGTTCATCTCGGTCAGATCGCTCACACTCCCTCCAGCAAGCGGTCGGCCTGGGCGCGGGCCTCGTCGGTGACTTCGGCACCCGAAAGCATCCGGGCGATCTCCTGCCGCCGTTCGCCATCGCCGAGTAGCACCACCGATGTGCGCGTAACCAGCCCCCCAGAATCATCGGCGCTGGTCTTGGCGATCAGGTAATGCGAGGCCCCTCGCGCCGCGACCTGCGGGCTATGCGTCACCACCACAACCTGACCTCCAGATGCCAGCCGCGCAAGCCGTTCGCCGATCGCGGAGGCGACCGCGCCGCCCACGCCCCGATCGATCTCGTCGAAGATCAGCACCGCTGCGCCGCCCTCTTCGGCCAGCGCGACCTTGAGCGCCAAGATGAATCGCGACAGCTCGCCGCCGCTGGCGATCTTGGCGAGCGGAGCAAAGTCCGCGCCCGGATTGGTGGCAATGAGGAATTCGGAGCTGTCCATCCCGCCAGCGCCCCATCGCTCGGGCGGCAGTTCGCTCACGGCTGTGCGGAACCGCGCATCGCCGAGCTTCAGCGGATCGAGTTCGGCGGCGACCGCCTTGTCGAGTCGCGCCGCCGCAGCGAGCCGCGCCGCATGGAGCGACTCTGCGCAAGCACGATAGGCTCGGCCAGCACTTGCCGCTGCCACTTCGAGTCCAGCCAGTTCCTCCTCGCCGCCTTCGATGAGATCGAGGCGGGCACGCAAGCCGCGCGCCACTTCGGGCAGGTCGCCCACCTCGCAGCGATGCTTGCGTGCAGCAGCGCGAAGATCGAACAGCCGGGTCTCGATCCGGTCCAGCTCCATGGGATCGTGCGAAAGCGCCCCGACAGCTTTCTCGATCAGGTCTTCGGCCTCGCTCGCCTCGATCACCGCGCGGTCAAGCGCGGCAAGCGCCTCGGCCAGCAGGGGATGCTCCGATGCGATCCGGTCAAGCCTGCGAGCTGCGCTGCGCAAGCTCGCCAGCGCCGAATCGGACCCGCTCCACAAGTGGCGCAAGTCTTCCAGATCGCCGGAAAGTCGCTCGCCCTTCTGCATATCGGAGCGAGAAGTCGCGAGGCCAAGTTCCTCGTCGTCCTGCGGCGCCAGGGCGGCGAGTTCCTCAAGGTGCGCGAGCACGAGGACGCGGTCTTCGCGGGCTACGGCCACCCGCTCGCGCGCTGCCGTCAGTGCCTCGTTCGCCGCCTGCCATCTGCGCCAGGCCGCGCTTACCCCGGCGACATCGGCCCCGGCAAAACGGTCGAGCAGCGCGCGGTGCCCGGACGGATTGACCAGGCCGCGGTCGTCATGCTGGCCGTGGATCTCGACAAGCATTGCCGCCAGATCGCGCAGCAGCGCGACGCCGACCGACTGATCATTGATCGTGGCCTTGCTGCCCAGCCCCTCGCCCGATGCCTTTAACTGACGGCGCAAGATCAGCGGCTCGCCCGGCTCGATCTCGATCCCGGCATCGGCCAGAAGGTGTGCAATCGGATCGGGCAGACGAGCAAATTCGAAGCTAGCGGTTACGCTGGCGCGATCCTCTCCCGCGCGCATCAGGATAGCTTCGGCGCGGTTTCCCAGCACCAGTCCAAGCGCATCGAGCAGGATCGACTTGCCCGCGCCGGTCTCGCCGGTCAGCACGCCGAGTCCGCCGGAGAATTCGAGATCGAGCGCCTCGATCAGGACGATATTGCGGATGGACAGGCGCGTCAGCATGGTCGGGCCGACACTTAAACGACCGCGCGCCTCACGTCACGCTCCTATGGTATTCTCGGAAACGTCAGCTTACGCGAGCTTCGGGAGCGTGTTCGTTCATCAGTTCGTAGGCTCGCTGGTACCATTCACTGCCCGGATAGTTGCTGCCGAGCACAGCGGCGGCCTTGAGTGCCTCGGACTGCACGCCGAGCGATAGGTAGCTTTCGACGAGGCGATAGAGTGCTTCGGGCGCATGGCTGGTGGTCTGGTAGTTATCGACCACGTTCCTGAACCGCATCGTCGAGGCCAGCCACATGCCGCTGCGCTGATAATAGCGGCCGATGTGCATTTCCTTGCCTGCAAGATGGTCGTTGACGAGATCGAGTTTCAGCCGTGCATCGCGCGAATACTTGGTGTTGGGAAAGCGCCGCTCGACATCGGTGAGCGCCGACCGCGCCGACTCAGTCACCTTCTGGTCGCGGGTAACGTCGCTGATCTGCTCATAATAGCTGAGCGCGATCAGGTAATAGGCATAGGGCGCGTCCTTGTTGCCCGGATGGATCGACAGGAACCGCTGCGCCGAGGCGATGGTCTTGGTATAGTCGCGGGCGACGTAATAGCTGAACGCGCTCATCAACTGGGCACGGCGCGCCCACGGCGAATAGGGATGCTGGCGTTCCACCTCGTCGAACAGGGCGGCGGCCTGACGGGCCTGCCCGCGATCGAGGCGCTGCTTGGCGACCAGATACAGCGTGTTTACGTCGCGCGCGACGTAGGCGGTATCCTTGTTCTTGCCGCCTCCGGTGGCGCACCCGCCAGTGAACATAAGGGCTGAGGCGGCGAGTGCGGCCATGACGGTTTTGGGAGTGAGATGTGCGGACATGGCCCCGCCTATAGACAGCCCTGCCCTGAACGCCAAGTGAGCGTGAACCACTCGTGCCAAAAACCGGATAGAGAGAGTTCAATTCGGGCTTTGCTTGGCAAGGTCGATATGCTTTAGCCACGCCGAACACAGAGGATGCCAGGATGGATATTGAACTGAACGAAGACCAGACGATGCTTCAGGACATGACTCGTCGCTTCCTTGAAGACCGCTCGCCGATCGGCGCGCTGCGCAAGCAGGTCAATGCCGGTCAGGGCTTCGACCGCGACGTCTGGAAGGAAGCCGCCGAACTCGGCTGGATCGCACTGTTCGTGCCCGAGGAAAATGGCGGGATCGCGGAAAGCGCGGGCGGCGTTGCCGATGCGGCAGTCGTCGCCGAGGAACTGGGCCGTGTTGTCTTTTCCGGTCCGTTCATTTCGACCTGCGCGGTTGCGCAAGCGATCGCCTTGTCCGGGTCTGCCGAGCAGCGCGAAGCCCATCTGCCGGGCCTAGCTGCTGGCGAGACACTGGCTGCCTGGTGCCTGTCCGGGCGCGGCCCGATGGCAGGAATGGATGCGGGCAGCGTTACCGCCAAGGCAAGCGGCAACCTCTTCGAGCTCAATGGCATGGCCGCATTCGTGCAGGATGCCGCGGACGCCGACCTGCTGCTGGTGACGGCCAAGGACGGCGAAGGCATTTCGCAATTCGTCATTCCTGCCAATAGCGCCGGGGTCAGCATCGAGGCGATGGACGCGCTCGATCTTGGCCGCCGCCTCCATGTCGTGAAGTTCGATGGCGTCAAAACAGAGGCCGACGCGCTGCTCGGCGAAGCAGGTAATGCCGCCCAAGCGCTCGAAAAGCAGCTGCAGACGGTGCTGGCGCTGCAATGTGCCGAAACCGTCGGCGTGACCGACCGCACGTTTGAATTTACGCTTGAA
>CAMDQY010000078.1 GCA_945906005.1 Novosphingobium sp. Chol11 | reverse complement strand
CACTCTGTCATCGACCTCCAGAGCGCCATCAACCGCTTCGTCGCCGAGCATAACGACAAGCCCAAGCCCTTCACATGGACAGCCGATCCCAACAAAATTATCGCCGCTGTCAAAAGAGGGCACCAAGCGTTAGATTCTATCCACTAGGATGACCGAACAGGTCCAGCTGATGAGTGACGAGGCCAAGCGGGTCTATGTCCGCGCGCACGGTATGCTGCCGCACGAGGTTGCCTACATGCTCGGCGAGCAGAAGCCGGTGGCGGGCAGTGTACTCACTTCGACCAGCATTTTCCGCAATAGCCCGCTGTTCTGCCACGCCCTGCTGAACATGTCGCTACGCCGCGCGGGCGACGACGTTGCCATCACCTACGACATCCCCGACATGGTGCGCGGCATTGCCGACGTGCAGGACTGGGCCGCAAATACCCGCCATCTCCAGGCAGAGCGCGAGAAGAACCCAGAGTTTGCCGCATGGCTCGATGCGCGCATGACGCTCACCTTCGAGCGTGACCATATCGCGTCCTGCGCGCCGGGCACGCTGGGCCACGCGGTGCATCTCTTCATCGAGGCGTCGGGACTCGAGATGTTCTTCATGCGCACCGATCCGCCCGCTAACGATCTCGAATATGTCCACAAGATGATGGTCAACGCCCACGACATAAGCCACATCGTCTCGGGCTTCGGCGTGAACATGGCGGGCGAGCACGGCATCAACTCGATGACCGTCGCCTCGATCCACAAATACTTCTCGCCCGAATTCGCGCTGGCGATCGGCAAGGCCGCCGACATGACCTGTTCGACCTTTTTCGTGAACAAGCTCTACAATTATCCGCAGGGCGTGCCGATCGTGATCGAGGCGATGACGCTGGGCTTCGCGGCGGGCCAGTCGGTGAAGATGCCGCTGTTCATGGTCGACTACGAACCTTACCTCGAAATGCAGCTGGACGACGTGGCGGCGGATCTCGGCTTCACGCGTGGTCCCGGCGCGGCCTGGGACAAATACGACCCACTGCTGCGCGGCTAGAGCCTCATGCTATATTTTCCCCTCCCCGTCGGGGAGGGGTTAGGGGAGGGGGAGAGAGGCGCAGCCTCGCGCCCACGCAGGTAGTAGTACACCCCCACCCAACCTCCCCCTCCCAGGGGGAGGAGTCTTGCGATTCAACGCAGAGTCACATTGCTTTAGGTGGTCCGTGCAAAGTCTGGTTTCGGGCCGAGCGCGGCAAAGCATAGCGCGGTCAACAGGAAGCCTGGCACCGCCGCCCATATGGTTGCCTGATACGATTGGGTCTGATCGTAGATGTAGTTGGCGATCAGCGGGCCTAGGCCCTGTGCCACCGTCGTGGTGGTGGTGATCGCGCCATAGAACAGACCGAAGCTGCGCGCGCCGAGGTAAGTGCTGGTCATGTAGATCGCTGCGCTCATCCTGAGGCCGCCGACCAACGCGTGGAACACCAGCGAGCCAAGCGTGATCCACACAATCCCTGGCGCGAATATCAGCGAGAGCGGCAGGGCGGTTGATAGAAGGCTGCCCACGATCGCCAGCATCCTGATGTCGAAGGTGTCCATCAGCCAGCCGGAAATGAGCCGCCCCGCAAGCGAGGCAATGCCCATGACACTTGCCATCCAGAGTGCATCGGCGCGCGAAATCCCGGTGTAGGTCAGTACCGGCACGAGATTGAGGATCAGCGCCAGGCCGGTCAGCCCGCTGATCATCGAGGCGGCGAAAATCAACCAGAAGGCGCGCGACCTGAGGCCATCGCGGGCCGACATTCCGCCTGCAAGCGGCGCGGCGTCCGGCTCGCCCGGATCACTCGCCGGTTGGCCAATCGGGCCGGGTACGAACGACAGCACCAGCGGCAGCGTCAGTCCGCACCACATGACTGCAAGCGCCACGAAAGCGGTGCGCCAGTCATAATGTTGAACGAACCATTCGGTTATCGGCGGCGCTGCAATCGAGCTGACGCTTGCCCCGGCGATGGTGACCGCGATCGCCATGCCGCGTCCCTTGTCGAACAGGGTCGAGACAGGCGCCATCCATACCGTCGAGGTGAAGGCTCCGGCGATCCCGAACACCGACCAGGCCGCCCACCATTGCCAAAGCTGTTTGCCCGCAATCGCCATTCCGAGGATTGCAAGGAAGGTGCAGGCAATGACGAGCACGCCGGTGCGCCGCGAACCCCAGCGGTCGATCAGGTGTCCGGCGGGAGCGGCGAGGAACAGGCCCATGATCGAGACCACGAACGGCCCGCTCGATATTTCGGCGCGGGACCACCCCAGTTCGGCCTCTATCGGCTCGAGCAACACGCCGAACACCGAGCTCAACAATCCAGCGAGCGCCATACCAGCCGATGTCGCGGTGACAAGCGGCCAGTATCGCTTCCATTCGGCGCGCGCGCCTGTTGCGGTCGTTGTCAGAACTTCCTCCCCGGACGATTTCCGGGGTCGCTACCTGATGATCGTGTTCGTGTATCGGAAAAACCGTTCGGCCCGGCGAATGCTCAGTCCCAGCGGATGTTAAGCGAATCCACCGCGATCACGTTGCCGCTGTGATAGGTGGGTGGGTGATCGGGATCGAGCCGCCACATCGGCAGGCGAGAGAGCATCTGGCGATAAAGCGTGTGCAGTTCGATCCGCGCCAGATGCATGCCCACGCAGCGGTGCGGGCCGCCGCCGAACGCGACGTGCGACTTGAGGTCGCGGGTGATATCAAACTCGTCGGGCCGGTCGAACTTGCGCTCGTCGAGGTCGGCTCCGGCGAGGTGCAGCATCAGCCGGTCGCCCGCCTTGAGGCCGAACCCGCCGAGCTGGGCATCTTGCGCCATGCGGCGGAGCGGCACCACGAAACTGTAGCGGCGCAGCATCTCCTCGACGGCGTCGGGGATTTGCGAAGGATCGGCGCGCAGGCTGGCCTGCAGGTCGGGATGCTCGGCAAGGTGCCGCACGGCAAAGCCCATCGCGTTGATGACCGTGTCGAGCCCGGCGATGAACAGCAGGACGGCATAGTCCTCCATCACATCCATCGTCATCGGTCCGCCATCGACCTCGAGGCCCCATAATTCGCTGAGGATGTCGTCGCGCCGGTCATCCTTGCGCGCGGCGATGTCGTCGGCCAGCGCGTCGGCCACCTTGCGCAGCACCAACGGGCCATCATAGGGGCCAAAAACCGGGATTAGAACCTCGTGGACGAGGGTGCGGAATTCGGCGAGCCGTTCAACCGGAAGCCCCATCATCTTCAGGAACACGGTCACCGGCAGCGGCTCGGCGATTGACGAAATGAACTCGCAGTGCCCTTGGTCGATCACTGCGCCGATCAGCTGGTCGGTGAGCGAGCGGATTTCAGCGAGCTGGTTCATCGCTGCCTTGGGCGAGAACGCCTTCTGCAACGGCGAACGGATCGCGCCGTGCTCGGGCGGGTCGATGGTGATCGGCTTGAGCATCGGGATGCGCGGCATGTCGTCGGGCATCAGCGCGAGCAGCGCCTCGATCTGTTCGCGTGGAATGATGCTGCTGGAAAAAATCTCCGGCTGGCGCAGCGCAGAGAACACTTCCTCGAAGCCAATCGCGATCCAGGTGCCGCCATTGCGCGGAGTCCAGAACACGCGCGGTGCAACGTCGAGCAGTTCGCGCATCCGCTTGTGAGGGTTGGCAACAAGTTCGGGATCGTTGTGATAGTCGAAATCGAACACCGCCTCGTCGGGGATGTGTGCGGGCTTTTCGACCGCTTCGGTAAGGGTTGTCATCAATCTCTCCGCCGCTCCAAATATGTGAGCGATAGTATATCACAAACGCGCCGCGCGTTAAGCGCTATTGTGGGGTTGTTTCACGATTCCTGCACGAGGTTGCGCGGCCCGGCGCTGCCATGACGCTCGGCGCGCGGAACCTTGGCTCCCGGCCCCTTGCCATAATCGAGCGTGCCGAACATCCAGTCGTAAAGCAGCGTGATCGTCGCGAAATTGCCGCCGGTAAAACGCGAGTGATGATGGTGGTGCATTTCCGACATCGTGGCGAGATAGCCGCCGGCAAAGCGCTCACGGTCCCACAAGTCGTGGTTGTGCAGGTTGATATACTGGAACGCCACCCAGGTGACGACGATCGTGCCCAGATGGAAGCGACCGAACGCGAACGACAGGAGCAGGATGGTCAGCACATAGAGGCCAAGTCCGATCGCCGTCTCGAGCGGGTTGAGATACCCGGAATCCTGCCGGCACGGATTGAGCTGGCGGTGATGCACGGCGTGCATCCATTTGAGCGGGCCGATCCGGCCGGGCGTGTCGTGGAACAACACGCGGTGTGACCAGTAATAGAAGAAGTCATAGACCATCAGGATAGTGAATATCTGGATCGGGATCATCCACCACGGGCCGGTTTCCAGCGTCAGGCAGAACGGCAGTATCCCGCCATAGATCACGCCGGTGATGATGAGGCCCCACTTGCGGTTCCACTTCATGTTGGCAGCGTAGCTCGGCTTTTCGAGCCGCTGGCGCGCGGTTTCGCGGTTGAGGGCTTCCGCCGCGCGCATGCGCGGAGCGAGCCGGACCAGCTTCGCGCCGATCATGCCGACCAAGGCCACAAGCACGAACGAGAGCAACGAGAGGTGCAGCGCGTAGGTCTGACCAATGGTCTGTATGAGGGTGGTATCCATTCCCGAACGTCTCCTCTACCGGCTGGGCACCGGTAACTTGATCCATGATGTATCACAGATTGGCTTGAGCAAGCATGGTTTGCCTTGATCGAGCGCAATTTGGCTTGACGGATCGCAGAGGCGATGCGCGAGAAATCTGCGTATTTACGGATTTCCGCGCGGCGGAGCGGTGCTTCGATTGCATGGCGGGCGCCTTTGCGCCACCTAGGCACAAGGTCTTCGAGGCACGTGGGCGGGCATGAACCCGGCACGGCAACGGCGATCAGGAGAGGTTGCGAATGTCCCTTGAAAGCAAGTTCAAGCTGTCGATTCCCGCCGACGAACAGCGCGCGAAGTACGAGGCGGAGCGCAACAAGCGGATCCGGGCAGACGGCGCGGCCCAGTATCAGGAACTGAAGGGTCGATTCGCCGATCTCGACGAGGATCCCTACGTCACCGAAAAGATCGTGCGCGATCCGATTGTCACCGAGCGCGAGGTGGCGATCCTGGGCGGCGGCTTCGGCGGGCTGACACAAGGCGCCCACCTGATGAAGCAGGGCATCGCCGATTTCACGATCATCGAGCGGGGCGGGGATTTCGGCGGGACGTGGTACTGGAATCGCTATCCCGGCTGCATGTGCGACGTCGAATCCTACTGCTACCTGCCGCTGCTAGACGACACCGGCTACGTGCCCCGGCAGAAGTATTCGACCGCACCCGAAATCTTCGCCTATTGCCAGATGATCGGCCGTCATTTCGGGCTTTACGAGCGCGCACTGTTCCAGACCCAGGTGACCGGCGCCCATTGGGACGAGACTGCGAAACGCTGGATCGTCACCACCGACCGGGGCGACCGGCTGGCCGCGCGCTATCTGGTGATGGCGGGCGGCATCCTGCACAAGGCCAAGCTGCCCGGCGTGCCCGGCATTGAGACTTTCAAGGGCCATGCCTTCCACACCAGCCGCTGGGACTATGACTACACCGGGGGCAGCCCAACCACCTTTATGGACAAGCTGGCCGACAAGAAGGTTGGCATTGTCGGCACCGGAGCGACCGCGATCCAGGCGGTGCCGCACCTCGCTGAAGCCGCCGGGCATCTCACCGTCTTCCAGCGCACTCCGTCCTCTGTCGGTCCGCGCGACAACCGCGCTACCGATCCCGGCTGGGAAGCATCGCTCAAGCCCGGCTGGGCGTTCGAACGCGAGATGAACTTCACTGCCAGCATTTCGGGGCGCAAGCCGGTGCCCGATCTGGTCGATGACGGCTGGACCCACATTCACCGCCGCGACGGGGCCGAGCGCGCCGACTGCCCGGACGACCTCGCACTGGCGCGCGAACTGGCCGATTTCGAACGCATGGAGGAAGTGCGCGCGCGTATCGAGGAAATCGTCGAGGACAAGCAGACCGCCGAGGCGCTGAAGCCCTGGTACGGGCATATGTGCAAGCGGCCGTGCTTCCACGATGAATACCTGCAAAGTTTCAACCGCCCCAATGTCACCTTGGTCGATACGAAAGGTGCCGGCGTTCAGGAGATTACCGAGAACGGCATTGTCGTTGAGGGCAGGGAATACGAGCTCGACTTGTTGATCTTCTCGACCGGCTTCGAAGTGACCACCGACTACACCCGCCGCATGGGTTTCGATCCGGTCGGGCCGGGCGGGCTTACGTTCAGCCAGCATATCAACAATGGGCTGGAAACGCTGCACGGGCTGGTCGGCCGCAAGTTTCCCAACCTGTTCACGATCAGCACGCTGCAAGGCGCGGCAATGCCAAACTACGTGACCATGGCGCACGAGGACGCGATCAACATCGCGCATATCCTGCGCTGGGCGATCGACAAGGGCGCGACCACGATTCAGCCGACGCACCAAGCGGCAGAAGCCTGGGCGGATATTATCGTAAACTCGATGGGCCACTTCATCGAATACAACGCCAAGTGCACGCCGAGCTATTTCAATAACGAACTCGGCGCGACCGACGAGAAGGGCGAGGCCAAGCAGTGGGTGCCTCGCAACGGTGTGTTTGGCGGCCCGCCCGACGAATTCCTCGAGATCCTGCGCGAGTGGCGCGCGAGCCACGGCGAACTGCGCGATCTGGAGATCACGACCGACTGATTTCGCTGCTCGCTCTCGCCCGCTTGCAATCGCGAGGGGCGAGCCGCATGGCTGTCCCCATAACGAAAAGGGGATGATAGTGCGCGGTGTCTATTTTGGCTGGTATGTGGTTGCCGCAACGATTGCCATCTACGCGCTCGTCCTGGGAAGCACCTTCGCTTCGTTTGGCCTCTATGTCCTGCCGGTGTCCGAGGAATTCGGCTTGTCGCGGGCCGACATCAACACCGGGTTGATCGTCCTCAACCTCGGCAATGCGACACTTGCGCCATTGATCGGACGGCTGCTCGACAAGGTGTCGGCGCGCAAGCTGATGATGGTCTCGTCGCTGCTGTTCGCCGCAAGCATGGCCATCATCAGTCAGTCGAATTCACTGTGGCTCGATGCCGGCCTGATCGCGGTGCCGGTCGCTGCCGGTGTGCTGGGGGGCGGAACCATTTCGGTCTCGGTGCTGCTGGCGCGCTGGTTTACCGTCTATCGCGGACGGGCGATGGCGCTTGCTGCGCTCGGCATGGCGCTGGGCGGCATTGTCGTCGCGCCGGTGATCGGCCAATTGATCGAGACCCAGGGCTGGCGGTTTTCGGTACTGGTAACCGGGACAGGCGCTGGTCTGGTCATGGCTCTGCTGGCGTTCCTCATGCGCGACAGGCCGGGACCGGATGATGTCGAGGTTCGTGGGAAAGTGGCAGATCTTGTGCCCGAGCCAGTCGAAAAGGCACCGCCGCCGCCACTGGAACCCGCGCCCGGCGCGCTAACGATCCTGCGCATGCCGCTGTTCTGGCTGCTGGCGATTGCCATCGGTTTCGGTTCGAGCGTCGGTCAGGGCTTGACTGTCTCGCTGGTGCCGATCGCGCTCGATGCGGGATTGACGACAATGCAGGGTGCAGGCCTGATTTCCGCGAGCGGGATCGCGGGACTGGTGGCGATGCTCGCGCTGGCCGCGTGGGGAGATCGGATCGATCGCACGCTGTTGCTGTCAGTGGTTCTCACCTCCTGCCTGGTGCCTTGCGCGCTGCTGCTGGTCGCCAAATCTTACATTGCCCTGTTGCTGACCGCACTGGTCCTTGGCTTCGCGCTCGCTGCACTGGCGCCGATCTATATCGCGCTGATGGCTGACCGCTTCGGGCTCGCCGCCTTTGGCACCGTGCGTGGACTGCTTGTGCCGGTAATGTCGCTCATGGGCGCGGTCTCGGTCCGCTATATCGGCGAAGTTTTCGATCGCACCGGAAGTTACGATTTCGGCCTGTGGGCTTACCTTGTTCTCATTGCCCTGTCGGCGGGAATGGTCCTGTCGACCAGGCCGCGCAAAGAGATGGCGGATTAGGCGCTACGCCGAGGCCAGCGGCGCGATCACCTCTTCGCCGAATGCCGCCAGCGTATCGGGATTGCCGAAATCGGTAAACCACACATAGCTTCGTTCGACCCCCTGCCGGGCGCGGTGGGCGAAATGCTCGCGCAGTTCATCGCCGGTGCCGACCGCAGGGCTGGAATGGCCGAAGCGGCGCTGTGCTGCCTCGGTAATCGCCTGCCGGTCGCCGCCTGCCGGGACGAAGGCGACCATTTCCTGGGTCGAGACGCGGGCTGAACCAGCTTTCGCCTTCAGTTCTTCGAAGACCTCGCCCTCGTAGCTGTCGAGATAGCGGACATCGAGGTTCCACCAGTCCGCGAACTCGCGCACCAACTCCATGGTTTTCGGTCCGCCGCCACCGATCAGGATCGGGATTTTCGTCAGCGGGACCGGCGCGAAGCTGGCATTGTCGATGCGGTTGAACTGCCCTTCGTAGGAGAACGGCTCGCCGCTCCACAGGCCTTTCAGGATTTCGAGCGTTTCGCGAAGCCGCACCACGCGGTCTCTCGGTCGCGCCGGTTCGAGCGCGAAGGTGTCGAACTCGCTCTGGTACGATCCCCAACCGATCCCCAGCTCGAATCGTCCACCCGATGCATGGTCGATCGTTACCGCCTCGCGCGCCAGCACCACCGGATTGCGCATCGCATCGCATAGCACCAGCGAGCCGAGCCTGAGCCGCGCGGTGTGCGCGGCGAGCCAGGTGTTGGCCGTCATCGCTTCCCACATCGGCTGGTTTTCGGCGAGCGGCGGGACGAGGTGATCCATTCCGGCCATGCCGTTGAACCCTGCCCATTCGGCGGCGCGAGCGATCTCGACCATGCGATCGAGCGAAAGCCGCATTTGCGGCAGGAACAGGTGAAACTGCATTGGCCGGGCTCCCGCGTGGTTCAGGCAGACAATTCGAGACCGGCATAGCCGGCACCCGCGACTTCTTCGCAGCGTTCGGCATAGGCGGGATAGCCGCCGACATAGGCCATGAACATGCGCGGCTTGCCGGCAATATTATCGCCGTTGTACCAGGAATTGGCGAGTGGAAAGAGCGTGGCGTCGGCGACGCGGCGCACTTCGTCCACCCATGCTTCCTGAGCCGCCGCCTGTGGCTCGACCCTTGTCTTGCCGGTCTCGCGCATGTGATCGATCAGCGCCGCGATCCAGTTCACATGCTGCTCTATGGCGGCGATCATGTTGACCATGACCGAAGGGCTGCCCGGCCCGGTGATCGTGAACAGGTTGGGGAACCCCGCGACCATCAGCCCCAAGAAGGTGCGCGGTCCATCGGCCCAGGCCTGCTCGATTTTCATTCCGTCCGCGCCGCGCACGTTCATCGCCCTTAGCGGGCCAGTCATGGCATCGAAGCCGGTCGCAAACACGATCACGTCCAGCGGATAGTCAGCCGATGCGGTATGGACTGCGCCCTCGCTGACACGCTCGATTGGCGTCTTCTTCAGGTCCACCAGCGTCACATTCGGTCGGTTGAAGGTGGCGTAATAGTCGGTGTCTAGGCAGATGCGCTTGGTTGCGATCGGGTGGTCGCGCGGGGTCAGCGACTCGGTGGCTTCGGGATCATCGACGATTTCGCTGATCTTGCGCCGCACGAATCTTGCCGCCTCCTCGTTGGAGGCGGGACTGGTCAGCGAATCTGCAAACAGCACCGGAATGCCGCCCGCGCCTCCGCGCTGCCACTTGTCCTCATAGGCGGCTTCGCGCTCATCGTCCGACAGGTCGAATGCCGATTCCGCTATCGTCTGTTTTACGGTTGCCGCCTTGTTCTGCAGGATTTCGCGGCGATGACCGAGATAGTCAGCACGGATTTCGGCCTCGTAATCCGCGAAGATCGGCCGGTTGACGGCGGGCAGAGTGAAATTGGCAGTGCGCTGGAAGACGGTAAGGTGCGCGGCCTTCTGAGCGATCACCGGGATCGACTGGATGCCTGACGAGCCTGTGCCGATCACGCCCACACGCTTGCCGGAAAGGTCAAAAACCTCGCGCGGCCAGGCCTGGGTGAACAGAATGTCGCCGGCAAAATCGTCAAGGCCGTGGAGATCCGGGCGGTTGGGCTTGGACAGGCATCCTGTCGCCGCGATCAGAAAACGTGCGCGAACCGTTTCGCCCAATTCGGTCGAGACCGTCCACGCCTGCGCATCCTCGTCCCATGTGCAGCCATCGACGCGGGCGTTGAAAGTGATGTGATCGCGAAGGCGATAGCGCTCGGCGACGTGCATGGCATAGCGAAGCACTTCGGCCTGGGTGGCGAAGCGTTCGCTCCAATGCCATTCGTCGAGCAGGGCCTCGTCGAAACCATAGCAATAGTCGAGGCTTTCGACGTCGCAGCGTGCGCCGGGATAGCAGTTCCACCACCAGGTTCCGCCGACATCCTCCGCCGCCTCGAAGCCACGGACGGTAAGCCCCATCGAGCGCAGCCGGTGGATCGCGTACATTCCGCCGAACCCGGCACCGACAATGATAGCGTCAATTCGATTGTCCTGGCCTGTCACATTCCGGTCCCCACCCAGCAAAACTCTGGTTGAGCGATTAGTGCCATCGGCTCGGGGGCGGCGCAACAACAGTCTCGAGCCTTGTCTCGGACCGACTGGAAAGCGGGGCCGCGCGGTTGCCTCGATTGCAATTGCCCAAGCCTGACTGTCGAGCTAGGCAAGTCGTGCAGAAAAAGAGTGAGAGGAATTACCCTGATGGCGTCAGCCGCGTCGGAAATCGACACTTCGGATGTGTCGCGAGCCTATCGCAACTATGTGATGGGCCTGCTGCTTGCCATCTACGTCCTCAATTTCATCGATCGGCAGGTCGTCAACATCCTTGCCGAGCCAATCAAGCATGATCTCGGGCTTGCCGACTGGCAGCTTGGCCTGATGGGCGGGCTGGCCTTCGCTGTCCTCTACACCATTCTCGGTATTCCGGTCTCGCTGCTGGCGGAGCGCAAGGACCGGTCGATCATCATGACCGTCGCCATCGCGGTTTGGAGCGTTTGCACTGCCATGAGCGGGCTGGCGCAGAACTTTGTCCAACTTGTGCTCGCCCGGATTGGCGTCGGCATTGGCGAGGCCGGTTGCACTCCGCCTGCCCATTCGCTGATCATCGACTATGCACCCAAGAACAAGCGCGGTTCGGCGCTGGCCCTGTATGGGATGGGGGCACCTATCGGCGGTCTGCTTGGCATGGCGTTCGGCGGGATCGTGGCTGATGCCTATGGCTGGCGCACCGCGTTTTTCATGGCCGGCGCGCCTGGAATCTTTCTCGCCGTGCTCACCTGGTTCACGCTCAAGGATCCGCGCTTTGCGGGCAAGTCGAAACAGGAAATCGCCACTCGCGCAGCTGATACTGCGAACCGGGTGACCATGCGCCAGACCATGGCCGCGCTTGCCTCCAGACCCTCGTTCTACTTTGCGATCGGCGGCGTCACTATCAAGGCGTTCGTATCGGTCGGTATTGCTCTGTTCCTGGCCTCGTTCTTCCTGCGCAACCATACCGAGGAAGTGGCGCGGATGGCCGCCAGCATTGGTCTGGAGTCGATGGGTTTCCTGGGCCTGACGATCGGCCTGATGAGCGGCGGGTTCGGCGCGCTCGG
>CAMDQY010000077.1 GCA_945906005.1 Novosphingobium sp. Chol11 | reverse complement strand
GAGGCCCCGGGCGGCGAGCGCCTGCAGCCTGCCGCCGCTCGCCAGCTTGCCCGGCTCGTTGGGCACGAAACGGTAAAGCAGGCCGTCGTCGCGGTCCTCGGTCATGTAGACGATGCCGGTGGCCGGATCGACGGCTGCCGCCTCGTGGTTGAAGCGGCCCATCGCGGTGAGCGGCACGGCATCGACCAGACCGCCCGCATTTGCCGGAACCTCGAACACCCAACCGTGATCGCGCTGGACGCCCCGGCCTGCGCTGGTCGTATCTTCCTCGCAGCTGAGCCACGAGCCCCACGGCGTCGTTCCCCCCGCGCAGTTGCGGATGGTCCCGGCGAGCGATCGATACTGGCGCACGGTCGCCAGCCTCTTTGCATCGAGCACCTGCGTGGTCGTGCCGCCATGCAGCACCCTTCCCGCTGCTGTCCGATCGTAGCCGCTGGTGAGCACTTCGCCATTATGTTGCCGCGCGGTCAGTTCGTGATTGCGCACCAGCGCGATGGTCCCGTCGCCCAGATCGAAGCAGCCCATGCCGTCGGCATTGTCAGGCACGGTCCAGCCATCGTTCATCGCATCGCCGAGCCGCGCGATCACGCGGTAGGAAAAGCCGCCGGGCAGATCGAGCAGGCCTGCCGGATCGCGAACGAGCGCGCCGTAGGGAGACTTGGCGGCTGGAGCGGCGAGGCTGCGCGAAACGCAGCCGCTGGCCAGCAAGGCGGCAAAGGCCGTGCCGGTGGCGGCAAGAAAGGCGCGACGGTCGTGGTTCATCATGCTGGAGCCGATAGTGACGAATTAAGTCTATACTGAGACGCGCCCCCGGCTCCAGTAGCGATCGATGTCGAGCGGACCTTTCAGGCCGGGTGTAGCTTCGCAGACGGCGGGAATTGCGTTCATAACCGGCGCGCCAGACAGGAATTCGCTGTGCTCGCCGTAGGACAGTTCGAGCTCAAAGCTGGGCTTGCCGGTAACCGAAATGCGATATGCCATGTCGACCGGTGCATGGGGCTTGTTCCAGCGCGGATCGATGTCGCGCGAAACACAATCGACATGCTCGACGATGATCACGGGTTTGCCGCCGACGATCGCCTGAAACTCGAAATTGACGACGCAGCAGGTCCCTGCCTTGACCGTGCCAAAGCCGGTTTCGATGTCGTGCTTGGCGAATTCGCGATCCCACACGAGTCGGGTTTCCTCGATCTCGACGCCGAGCACTTCGGCAAGCTGGTAGAGCGTGGGCGACCAGTATTTTTCGATGAACCCGCCTGCTACGAACACGGGCGTGAAGCTTTCATCGCGGCCAAACCCGAAATAGTCGCGCATCGCCATCTCGGCGGAATACTGCCCGAAATAGCCCAGCTCTGACATGCGCACGCATTCGATCTGGTCGGCACAGGCAAGCGCGGCGATGGCAAGGTCGGTGGTCGCCCAGCCCGGATCGATGCCGGTGAAAAAGCAGGTGCTGGAACCCTTGGCGCAGGCATCGTCGATCAGCTTGCGCTGCGCGGGCGGGGTTGTCGCCGGATGGGCAAGGGCGAATCCCGAAAAGGTAACGACGTTGGTTCCCGCTTCGAGAAACGGAACGAGATCCTCGATGGCCTCGTCCTCGCGGCCGGTGCTGTTGCCGAAATAGTTGAGACAATCGGCCTTCAGCGCGACCAGTTCGTTCCAGTCGTTGGTGGCCTTGATGCCGACCGGAGCAAGGCCGATCAGTTCGCCCGCATCCTTTCCGACCTTGGCAGGATCGCTGACAAAGTGACCGACCAGCTCCAGCTCCGGGTTGTTGATGACGGATTCGAGCGCGTAGCGGCCAACGTTGCCAGTGCCGCAGTGAACGACGCGATAGGTTATTTCAGGCCCTCCTTAACCCAGCAGCTTGTCGACGAATTGCGCGACTGCCGCGAAGCTCTCAGCCGATCCCACAAGGTCTTCGCTGCGCACCGGCGCGACATGCTCCATCCCGTCGATGCCCAGCAGTTCGCTGCGCAGCCCAGCTTCGCTGAGCTTCTCGTGGAACGAGAGCGAATCGTCGCGCAGCGACTCGCCGTTTCCGACATTTATGAAGGCGGGCGGGAAACCCGATATATCCGCAAACAGCGGCGAGGCCAGCGGATGCCTGAGGTCGAAGCCCTGCATGTAGGTGTCCGAAGCCATCTGCGCGGATGCCTCGGGGAAGAGCGTGTCGCTTGCCGCGTTCTCCTTGAACGAGGCGGCAGTGATCGTCATGTCGACCCACGGCGAGAACAGCAGCGCGCCATCGATCCGCGGGCCACCGTGCGCAGCGGCATAGACGCCAAGCGCCGCCGCCAGTCCGCCGCCAGCCGAATCGCCGCCGACCAGCAGGGGCGCATCGCCGATCCGCGCGCGCAGGGCCACGAGCACTTTCCACGCATCGTTGAACCCGGCGGGGAAGGGGTTTTCCGGAGCAAGCCGATAGGCAGGCAGCACCACCGCAATGCCGCAGCGATCCGCCAGCCGCTCGGCAAAGCAGGTGTCGTTTTCCGGCCTGCCGAGCCGGTATCCGCCGCCATGCAGCATCAACAGCCAGCCGCGCGGCTCCTTACCATCGGGCATGACGGTGAGGGTGCGTAGGCCGTCGATCACTTCTTCGGCGACGGGCCGCACCGGCGAGGGCATCATTCCCGCATCGGCCGCCTTAGCCATCATCTCGCGGCGTTCGGCAAGATCGGCCGGAGCTTCGCGCCCGGCGCGCTCGGCAGGAATGGTGATCGACTGAATCATTTGGGTTGCTCTCCGAGAATGCGCGGCGCTAACTGCCCACGCTTCGTTGTCGCGACGGGGATATGTGATTTCGATGCCGCCTTCGAGTCCGTATTTTGGAAAAATGGCGCTGCAGACGGGAACGTCGGATGGCGGCGGAATTGCGTGAGCGATTGACCTCGGCGCGGATTATTGACCTCGGCGCGGATTATAGGTAATCTCCAAAGCGAAAATTAATTCATTATTTCGAACGTTTGGAGCAGGCTTCTGGAACACTCGGGTTATATCGATGGCGCTTTCGTCAAGGGCGAAGGTACCGAGTTCGCGGTAGAGAACCCGACGGACGAAACCACGGTCGATACGGTTGCCAGCGTTTCGGCGGCGCAGGTCGATGCTGCGATACTGGCGGCACGGCGCTCGTTCGACGACGGGGCCTGGTCTCGCCTGTCGATGAAGGAACGCGCCGCTGCCATGACCCGTTTCGGCGAGGCGATGCGCTCGCGCGAGGAAAAGCTTCGCAAGCTGGCAGTGGACGAGGCGGGATGCCCGATCTCGTCGTTCGTGATGATGGCGCAGGTCGACGGTCCGCTGCGGATGACCGACGATATCATCTCCATGTTCCTGAAGATGCCGGAGGTCGAGGACAATCCGGTGCCGCTGCACGAGCGTGTCACGCCGTACTACCAGATGCAGAGCGTCAAGCGCTGGTCGCCCGTCGGCGTGGTCTCGGCGATCTCGGCCTATAACGTGCCGCTCTACACCGCGTTCTGGAAGGTCGTTCCCGCGCTGATGGCGGGCAATTCGGTGGTGCTGCGGCCCAATCCGCTGACCCCGCTGTCCGCGATGGTGTTCGCCGAAGCAGCCAAAGAGGCAGGCCTGCCGCCCGGCGTGTTCAACCTCGTCATCGAAGAAGGAATCGCTGGCGGTCAGCAGATGTCCGAGCATCCGGCCGTCGATCTCGTCAGCTTCACCGGCTCCTGCGTGGTCGGCGTCAAGGTCGCGCAACAGGCGGCGCCAACGCTGAAGCGGTTGGTGCTCGAGCTGGGCGGCAAGTCGGCGCAGATCTTCCTGCCCGACAAGGTCGAGGCCGCCGCAATGCAGGGCCTGATGGTCTGCGGATCGCATGCCGGACAGGGTTGCGTGCTGGGCACACGCATCTTTGTGCCCGAAGATCGCAAGGCCGAAGTGCTGGAAAACATGGCGAAGATGGTCTCTAGCCTCAAGATCGGACGTTCCGACGATCCCGCCACCCAGCTTGGCCCGGTGATCAGTGCGGCCCAGCGCGCGCGCTGCGAGCATTTCACAAATGCGGCGGTCGCAGCTGGCGGCACAGTCGTCGCCGGCGGCAAGCGCCCGGCGCACATGGACAAGGGCTTCTTCTGGGAAGCCACCGTGCTCGATCTGCCCGACAACAAGAACCCGGCGGCGCAGGAGGAAATCTTCGGCCCGGTGGTCGGGGTGATCGGCTATCGTGATCTCGACCATGCGGTTGAGATGGCGAATGACAGCCAGTTCGGCCTATCGGGCCATGTCCACGGCGCGGACCGTGCCAAGGCGCTCGAAGTAGCGCTGCGTCTGCGTACTGGTGCGGTCAACGTCAATGGCGGCTTCATGTCGAGCTACGTTTCGAGCGGCGGCGTCAAGATGAGCGGCCTTGGCCGCGAGCGCGGCATCGAAGGCCTGCGCGAATTCCAGATCCAGACAAGCGTGAACATCGGCTGCGGATAGCGGCCTGCGAGAGGAAAAGACCATGGCGACAAAGGCAGCAGAGAATCTCGAGGAAGCGCTGTTCTCGGACGATCCCGAATACAACGCGATGTTCGACGTGAACCAGCAGGGCATCAATGCCGGCTCGGTAGAAGGCAAGGACTACACCGACGATCTCAACGCAGTGGCTGCCAAGGGCGCGGTGCAGGAAGGCTCGATGCGCTCGCACCTCGGCCTGCCTGGCAACACTTTTGAGGGCATGGGTGCCGAGCGCACCTTTACCTTCTATTCCTATCGCGCCAACGAGATCGGCTGGCGGGAGAACACGCTGATTTCGTCTGAAGGCTATCAGAAGATGGGCGTGTTCCAGATGATCGGCCCGACGATCCTGTCGATGGTTGGCAAGCAGCACAAGCGGCTGCGCGCCACCGCCCAGCCGCTGTTCAAGCGTCCACGCGTGCTCGGCTGGTGGAACGCACGGTTCGTGCAGGACACGGTCGACGTGCTGCTGGATCGCATAAAGATGTCGGGAAACAACCACTGCGACATGAATGCCAACTTGTGCGCCCCCTTGCCGATGGCGGTGGTCACTCGCGCAATCGGGCTCGAAGGCTCAAGCGTCATCGAATTCCGGTATCACCTGCATCGCGGCTCGTTCGGTTCGGCGGACACGCCGATGGAGGACCGTCTCGCCTCGTTCCAGTATGTCGACCGCGTGCTCGACGAGATGGTCGAGAACAACCTGCGCGAACCGGGCGACAATGTCATTGCCAGCCTGATGGACAACGAGGTGACCGAGGACGATGGCTCGAAGCGCAGGCTGACGAAGGAGGAGATATTCGGGTTCTGCAAGCTGGTGATCTTTGCCGGCGGCGGCACCACGTGGCGCCAGCTTGGCATCACCATCCATGCGCTGCTCTCGCACTATGATTTCTGGGAAGCTTGCCGCGAGGATCGCACGCTGATTGAACAGGCAGTGGACGAAAGCCTGCGCTGGCGCGCGACCGACCCGGTTTTCCCGCGGCTTTGCGTCGCCGATACCGAGGTCGAAGGTGTGTTCATCCCGGCAAATTCGCAGGTCCAGCTTTGCCTCGGCACGGCGAACCACGATCCTGAGGTATTCGAGAACCCGACCGCCTACGACATCTTCCGCAAGAAGGAGCACCATATGGGCTTCGGCTTCGGTCCGCACCGGTGCCTGGGCATGGATGTCGCCAAGCAGGAAATGGTGCTCGCGATCAACGGCCTGATGGACCGCTTCCCGAACATGCGGCTTGATCCCGATCAGCCTGCGCCGATATTCGGCGGGCTCGAGCATCGCGGCATGACCTCGTTGCCGGTGGTGTTGGATTGAAGGCCTGATCTTAGGAGCGGCGTGCGATTTGCCAGTGGCGGTGCAAGGTGCCACAGTGATTCGGCCATGAACATTCAAACGACGCCCCCCCCGCCGCGCACGACGGCCAATCCCGCTCCGGCGCGGCCCGTGAATTCGCTTCGCCGCACGACCTCTATCGACGTTTCGTGGCCGGAAGGGACAGACCAGCCGCGCCTGTTCGTCGGCCGCGTGCGCGATTACCGCACCGGCTCACCCGACCAGCCGGGAACCGAACTAGGCGGCGCTGAACTGCGCGCCGTGCTCGAGGACGACAAGACCATCCGCTCGATTTCCGCGACGCCAGAACCATCGCGTCTGCAGGAAATCGTCGGACACCGTGCTGGCGGGCACCTGCGCATGTTCATTCGCGAGATCATGCCCGAACTGGTAGAGCAAGCAGTCCCGATCTACCTCGTGCTCGATGACCTGTCGGGCTCGGCTCTGGTCTCGAACATCTCATGGTCGATGTGGGATCCCACGCTGATGCTCGATCGCCGCGCGAACATGTCGGACCACGAATTCGAGGAGATGATGTCGGGCCGCGCCAATGTTTGCTGGGGCCTTGCCGAGGGTAACAGCGGGCTGACCTTCCGCCGCGATGTCAGCGAGGTGGCAGCTGCCGACGCTGGCGAATTGCGCAACCCGGCCGATCCGCTCGGCTGGCACGAGTTCGCCGAAAACGATGGTCCGGGGTTTCGCCGGGCACGGCGGATCGATGTGTGGCGCGATCCTTCGTCGGGTCTGCTGACGATCGATTCCGCGTTCCAGGACAGCGCCAAGAAAAGGGACGGCGGACGCACCGCGATCCATGAATACCTGCTGCGCGTCACCGCCGATCCCGTTACGCTGGAAGTACTGTCGCTGGAACCAGACGCGCGCATCCTGCCGTTTCCCGAGTGTCCCGGAGCAATCCACAATACCCAGCGCTTGGTCGGATCGAGCCTTGGTGACATCCGCGACGAGGTGCTGCGCCAGTTGCGCGGCCCCGAAGGCTGCACCCACCTCAACGATGCAATGCGGGCGCTGGCCGATGTGCCGGTGCTCGCCGCGTCGCTTCCACGCTAGGGCGCACCCCACGAAAGGATGCCCAGCCCTTCGTGGGCAAGGCCGGCTGACAATTCGTCGATCATCCGGCGGCGCAGTTCGCGGATCAGGATGGCGCGAGTATGGCGCAGCATCGGGCCGGGAAGCGCCGCCAGCTTCGCTGCCAGTTCGCGCGCGCGGGGCATGAGACCGTCGGCGCCAAGCACTTCGCCCACCATGCCGAGCTGCTTTGCTTCCGTCGCGCCGATCCGTTCGCCGGTCAACAGGAAATAGCGCCCCCGGTTCGGGCCGAGCAGCATCGGCCAGACGACATGGACGCCGTCGCCCGGAACGGTGCCACCGGGCACATGTGCGAGATCGGCGAACTCGGCATGGTCGGCAGCGATCACAATATCGCACAGCATCGCCAGCTCGGCATGAATCGTCGCCGGCCCGTTCACCGCCGCAATCATCGGCACCGGCACGGCGAGCAGGTTGTTCAGAAGCTCCATGCCCTCCTGATGGATGCGCGCCCACATATGCGAGACATCGGTTTCGGGCGAGACTTCCTGATCGTCAAATTCGGTGATGAAGGTGTCGCCGGTCCCGGTGAACAGGACTACCTTGTTCTCGCGGTCGAGCGCGATCCGGGCGAAGGCATCGCCAAGCTCTGCGTGGAGGCTCTTGAGCGTCGTGCCCCACTTCGCCGGTCCGCCGCGCGTATGCATCCGCATCTCCAGCACCCCGCCCTCGCGCGAAAATTCGATGCATTCGTAGCGATTGGCATATTCATCATAGTGCATGATCGATTCTCCCTGATCCCTGCCCATATCATCGCTGCGATGCACCACATGCAAGCGCGCAGTTGTCCGCCCCCGCGCCTTGCGGCATGGTCGCCACTGGAAGAGGACGCCACACCATGAAACATCATCCGATCTCGCTGGCCTTCGACATGCGTGCGCCAGATCTCGGCACGCCGGTGCCCGATCTCTACGCCGCGGCCATCGACATGGCGCGCTGGGCCGACGAGAAGGGATTGGCGGGCGTGCTGCTGATGGAGCATCACGGCTCCGTCGATGGTTACCTGCCGCAGCCATTCACGCTCGGCGGGGCGATCGCGGCGGTGACCAAGCGCATCCAATTGATGCTCGGCGCAGTGATCCTGCCGCTCCACGATCCGGTCGACGTGGCCGAGAAGATCGCGGTGCTCGACCTGATCGCAAGGGGCAGGCTCGGCGTGATCCTCGGCGCGGGCTATGTGCCGTCCGAATTCGCGATGTTCGGCAAGTCGCTGGCGGATCGCGCCAAGGCCATGGACGAAGGCATTGAGATCATCCTGCGCGCGCTCAAGGGCGAGCGGTTCGAGCACGACGGCAAGCCGATCTTCGTGCGCCCGCTGCCGACCCGCGATCCGCACGAGATCCTGATGGTCGGCGGAGGGATTGCCACCGCCGCCAAGCGCGCGGCCAAATTCGATCTCGGGTTTGGTCCGACCAGCGGGCACTTGGTCGATATCTACCTCGCCGAATGCGAGCGGCTCGGCCAGAAGCCGCGCCGGTTCAACCGCCCGACCCCGGGAATGCCGCAGGGCATACACCTGTGCGAAGACGCCGAAGAGGGCTGGAAAGTGCTTGAGCGGCACGCGGCCCATGTCGTCACCGCCTATGCCCAGTGGTCGGCACAGGCCGGCGAATCGTCGAACTCCCCCTTCAAGGGCCTCGAAGATCCGGCCAAATTGAGGGCTTCGGGCATGTTCGTAGCATGGACGCCGGACATGCTGCTCGAGCGGATGCGCGATCTGCCCAACCGTGCCGGTATCTCGCTGCAACCGCTGATCGGCGGGCTTTCGCCGGACGAAGGCTGGAAGAGCCTGAAGCTGCTGGAGGAAACGCTGCCGCGCATCCGCGAACTGGAAGCGCAAGGCTAAAGGAGGTCGGACGATGAAGGCTGCCTATATCGAAAGCGGCGAGGTCCGCTCGGGCACTCTGCCCGATCCGGTTCCCGGCCCCGGCCAGGTGCTGGTGCGAACGCATCGCTGCGGCCTGTGCGCCTCGGACCTGCACTTCCTCAAGGGCGGGCGCAACGTCATCGAGCTGTCGAAGAAGCTCGGCGGGCCATACGCTATGCTCGATTTCGACAAGCCGTTCGTGCCCGGCCACGAATATGTCGGCGAAGTGCTCGAATACGGACCGGGAAGCGCGATGCCGGTCAAGGCCGGCCGCAAGGTCACCTCGGTGCCGGTGATGACCGCAGGCGGCATGTACGGCGTGGTTGGCTACATGCACGAATGTCCCGGCGGTTTCGGCGAGCTGATGCTGCTCGACGAGACCCAGCTGATCGAGGTGCCGGATGAGTTCGACGACGATCACGCCGCCTGCATCGAACCGCTAGCGGTCGGGCTCGAACATGCCCGGCGCGGCCGTCCCGAAAAGGACGACGTGGCGCTGGTTCTCGGTTGCGGGGCAATCGGGCTTGGTGTGATCGCCGGGCTGAAGCTGGCGGGCGTCGCCCCGATCGTCGCCGCCGATTTTCACCCGCACCGACGCGAAATGGCGTTGAAGATGGGCGCGCATCTCGCCATCGATCCGCGCGAGATCGATCCCTATGGCCCGCTGCCCGATCTAGGCAGCAAGCGGGTCAACCTCATTTATGAGAACGTCGGCCTGCCCGGCATGCTCGAACAGATCATCCAGGGCGCGCCAATGCACGGCCGCATTGTCATGGGCGGATACTGCATGGAGCAGGAGCGCCTGTTCACCTTCACCGCGCAGAACAAGTGCCTCAATGTGCAGTTCGCTTGTGGCGAGGAAGCGCAGGACATGGACCTTGCCCTGCGCGCCATCGGTGACGGGCGCATCGACGTCAGCCCATGGATTGGCGAACGGATCGGGGTGAGCGGGGTCGCCGCTGCCATGGCGACGATGGCCGATCCCGCCTCACCGGTCCGCACGCTGGTCGATCCCAGGCTGGATTAATAGACGATCTCGCCGGTATCGACGACCACGCAGGAGCCCTGCATCGAGCGCGAAGCCGGACTCGCGAGGTAGGCCACCATGTCGGCCACGTCGTCGATCACGCACATCCCGCGCGGGTTGCCAAGCCGGCCGTAGATATCGGGATCGAGCGTAAAGATCGGGTGTGCGTGCGAAGCCAGCACGGTATCCATGCCGCCCGGCGCGACCGCGTTGATGCGGATCGGCGTCTTGATATACTCCACGGCCATTGTCTTGGTGAGGTGCAGGAGGCCCGCCTTGCTGGCGCAATAGGCCGAGAAAAAGCCCTGCGCCTTGAATGCGGCGGTGCTGCACACGTTGACGATTGCGCCGCCCTTTTCCTTCATGTGCGGCACGGCGGCGCGCGACAGGAAGAACGGCGCTTCGAGGTTGACCTTCATGACCAGGTCCCAATCGCCTTCCGAGAAATCCTCGCTGGCACCGCAGCGCAGCACGCCGGCGATGTTGCACAGCGCGTCGATCCGGCCGAACTCGGCGACCGTCTTTTCAATGGCGGCGGCGCATTGCGCGCGGTCGGTCACGTCGAGCGGCAATTCGAGCACCTTGCGGCCCATCGCGCGCACTTTTTCGGCAGTGCCCGCGAGCGCCTCTGCCGACACATCGAGCAGGGCAATGTCGGCACCTAGCTCGGCGATCCTGATTGCGCTCGCACTGCCCAGGCCACCGCCCGCACCCGTTACCAGCGCGACCTGCCCGGTCATGTCCATCATTGTCGGCATTTTATCTCTCCCGTCTCGTGATCGTTCTTTGTGCAGGCCGCTTCATCCGCAAGCGGCAGGCAGAGTCAAGTTTCGAACGGGAGCGCTGGACAAATTGGCCGCGCTGGTGTGCAGCAGGGGATCGCAATTGAGTGAAAGGAATCGGGATGAGTGATGAACTTGAAGCCCTGCGCAAGGAAGTCACCGAACTGCGCACCACGGTGAAGCTTCTGAATGACGTGCACGAGATCAACGACGTGTTCTTCAAGTGGCATTTCGAGTGCACCGGCGGATTCAAGGGCAAGCAAGCCGGTCGCGCTGCCGCGCTCGAATGCCTGACCGAAGACGCCCAGATCGACGTACCGCCCAATCCGCCGGGCAAAGGCCCCAAGGGCCGCGCGGAATACACCGAGTTTTGGGACTACTTCTATGGCGACGAAGGTCCGCTACCCTACGTGTTCCAGACTAGCACTGCCGACAAGGTGGTGGTCGATGGCGACAGCGCCACCCAGTATTCGAACATGCTCGGCATCTTCCAGGCGCGCGGCGGTCAGCCGACCATCGGCCTGTCGCAGCGGATCAATACCTTCCGGCGGACGCCCGAAGGCTGGCGCATCTGCAAGACCACGATCGAGGGCGGTCTGTCTTCGACGCTTACGGCGGAGCTCAACCCACACGGTCTGAACGAACTGCCGCCGCAGCAAGAGCGCGTGCCGTTCCATATTCGCAAGTATGGTGCCGATCCGGCCTGACCAATTTCGGCGGATGGGGAATTGAGGCCAGTCAGCCTTGCCGATGCAGGCGCGAGTCGCTCTGGTCGGTAAGGCGCGGCACGCGCTTGGTCGAGAAAACCGTCCAGATGAACGACCGGCGCCAGTGCTTGCGCGCGTGCTTCATTCGTTCGCGCTGTTCGACTCTGACATGCTTGGTCAAATGCCAAATACTCACGCTGTCGAGCACCGGGAAAAATCCGATGATCGTCAAGACCAGGACGACGAAAATTACAGTCTGATCTGCCGACATGCTTCCAGCTTACAACTCTGCCCGGCGTAAAGTGTAATTCGGCTCCACTCACTTAGCAAGGATATCGCTCTGGCAGGCAGAGCGACCCGTCGTGATGTTCGTGGAAAAACTGGAGCGCCGGTGGGAATGAAGATGATAACATCTATCTAATTTATTTTAGAGCGGTTTTCGACCGTTATGAATCGTCGAGGGATTCCCACTGAGCGTGATTTCTGATTCAGAATCCGTGCTGGTGAAGGAGGCCGGCATGGATGGGCCAACCACTATCGATGGATTTGCGCAGACGGCTTTTGGCGGCGATTGAT
>CAMDQY010000076.1 GCA_945906005.1 Novosphingobium sp. Chol11 | reverse complement strand
GGTCTGCTGTGCCAGCTCGGCGGGCAGGCGTTCATCAACATTCTCGTCAATCTCCAGCTGTTTCCTTCAAAGGGCATGACGCTGCCGTTTGTCAGCTACGGCGGCTCGTCCACCATCGCGCAGTGCCTGTGCGTCGGACTGCTGCTGGCGATTACCCGCAGGAACCCCTTTATCTCGAACGACGGCCCAAGGTTTGCTTCGGCAGGAGACAGGCGATGACCGTGGTTTCGCGCCACTACGTACTGGCAGCCGGAGGCACCGGCGGGCACCTCATTCCCGCCTTCGCGCTTGCCGTCGAGCTTGAGCGGCGCGGCCACCATGTCGCGCTCATCACCGACGAGCGCGGCACGGCGATCCCTGGCAAGCCCGCCTCGCTCACCGCGCACGTGCTGCCGGCGGGACGGCTTGCGGGCTTCAATCCGCTGAGCTGGATCGGCGGACTGCGCGCGATCTGGGAAGGTCGCGCCATGGCATTGCGGCTGTTCGAGAGTTTCGAGCCAAGCGCCGTGGTCGGCTTTGGCGGCTACCCCGCCTTTCCCGCACTGCTCGCCGCGACGAAGGCGGGCTTGCCGACGATTATCCACGAACAGAACGCGGTGCTGGGCCGGGTCAACCGGCGGCTTGCGGGCCGGGTCGATGCTATCGCCACATCCTTTTCGTGGGTCGACCGGCTGCCTGACAAGCATCTGGGCAAGACGACGCTGGTCGGCAATCCGGTGCGCGTGGAAGTGCTTGCGCTTCGCGACAAGCCATTCCCGACCTTCACCCGCGAAGCGCCGTTCCGCATCCTTGTTACCGGCGGCAGCCAGGGCGCGCGAGTGCTGTCCGAAGTGGTGCCCGACGGGCTCGCCATGCTGCCGCTCGCCCTGCGCTCGCGCTTGCAGGTGACGCAGCAGTGCCGACCAGAGGACATCGATGCGGTGCGCAAGCGCTATGCCGATCACGAGATTCCCGCCGAACTTTCCACATATTTCGAGGACATGGCAGGCCGACTTGCCGACACGCACCTGTTCATCGGCCGCGCCGGAGCTTCGACCATTGCCGAGCTGACCGCCGTTGGCCGCCCGGCGATCCTGATCCCCCTGCCTATCGCTACCGACGATCACCAGGCCGCCAATGTGCGCGAAATCGTCACGGCGGGCGGCGCGCGCGCGATCCGGCAGGACCGGTTCTCCGCTGCCGAGCTGGCCAAGCAGATCCAGGCCATGTCCCTGCATCCCGAAACGCTGGGCAACGCCGCACACGGGGCATGGAACTGCGGCTATCCCAAGGCCGCATCCGACCTTGCCGACCTGGTCGAAAGTTTCGGGGCCGCGCCGCTGATGGACGTGATCCGGATGGGTGGCAGCGAGGTCCGCGCGACAACTTCCGAAGCGCTGGCAAGGGACGGCGCCCAGTGAAAGGTGTCGGCACCGACATCGGCACGATCCACTTCGTCGGTATCGGCGGGATCGGCATGTCGGGCATTGCCGAGGTGATGCACAACCTGGGTTACGCAGTGCAGGGCTCCGACATTGCCGAGGGCTATGTCGTCGAAGGGCTGCGCGAGCGCGGCATTCCCGTAACGATCGGCCATGCTGCGCAGAACGTCGATGGAGTTGCCGTGGTCGTCACCTCGACCGCGGTGAGGCGCACTAACCCAGAGGTCGCAGCCGCGCTCGAAAACCGAATCCCGGTGGTTCGTCGCGCCGAGATGCTCGCCGAACTGATGCGGCTCAAGAACACGGTCGCGGTCGCCGGCACCCACGGCAAGACCACCACGACATCGATGATCGCCTGCCTGCTCGATGCGGGCGGTATCGACCCCACGGTCATCAATGGCGGCATCATCAACTCCTATGGCTCGAACGCCCGGCTCGGCGCGAGCGACTGGATGGTGGTCGAGGCCGACGAGAGCGACGGCAGCTTCCTGCGCCTGGACGGCACCATCGCGGTCGTCACCAACATCGATCCCGAACACCTCGATCACTACGGCGACTTCGACGGAGTGAAGAAGGCCTTCGTCGAATTCATCGAGAACGTGCCCTTCTATGGCGCGGCGGTGCTGTGCCTCGATCATCCCGAGGTGCAGAACGTGATCTCGCAGGTGCGCGACCGGCGGGTCATTACCTACGGCTTTTCCGCGCAGGCCGACGTGCGCGGTGAGCATGTCACGCCCTATCCCGGCGGCAACCTCTTCGATGTCGTGATCCGCGAACGCGACGGGGTGTTGCGTCGGATCGAGGGAATCGAACTGCCGATGCCGGGGCGGCACAACGTTCAGAACGCGCTTGCCGCTGTCGCGGTGTCGGTCGAGATGGGCTGCCCGGACGAGATCATCCGCTCCGGCTTTGCCCATTTCGGCGGGGTCAAGCGGCGCTTCACAAAGGTTGGCGAAGTGGCGGGAGCACTCGTCATCGACGATTACGCGCACCACCCGGTCGAGATCAGGGCGGTGCTTTCCGCCGCGCGCGAAGGCGGCACGGGGCGGGTCATCGCGGTCGCCCAGCCGCATCGATACACGCGGCTGCGCGACCTGATGGATGATTTCCAGACCGCCTTCAACGATGCCGACATGGTCTATGTCGCGCCGGTCTATGCCGCCGGAGAAGAGCCAATCGAGGGCGCCGACACCGACGCGCTGGTGGCGGGGCTGAAAGCGCGCGGGCATCGCGCGGCGCAAACCATTTCGGGGCCGGATACTCTCGCCGATGCTCTCGCTTCGACAATCGAGACTGGCGACCTTATCGTCTGCCTCGGCGCGGGCGATATTACCAAATGGGCGGCGGGCCTTGCTGGCGCAATCGCCTCGCGCAGGGCGGCATGATGGCCGATGCGCTCCCCCGCGTTGCCGGCAAGCTTACCGAGCATGCTCCGCTTGCGCGGCTGGTTTGGTTCAAGGCGGGCGGCGCTGCGCAATGGCTGTTCGAGCCGAAAAACCTTGCCGATTTGCAGCACTTCCTGCGCGATCTCGAACCCGATGTGCCGGTGATGGCGCTGGGGCTAGGCAGCAACCTGATCGTTCGCGATGGAGGAGTGCAAGGCGTGGTCGTGCGGCTGGGCAAGGCCTTCGCCAAGGTTGATCGCAGCGACGAGGTGACGCTCGAATGCGGGGGCGGGGCGAGCGGTATCCTCGTTTCCTCGACCGCGCGCGATGCCGGAATCGCGAGTCTCGAGTTTTTGCGGTCGATCCCCGGCACGGTGGGCGGCTTCGTGCGGATGAACGGCGGAGCCTATGGCAGCGAAGTGAAGGATATTCTCGTCGATTGCGATGTCGTGCTGCGTTCAGGCGAACTGGTTACGCTGCCGGTTGCCGACCTTGCTTACACCTATCGCCATTCGGCCTTGCCCCTCGGCGCAACCGTCGTTGCCGCCCGGTTCCGCGGACGTCCCGGCGATCCTGTCGCGATCCAGGCCGAGATGGACCGCATTTCCGCCAGCCGCGAGGCATCGCAGCCGCTGCGCACCAAGACCGGCGGATCGACCTTCAAGAATCCTCCGGTCGAAAAGGCGTGGGAACTGGTCGACCGGGCGGGCTGTCGCGGCCTGACGCTTGGCGGTGCGCAGGTAAGCGAGAAGCACACCAATTTCCTCATCAACACCGGCGCGGCGACCAGCGCGGATATCGAGTCGCTGGGCGAAGAGGTGCGGCGGCGGGTGAAGGAAACCTCGGGCGTGGAGCTCGAGTGGGAGATACAGCGCGTAGGCATGTTTGCCGGAGCGCAAAAAAAGAAGGACGTGGGAAGGCCGTGAGCTTGCAGAAACTCCACGTCGCGGTCCTGATGGGCGGCTGGTCGAACGAGCGGCCGGTCTCGCTGATGAGCGGCGAAGGTGTCGCCAAGGCGCTCGAGAGCAAGGGCCACCATGTCACGCGCATCGACATGGATAGCGATGTCGCGCTGCGGCTGGCCGAGGCGAGGCCCGACGTGGTGTTCAACGCGCTGCATGGCTGCCCCGGAGAGGACGGCACGGTGCAGGGCATGATGGACCTGATGGGGCTGACCTATACGCACTCCGGCCTCGCCACTTCGGTTATCGCCATCGACAAGGAGCTGACCAAGCAGGCGCTGGTGCCGCACGGCATCCCGATGCCCGGCGGGCGGATCGTGCGCAGCGTTGATCTTTATGAGCGCGATCCGCTGGCGCGGCCCTTTGTGCTCAAGCCGGTCAACGAAGGCTCGTCGGTCGGCGTCGCTATCGTCACCGACACCAGCAATTACGGCAACCCGATCCAGCGCGACGTTACCGGCCCGTGGCAGCAATTCGGCAGCCTGCTGGCCGAACCGTTCATTCGTGGCAAGGAGCTGACCGTGGCCGTGCTCGCCGACAAGGCGCTGATGGTCACCGAACTCAAGCCCAAGAGCGGCTTCTATGATTTCGACGCGAAATATACCGAGGGCATGACCGAACACGTCTGCCCCGCCGACCTGCCCGACGAGATCACCTCGGCGTGCAAGGATCTGGCGCTGCGCGCGCACCGCCTGCTCGGCTGCCGGGGCACCAGCCGGTCCGACTTCCGCTGGGACGACGAGCGCGGGCTCGAAGGGCTGTTCCTGCTCGAGGTCAATACCCAGCCGGGCATGACTCCGCTCAGCCTCGTGCCCGAACAGGCCAAGATTTGCGGCATGGACTATCCCGATCTGGTTGAGGCGATCATCGCCGAAGCGCTGGAAGATGCCAAGGCGCGAGGGGGCAGCGCGAGATGAGCCAGACGATCAAGCGCAAGGGCAAGAGCGCAAGGTGCAGCGCCGCTTCGCAGGGCAAGGCGCGCAAGGTGCGTCAGGCCAGGGCGCGAACCGGCTCGGCGCTCGATGGTGCAATGGCCATGCTGCCGTTCAGCGAGGAAACCATGCACCGTGCGTTCATGGCGATGATTCTGGGCGGCGCGGTCGCGCTGGCGTGGATCGCTGCCTCGATGGCGGGCCTGCCGACACTGGCCGGAAAGCAGCTTGCCAGTGTCGCAGGCGATGCGGGCTTCGAAGTGCGGCGCGTCGATGTGCGCGGAATGGAGAACCTCAACGAGATCAAGGTCTACGAGCGGGCGCTGGCCGAACGCGACCGGGCGATGCCGCTGGTCGATCTCGTCGCGCTGCGCCAGCAGCTGCTCGAGCTTTCATGGGTAAAGGACGCGCGCGTTTCGCGCCAGCTTCCCGATACGCTGGTGATCGACATCGTCGAGCGCATACCGCACGCAGCGCTGCGCAAGGCCGACCGGCTGGTCCTGATCGATGATGAGGGTCACGAACTCGAGCCGGTCTCCCGCGAACGTGCCAAGGGCAAGCTGATCGTCTGCGGCCCCGGCGCGGGCAAGCAGATGCGCGAGCTTGGCCACCTGCTCGATGCGGCTCCGGCTATGAGGCCGCAAGTTCGCGAGGCCGAGTGGATCGGCAACCGGCGCTGGAACCTCACCTTCAAGACCGACCAGGTGCTGGCGCTTCCCGAAGGCGGCAAGGAATCGGCAGCTGCGCTGGTATCCTTCGCTCGGCTCGACGGAACCAACCGGCTGATCGGCGGCAAGATCGTCGCCTTCGATATGCGCGCGCGCGATCGCATCTATTTGCGCATGCCCGGTCGCGCCGCCGAGGCTGCCGACATCAACCCAGCGGCTGTCGCCAGCAAGCAGCAGGAGACGCATTGATGGCTACACCGCGCATCACCCGCGTGTTCGGAGCGGTCAATCTCGGCTCGTTCCGCATTTCCGCGATCGTCGCCGGACTTAGCGAAACCGGTGAGATGATCGTGCTCGGCTCGGCGCATCGCGCCAGCCAGGGCATTAGGCGGGGCTATGTTACCGATATGCGCGAGGCGACCCGTGCCGTGCGCGACGCGGTCGAACGGGCGGAGCGCATGGCGAACCATTCGGTCTCGCGGGTCTGGATTGGTTGTTCGGGTGCGGGACTTGCGAGCAAGATGTCGCGCGTCGAGATCGACATCGGGGGGCGACGGATCGAACAGGAGGATATCGACCAGTTGCTCGCCTCGGCGCGCGAGTCGATCCAGCCCGACGGGCGCGCGGTCCTCCACGCGCAGCCGGCGCAATATACGCTCGACGGTGCGCATGGGGTTGCGGACCCGGTCGGGCTTCATGCCGAGCGGCTTGCGGTCGACATTCATGTGACGCTTGCCGACGGCGCACCGCTGCGCAATCTGACCGAGGCAGTGCAGAACGCCCACCTCGAGGTCGAGGGTGTGATCGGATCGCCGGTCGCGGCTGGCCTTGCCTGCCTCTCGCAGGAGGAACGCGAACTGGGCGTTGCCCTTGTCGAATTCGGTGCCGACGTGACCAATGTCGCGGTCTATGCCGACGGCATGATCGTGGGCCTCGCCTCAATCCAGACGGGTTCGGGCGCGATCACCGATGCGATTGCCTCGGCGTTCGGTATCCGCCGCTTCCAGGCCGAACGGCTGAAATGCGTCAACGGCTCTGCCATTGCCAGCCCCGCCGATCACCGCGAAATGATCCCTGTCGATGCGCCGGGCGGAGAGAGCAGCGGCGCGCTCGCCCGCCACGCCGACGACAAGAACCGCATCCCACGCGCCGAACTCGTCGGGGTCATCACCGGGCAGCTCGGGCGGCTGATGGAAGACATCAACAAGGCGCTGAAATCGCTCGGCTTCGGCGACAAGCGTAGTCATCAGATCGTCTTCACCGGGGCAGGCGCGGAACTGGTGGGGCTTGCCGATTTCGCACAGTCCGCGCTTGCCAAGCCCGTGCGGATCGGGCGCGCGCCCTACCTTTCTGGTCTGGCCGACGCCCACGTCAAGCCGGGCTTCTCGACACTGGCGGGCCTCATCCTTTATGCCGATGCCGACCCCATCGACGTGCGAACCTTCGGCGCGAAGGGCCAGAGCGTGTCGCGTTTCGGACGAACCAGCATGGTAGCGCGGGTGTGGCAGGCCTTCAGGGAGTATTTCTGATGGCCAGTGCGGCGTCACCCGAGCGCGCCCGACTACGCGCAAACACTGAAGTTCGCGCTGTGGACAACGCAACCCGCCGCTTTGATTCGGCGCGGTCAAGCGTGCAATCATCGCCAATCGGGTCATGCTGTGAGCGCATCCCTGTCAGGAGACCGAAATGAGCATCAATCTGGGTCCGTCATCGATCGAGGAGTTGCGGCCGCGGATCACCGTTATCGGTGTGGGCGGCGCGGGCGGTAACGCCATCGCAAACATGATCGAGGCGAAGATCGAAGGCGTCGATTTCGTCGTCGCCAACACCGATGCGCAGGCGCTCAACAATTCGATCGCCGAACAGCGAATCCAGCTCGGCCCCGACATCACGCAAGGGCTTGGAGCCGGGTCGCGGCCCGAGGTCGGACGCGCGGCAGCGGAAGAAACGCTCGCCGAGATCGATCGTATCCTCGAAGGCACCCACATGGTGTTCATCGCAGCCGGCATGGGCGGCGGCACCGGCACCGGTGCGGCCCCAATCATCGCCAAGGCAGCGCGTGACAAGGGTGTGCTCACCGTCGGCGTCGTCACCAAGCCGTTCCTGTTCGAGGGCACGCGCCGGATGCGCGCGGCGGAAGCCGGGATCGAAGAGCTGCAGCAGCACGTCGATACGCTGATCGTCATTCCCAACCAGAACCTGTTCCTGATCGCCAAGGCCGAGACGACCTTCAAGGAAGCCTTCGGGCTCGCCGACGAAGTGCTCCAGCAGGGCGTGCGCTCGATCACCGACCTGATGGTCATGCCCGGCCTGATCAACCTCGATTTCGCGGATGTGCGTTCGGTGATGGGCGAGATGGGCAAGGCAATGATGGGCACCGGCGAGGGCGAGGGTGAAAATCGCGCGCTCGAAGCTGCCGAGAAGGCCATTGCGAACCCGCTGCTCGACGGCGTTTCGTTGCAGGGTGCCAAGGGCGTCATCATTTCGATTATCGGCGGCGAGGACATGAAGCTGCTCGAAGTCGACGAGGCGGCCAACCACATCCGCGAACTGGTCGACGAGGATGCCAACATCATCTGGGGTTCGGCCTTCAATCCCGACCTTCAGGGCAAAATCCGGGTATCGGTGGTGGCAACCGGCATCGAGCAGAGCGCGGAAATGACAAAGGATCCGGCGCGGCCGATGAACTTTGGCCGTTCGCGTGGGCCGGTCCTGCCGACGGCGACCAGGCCGATGACGTTCGAGTCCGAACCTGCTGCCGAAGCCGCACCAGTCGCTTCGTTCCCACGGGAAGCGCCCGAGCCCGCTGCACCAACCGAAGCCGATCCCGAACCGGCTGCCGAGGCAACCGACTCTGTCGACGCGCCGGAACTAGCTTTCGACGAAGGCATGCAGGGGCCGGCGGTCGAGCAACAAGCAGATAATTCTTCTGCCGAGGAACCGGACACTGCGAGCAGCGACGAACCCGTCGTAGCGGAAAGCACCTATGCCAGCCTCAGCGGGATCGGTCGTCCGCGCGAGGAACCCCTCGACCTAGGTCTCGAACAGGTCGATGAGGACGAGCCACCAGTGAGCGACGGGCCGCAGGATGAGTTGTTGCTCGATGCCGACCGCCTGGCGACCGATGATGCACCGGTTTCTGCGCGCATCGGGCGTCTTGGCGCAGAAGAACCGCCCGCCGCCGCCGCACCTGTGGGCAGTGGCACGGAAACGCCTGCGCCCCCTTCGGGCACGACGCTGTTCGAGCGTATGGCAAATCTCTCGCGCAGCAAGAGCCGCTCCGATGCCGATGACGATGAAGAGAGTTCTTCGTCGATCAGCATTCCCCGTTTCCTTGGACGGCAGAATAACCAGTAAGGCGATACCGGGGCGCGTGCGAGCGCATTACGCCAGGGCCTTTCTTGTCCGGCAAGGTGGAATCACCTTGCCGGACAAGAAAGGCCCTCGGTCAACATCTTGAGCACTTCCCGATCGAAAAACCGGTTTCCACTTTTTCGGGAAGTGCTCTAGCGTTCAGCCTGCGTGACGCATGACCTCGCGCAGGTTGAAGCATAGCGCCGTCCGGTGCGCGTGCCTGGACAATTCATGCTGTTGAAAATTCGGTACCCGTCTCGATTGCCTCGGTCCCGGTCAGCCTTGCTGGCGGTGGCGTGCTGCCTGCTGGCTTTGCCTGCCGCAGCGCAGGCACAAGGCGCAGCGAGCACACCCGTCACCCAGCCTTTGCCAAGCCGCGAAGCGCTGGAGTTGAGCGCGGCCCTGTCACAACTCAGCCGCGATCCGCGCAATGTCGATTCGCTCGTCAATGCGGGTATTGTGGCTAGCAAGCTGGGTGATTTCGAGGCGGCAGTCGGCTTCTTCAAGCGGGGGCAGGCGCTCGCGCCAAGCAATCCCCGGTTGCTCGCAGGCCTTGCCGGCGCTCTCGTGCGCCAAGGCGATGCCGCCGCAGCAATACCGATGTTCGCACAGGCGCTTGCTGCCGGAGCACCGGCGTCGTCGATCGCTGCCGATCGCGGCTTGGCCTACGACCTCGTCGGCGATCCGCTAAGCGCCCAGCGCTCCTATTCCCAAGCGCTCTCGACCGGGGTGGATGCCGAGGAAGTGACCAGGCGTCTCGCGATCAGTCAGGCGATTTCCGGCGATGGCACGGCGATGGAAAAGACGCTGCTTCCGCTGCTGAAGAAGCAGGACAAGGCCTCGTGGCGCACTCGTGCATTCGGGCTCGCCATCCTCGGGCAGGAGCGGGAAGCGAACCGCATCGTCAAGACACTGCTTCCCGGTACTCTGGCGAACGGGATTACGCCCTATCTCCAATACATGCCGCGCCTGACCCGCGCCCAGCAGGCGGCCGCGGCGAACTTAGGCGTTTTCCCGCGCGCCTCCGAGATCGGTCGTGACGAGGCGCGGATTGCTGCGCTTGCTCCCTCAGGGTCTGCCCGTGACGCGGGCAAGGCGCTGGTTCCGGCAGGAAAGCCGCTCGGACCGGGCGAAAGCGGTGCCCGTGCCGCATCGGCGCGCGAACAGCGCAGGCTGGCCAAGCTCGCCGAAGCCAAGTCGCGCCGCGAGGCGAAGCTCGCTGAGGAGCAGCGCAAGCGCGAGACCCGCGTCGCGCTCAATGCGAGCAGGCAACCACGCGTTGCTCCGCCCGAGGTCATGCCCGCGCGCGAAGATGCACAGACTGTGGAGACTGGATTTACTGTTCGGAGCGCGGCTCCGGTTCCCCCGGTTGCCGAGATTCTCGAAGGCAGGAGAGTGCCCGAGCCGCCGGTTGCTGCACCTGCGCCCGCGCCTGCGCCCGTGCCTTCGGTTGCTGTCGCGCAGCCTGCTCCTGTGCCTGCCATGAGCGTGACGCTGGCCGCTGCAACGCCTACGACAACTGCCCCACCCACCACGTTCGTCGCGCAGCCCGCGCCGACGGTAGCTTCGCCAATAGTGGCCGCGTCTCCCGCAGCACCTGCGGTTTCGGCAGCGGGCTTTGATCTTGCGCGCCTGCCGGGATCGCCCGCGCTTGCCCAGCCAGTAGTTGCCCCCGTCGCCGCGGTGGTAGCGCCGCAACCCACACCAGCTCCAGCTCCTGCGTCCCCTCCAGTTCCGTCGTTCGGTGCGCTGTTCGCCGATCTCGGCAAGCCGACGGCTGCGATCGATCCGGCAGCAGGGGCTGTCGACCTGCGCAAGATCAAGCCCGCGCGTCCGCAGGTAAAGCCGAAGCCCGAAGTCGACCCCAAGGCAAAGAAGGCAGCGCCCAGCCATCCGAGCCGCATCTGGGTCCAGCTTGGCATCGGCCAGAAACTGGCAGCTCTGAGCCAGGACTGGCGGCGGATGGAAAAGGCCAATCCTACCTTGTTCAAGGGCAAGTCGCCGTTCACGGCTCGGCTCAATCAGACCAATCGCCTGCTGACCGGGCCGTTCTCCTCGCAGAAAGAGGCGAACCGCTTCATCGATGCGCTGGTAAAGGCGGGTGCGTCGCGCCCATTGTTTTGGACCAGCCCGGCTGGCGAAGTGGTCGACGACTTGTCGCGCTAAAGCGCCGAGTGGCTGCTAGGTCTTCTTTTCCACACCATGTAAACAGGCTTGTCAGGTTTTGCGCAGGCATTGGGCCGGGCTCGATTGTGCTTTGCCGCCTTATCGGCGCATCCAGCGTCACGACCCGGAGCAGCGCGCGGAAAAGTGGGAACCGGTTTTCCGCAAAAGCGATGAGACCGCCGAAAGACAGGACGTTCGAGAGTTCATGAGACCCAGAGAAGACGAGATTGACCGCGCGGAAGAGGCTGCGCCGGTGGAGATGCTGGCGTCGCTGTTCGGCGCGCGCGGCTGGCAGTTTGAATACCTGAGCGAGGATGAGATTTCCGCGGAGATCAAGGGAAGCTGGACCACCTACCAGTTCCAGGCGATCTGGCGCACGGAAGATCATGTTCTCCAGTTGCTGTGCCTTCCCGACGTTCGTGTGCCCGATGACAAGAAGCCGCAGATCTACGAAGCGCTCGCGCTGATCAACGAGCAGCTGTGGCTTGGCCACTTCGACGTCTGGTCGAACGGCAACGTGCTGCTGTTCCGCCATGGCCTGATGCTGGGCGACGACGGCCTGTTGAGCCCCGGCCAGGCGCAGTGCATCGTCGAGGCGGCGCTCGAGGAATGCGATCGGTTCTATCCCGTGTTCCAGTTCATCCTGTGGGGCGACAAGACGCCGGCAGAGGCGATTGCCGCCGCGCTGGTCGATGCCGCCGGAGAGGCGTGACCTGATGGCGGACGCCTGGCCCCGTTCGCTGGTGCTGGTCGGTTGCGGCAACATGGGCGGCGCGATGCTCGCAGGGTGGCTCGCAGGCGGGCTCGATCCGGAAGGCGTCACGGTCGTCGATCCGATGCTGGAGAGCGTGCCCAAAGGTGTGACGCTGCTGCGTGGTGCAGGCGAAGCGGCTGCTCCCGATGCACTATTGCTTGGCGTCAAGCCGCAGGCGCTGGTTGCGCTCACCCCCACGCTCGCGCCGTTGGCCGGGCCGGGAACAAGCGTGCTTTCGATCCTCGCCGGAGTCGAGCTGGCGACGCTAGCGCGGCTGTTTCCCGGCGCTGCGGGCTATGTGCGGATCATGCCGAACCTTGCCGCTGCGA